>DAOMSB010000024.1:0-33166 GCA_035446145.1 Promineifilum sp. (SeqCode) | reverse complement strand
AGGGCGGCTCTGGTGGCCGCCGCGCTGCTGGCGGAGACATGGAAGGCTGAGCTTCGCGGCTTGTTTGTTGAGGATATCAACTTGCTGCGGCTTTCAGAATTGCCCTTTGCCCGCGAGATATTGTTTGCCGAGTCCGAGTTACGCCGGATAGAAAGAGAGGAGATCCTGAAGCGGTTGCGCGCCCGAGCTGCTATTCTCAGACAGGAAGTCCAGGATATCGCCGCCGAATACCGGGTTGCGGGTACCTTTCAGGTGATGCGAGGCCTCGTCGGCAAGGAACTGCTGGCCGCTGTGCTGGATACCGATCTGCTGGCTGTCGGGCGACTTGGTCACACCATCGCACATCGTGCCCCGCTTGGATCGACCGCGCGGGCTATCATTGCCGGGGCTACATCGGCTGTGTTGCTGGTCAGGGCGGAAGTAGCTATGGGGCCTATCGTCGCCTTGTATGATGGCTCGGAAGTCGGCCGGCGCGTTCTCGATCTGGCCTTATCGTTGGCTGAACGAGGAGGCGACTTACACGTACTCGTTTGGGCAAAGGATGAGGCCGTTGCATTTGAAACTCGCCAATTAGCTACCCACATATTAGAGCCTCAAACCATAGAGGTCCAGTATCAGCATCTCTCAGGTGATGATCCACAGTTCGTGCTGAAATGGATCAGCAGGCAGAAGGCCAGCCTCCTCTTGCTTGGTGCGGGCGATGCCAATCTCCCTGATCACATCTTTCAAGCGCTCCTTGATGAGGCTGAGCAAAATATCCTCGTAGTCAGGTGATACAGAAAACTTGTGCTAGAATCAAACGCGTGTCCTGGGAATCAGGCACGCTTTTTTGCATGTCATGAAGTACCAGCCAAGCGAGCGAATTCAGGAACTCCTCAAGAACCTGCCGACGAAACCGGGCGTCTATCTGCATAAGGACGAGGGCGGCAATGTGCTGTATGTTGGCAAGGCCAACAACCTGCGCAATCGCGTACGTTCCTATTTCCACACGAATGTAGATTCCATCAAGACACAGCGCCTGCGTCGGCAGATCGCCGATATCGAGGTAATTACTACTGAATCGGAACTGGAAGCCTTGTTGCTGGAGATGACGCTCATCAAGCAGCACAGACCCCAGTTCAATGTGCGCCTTAAGGATGACAAACGCTACCCTTATATCAAAGTTCATTGGGCCGATCCGTTTCCCAAAGTGACCGTGACTCGTCGAATGGTGCGTGATGGCTCGCGCTATTTTGGCCCGTTTACTTCCGCTTGGGCCGTACAGCAAACGCTGGATTTGTTACGAAAAATATTCCCCTATCTCACTTGTGATCGAACTATCACCGGCAAAGACGAACGGGCTTGCCTCTATTACGACATCAAGCTTTGTAATGCTCCTTGTATCGGCGCAGTCACCCAGGCGGAATATCGCGAAAATATTCAGAAGCTCATGGATTTTTTGGATGGCAAATCAGATTACATCATCCGGGGTATCGAAGCGAAAATGGCTGAGGCCGCAGCAGATCTGCAATTCGAGAAGGCGGCCGATTATCGCGATCAGTTAAAGGCGATTCAGCGCATCACCGCTCGCCAGAAAGTGATTGGCTCCAGCGACACCGATCAGGACGTCATCGCTTTTGCCCGTGAGGATAGCGACGCGTGTGTGCAGATCTTCTTCATCCGTCACGGCAAGCTCATCGGTCGTGAATACTTCATGCTCGACAACACCGAAGGGGAGAGCGACCACGAGGTCCTGCGGGAATTTTTGACCCAGTTCTACGATGACGCTGCCTACATCCCGCGAGAAGTCTTGCTGCCGAGCGAGATAGAAGAGGTTAACATCATTGAGGAATGGCTGCGCCGCAAACGGAATACCAAGGTCACCATCCAGGTGCCACGCCGAGGCAAGAAGCGTGAACTCGTCAATATGGCGACTGAGAATGCCCACGATACGCTGGCCACACTCCGTCAGCAGTGGGCGGCGGATCGTTCGAAGCATGTCCTGGCAATTACCGAGTTGCAGGACGCATTGCGATTACCTGCGCCACCCGCCCGAATTGAGTGCTATGACATTAGCCACACCCAGGGGACACAAACGGTCGGCTCGATGGTCGTTTTTGTTCAGGGTGCACCGCAGAAAAGCGACTATCGGCGATTTAATGTACAGACGGTTGGCAACGATGATTATCGCGCAATGCGGGAAGTATTGACACGGCGCTTCCAGCGCTATCGGGATACGCTGGCCGGCGAACTGCATGATCCGACAGAGATAAAGGCGCGTTCGGAGCGGCCGACCGCCTGGGCCATCCTCCCTGATCTTTTGCTCATCGATGGAGGCAAGGGACAATTGGCAGTCGGTTTGGGGGTGTTGCGTGAGTTCGATCTGGAGGGTGAGGTTCCCATCGCCTCCCTCGCCAAGCAAGAGGAAGAGATCTTCATGCCTGATCAGTCACGATCCGTCATGTTGCCTCGTCGATCAGAAGCGTTGTACCTGGTCCAACGGGTGAGGGATGAGGCGCATCGTTTTGCAAATGAAGGGCATCGCAAACAGCGTTCCAAGGTGGGGGTGGCTTCTATTCTGGATAGTGTCCCCGGGGTCGGGCCAAGGCGTCGGCAACTCCTTTTGACCCACTTCGGCTCCCTGGAGGCGCTACGGGAAGCTTCCCTCGAGGAGATCGCTGCTGTTCCGGGCATTCCCTATGAAGTTGCCGAGGGTATTAAGATCCATCTGGCATGAGTTTCATTAGCCGATCGGCACAGAGCAGCAGGGCGAGCGCGCTTGGTCCATCGCTGATTTGACCCGACTTCGCCATCGCTAACGATTCGGGAATGGATTTCAGACTGATCACCATCACTTCGGCCGCTTCGTGATGGGGTCGCCCAAGCCGCACATCAGTGGCCAGGAAGATGTGGCCCACCTCATTGCAGATGCCGTTTGCCAAATAGGATCGGCCGATGTACTCCAACTCACCGGCATCCCCGCCAACCTCTTCTTGCAGCTCTTCGCGGGCCGCAGCTTCAATCGTCTGCCCGTCTTTGACGCTTCCCGCGGGCACTTCCCAACACCACTCGTCAATGGTGTAGCGAAACTGATGCACCATCGCGATTAGGCCGTCGGCCGTGACCGGCACGATCCACACGGCGTCGGCTTTCTCAATGACGTTGTAGACGCCCGGTTGGCCGTCAGGGGTGACGATCTCGTCTTGTCTGACCCGGTACCAGGGGCAGGACCAGACGATGCGACTGGACACGGTCTTGAACGGTCGCAGAGTTGTGCTCATTTCGCTTTTTCCGGATCGTCAGGGGTTCTTCGCATTTTCAATAAACGAGCGGAGGAGTTCGTGGTTCTTGATTCCTGGGGTGGCCTCCACGCCACTGGCAACGTCCACGGCGAACGGCCGCACCTTTCGAACCGCTATGGATACATTCTCCGGTGTCAACCCACCGGCCAGCATCAAACGCGGCATCGTGGCTGCCAATTCGGCTGCTAATTCCCAATTACCCACCTCGCCGGAGCCGCCGTATAGATGGCCGTGTGGGGTGTCCAACAGGATTGAGGGAACGAATCCTCCAGAAGATGTGTTCAAATTCGTATAGCGACTCAATAAATTGATGGCTTCATTCGTTGAACGGGGTCTGATGGCCTTGTAAACGCGACCCAGGATTTGTGAGTCCGTATTGTTGACTACGCCGGCATCCTCATCACCGCTGAGTTGGGCCATGTCGAGATCGCATTGGTCCAATACCTCGGTCATATAAGCCGGGGTTTCATTGACAAACACGCCAACCAACTGTGTAGGATTGGACCCGGCAAAGCGGGATGAATGCGTATTCTTAAGCTCGCGGACAATATCGCTGACGGAGTCGTGAGTCGCCGATCGGGGGCTGGGGGGGTAGAGGATAAATCCAAGATAATCTGCTCCCATTTCCAAAGCCGCGGCGGCATCCTCCAGACGCGTAAGACCACAGATTTTGACTCTAGTCACTTGTGCCCTCTGCGGGGATCAGGCTAATGATCGTCTGGCCCGGTTTGGGTGCTGGGCGGCTGTCTTCTGTGAATAACTGTAATTTTGAATCGTTGGTCACCACGGCAAGAGGGATTGGTGGCCGTTTTTCATAATTGGCCAGATAGTCGTCATAGCTAAACGATGAGCTTAAAGTTGTTGATTTGATCGTCGCTCCGGCTTCCATCAGTTTCTCCATATGCTCATAAGTGGCATTTGAACCAAACAACGATCGACCCCGTAGATGAACCGGAGCGGCATGCCCATCTCGCGTTGAGGGTAGTTGATAAACATTCGCTCGCCCGAACACATCGGGAAAGTGGAGCACGGCCAGGGAATTGATATCGTCATTGCCGGTGAGAGCCAGCATCCGCCCAATACCACTCAGATCGAGTTCTCTCAGGATTTCCTCCGACAATGCGTTGCCGTAAAACGCTTCCAAACCCTCAAGGTGACTGTCAACGATGTTGCCATAATTATTATCCAGAAGCAGCGTGCGCACGTTTTGCTTCATTAATTCAGCGGCAAAGTTTCGGGAAATGGGATGTGCGCCAACAATGAGCAATCCTTGCGGGTCCTGTTCTGCCAGACCAAGTCGTCGCGCCAACGGTCCGGCCGTCAGGCCATAAAAGATGACGGTACCGATGATAACAAGCAGGATTGTAGCGGCTAGCGCGCCGGCTTCGGGATAGCCCAATTCCTCTAACTGGAAGGCGAAAATGGAAGAGATGGCTGCCGCGACGATGCCTCGCGGCGCCATCCAAATCAAAAATAAGCGCTCATTGTTAGGGAGAGGTGTTCTCCATGTCGAAAGGAGTACGCCGATTGGTCGTGCCACGACGATCAGGAGGGCGATGAACAACATGGCGGGCCAACCGATATGACTCAGGTTTCCAAAATCGACGCGTCCGGCCAGTAATATAAACAAAAACCCGAGCAACAGGACCTGCAGGTTTTCTTTAAATTCAAGAATATGATGAATGGCTACCTGGGATTGATTCGCCAAAGCGATGCCCATGACGATGACTGTCAGAAGGCCGCCTTCCGGTGCCAGGAGATCGGAGAGCGTGAACAATCCCACGACAATCAGCAGCGTGACGCCATTTTGAAGGTGATCTGGGATGAGGTATCGTTTCAATAGAAAGACAAGAAGCCATGCTCCCAGCAGGCCAAAAAAGAGGCCGACAACCAGGCCGCGAAGTGTGCCCAATAGCAGGTAAATTGGCACGCTGTCGACCCCTCCCAATCGTATTACTTCGAATACCAGCACTGCCAGCACTGCCCCAACAGGGTCAATGAGAATACCTTCCCATTTCAGGATAGTTCCCGCCCTTCCTTTTGGCCGAATTTGACGCAGCAACGGGCCGACGACGGTCGGTCCGGTTACTATGAGTATCGACCCGGTCAGGATCGCAATGGGCCAATCGAAATTCAGGATGTAATACGCTCCCAAAGCGGCTACTATCCATGTAACCAACGCGCCAAGGCTGATGAGCCTGAAAATGACCCGGCCATTTTCAGGAAGCTCTCTTAGCTTGAGTGTGAGCCCGCCTTCGAAAAGTATCAAGCCCACGGAAATGGAAACCAGGGGGAACAAGGTTTCGCCGAGCAATTCATCCGGGTGTATCCAGCCCAGAATTGGGCCGAGCAGGAAGCCTGAGAGGAGTAGTAAGAGTATAGAGGGGAGACGTAATCGCCAGGCCACCCATTGAGCGCCCATGCCGAAGATGGCGATGAGCGTTAATTGTGTTAAGGGTTCGCTCACGTGACAGCCTTTAGGTTCGCATTCTAAGGTTTAAATATTCGCATAGCTAAGCAGGTACTTCGCCCCATTCCTGTCTGCGCGGAGCAGCAAAAAGACGCATGTGAAATATATTGACCGCTACCTTGAATGAAATATCTACGGCCGCGCGTCAGAATATATAGCGTAAGTGCCGACCCAATTGTCTGAAGCCAGGATATGGCCTTTCATGGCCAGAAGAGCATCAGCGCCATCGAATGCGCCACCCAGGCCTAATGACTCCACATCGAGGGCATAGAGCGTGAAATGATAATGGTGAACGCGCTCATCGTTCCAGGGCGGGAACGGACCATCATAGCCGCCGTAATCGCCTTCCATGCTATCCATGCCGGCAAACCAGCTTGTATAGCTATTGATCCCGCGCGTCCCATAAGGCGTTTTGCCGACCTCTTTGCCGTGGGCCGTTACACCTTCGCAATCACAACCGCTCGGAAGTTCGTGAATGTCCGCGGGAATGTCGACGAGTACCCAATGATAGAAATCAGCCCGCGGCAGATCGTAGGGCACCGTGCGGCCTGGCTGGTTGGCATCGTCTCGCACGGAAGGGGCGTCTACATCGGTGCAGATGAGAGCGAATGATCGCGTGCCCTTCGGTTCATCGGCCCAAAGAAGATGGGGGCTTAGGTTAGGGCCGAAGGTCGCCTGGCCTGCTTCGGCAGGGATGCCCATCGCGAATTCGGCTGGAATTGGTCCGCCGTTCTCGAATGACTGAATCGTGAGTTTCATGATGTCCTCCCATTTGGATTTGTTGTTTTGATTTTCCAACCTTAAGTTCATTCCGGCAACTTTGACCGGTCGCCTGATCCCTGCTTTCGACCATGGCCTCAACCAAGCCCCCGTTTCATTGCCTGCGCAATCGCTTCGATTTCCAACCGGAACCGCGGTAACGACGACAGCGGTAACGCTTGCTCTGCATCCGACAACGCCTCGTCAGGATTATGATGGAACTCAACCAGTAAGCCATCGGCACCGGCGGCGACGGCCGCACGCGCCCCGGCAATGACGAGGTCGGCCCGACCGGTACCATGACTGGGATCGGCCAAAATGGGGAAGGGTGTGGTTTGTTTGACGAGGGCAATGGCATTCACATCAAGTGTATTTCGTGTAGCTGTTTCAAACGTGCGGATTCCTCGCTCGCAAAGGATGATGCGCTCGTTCCCGCGGCTGATGATATGTTCGGCCGCCTTCAGCCATTCGTCGATCGTCGACATGAACCCGCGCTTTAACAACACGGGTTTGCCTGTTTCACCCGCAGCCCACAACAGCGGGTAATGCTGCATATTGCGGCTGCCGATCTGGATGATGTCACTATATTCCGCCACCAGAGGCAAATGCTCGACTCCAAGAGCCTCCGTGACGACGTACAGGCCAAATTCATCGGCGACGGTTCGCAGTATCTCAAGCCCTTCATGCCCAAGTCCCTGGAATGAATAGGGCGAAGTGCGTGGCTTGAATGCCCCACCGCGCAGGATTCGGCCGCCCATTCGTGCCACCTCCTGGGCGACAATTCGTGTTTGCTCGTAACTTTCTACCGAGCAAGGACCGGCCATCAGCACCACATCACGGCCGCCGACTGCCAGATCGGGACCAACATTAACGGGCAGGGTTTGTGGTGCTTCGGGATGATCGGCAGCCCATACAAGCTTGTTCTGTATCAATTTTTCATTCATCACGTGTAACTACCTAATGCAGTAACTCTCTGTTATAACCGTAACCATGACATCGAGTATCACATCGGAAGAGAAGTTTTCTGTCTGGCTCCATGCTGCGCGGCCGCGGACGCTGCCATTGGCCACCGCCTGCATCATCATGGGCAGTGGCCTGGCCGCGGCCGACGGTTCTTTCAGCTGGCTGGTTGCTCTGTTTTCATTCATAACAGCTATTTTGCTTCAAATCCTGTCGAACCTTGCCAATGACTACGGCGATTCCTTCCATGGCGCTGATCACGTGGAGCGTCAAGGGCCGAAGCGCGCCGTTCAAAGTGGCCTGGTCACTCCGGCACAGATGAAGCGGGCGATCCTGCTGACTTCGCTTTTGGCCGTCGTCTCCGGAATCCTGCTTCTCTGGTTTGTGTTCGGCAATAAATCTCTATCCTTCACAGTCCTTTTTATTTTGCTCGGTGCGGCCGCAATTGGAGCCGCTATCACCTACACGGCCGGCAAAATGCCCTATGGTTATGTCGGTCTGGGTGATCTGGCTGTCCTGATCTTCTTCGGCTGGGTCGGCGTAATCGGCAGTTATTTCCTTCAGACAAATCGATTCTCTTGGGAGACTGTCCTGCCGGCCACGGCTTGCGGGCTTCTGGCTGTGGCCGTACTGAATGTGAATAACATTCGCGATATGGATTCCGATCGCATTGCGGGCAAGAACTCCATTCCGGTGCGTTTGGGTTTGCCGCGCGCTCGCATTTATCATTGGGTGTTGTTGACTCTCGCCACTCTCCTGACCGTTATTTATTGTCTGTTAAATTCATCCTCGCTTTGGCAATATCTCTTCCTGGTGGCAGTGCCGCTGCTCGTTCGGAATGGTCTCGCCATCGACCGGGCAACTGAGTTACCGGCCCTCAACCCGTGGCTGAAGCAGTTGTCAATCGCCTCGCTCGTATTCGTTACCCTTTTTAGCATTGGGCAGGTGCTGTCCGCCATGTTTTGACGTATCCGAGAAAAAATCGAGCACCAGATCGCTATATAAACCGGCGGCTTCCAGATGCACAGCATGACCGGAATTGGGGATGACCATCAGCCTGGAATTCGGTATCTTTGCTGCCATTCTGCGGTTGATGTCTACGAATTTCCTGTCATCCTTGCCCGCGATTAACTGAACGGGCATCCCGAGATTACTTAGTTCGCTCCACAGCTCAGGCTGAACGCCGGTGCTCATACCACGCAGACTATTCGCAAGCCCGGTGGCCGAATTTCGCAATCTTTGTGTTCGTAAGGCGGTGCGGGTTTCTTCCGAAAGTCGTTGCTGAGTGTCGAAGAGCGGCAGGTTCTGCCAATAATCCACAAAATGTGTGACTCCTTCCTGTTCGATTCGCTGTGCCAGCTCGAAATCCTGCTTGGCGCGTGCTACTCGATCATCGGTATCAAGGATGCCGGGAGAGGCGCTCTCCAGAAGCAGCGAACGGACAAACAAAGGGAATCGACAAGCAAAATACAATGCTATCCGCCCGCCCATCGAATAACCCAGCCAGTGAGCCGGGACGGCGTCCAGCTGCTCCAGCAAGCCGGCGATGCCGTCGGCGACGGCTTCCATCCGATAGCGGTCTACATTGGGTGGCGCTTCCGTTTGACCGTGACCCGGCAGATCGATGGCGATTACCCGAAAACCTTTTTCAAGCTCGCTCATCAACGGCCGCCATGTCTCCGTGCTGCCCGTGAAGCCATGGAGCAACACGACCGGGTTGCCGGTGCCTCTTTCTTCAACGTGATAGCCCAGATTATTGATCGTGTAGTGTGTCATGGCTGTTTTATCGAATTAGACAGGAACTCGAGTACGGCATGACGATGAATTTTCCCCGATCCCGTCATCGGCATCTCGTCGATGAATGCCAGCAAACGCGGCTGTTTGTACCCGGCCAGGGATTGGCGGCAATAACTCAGCAATTGATTTTCATCGATCGCCGCGGGCCTGTCCAATTGCACCAGAGCGGCCACTTGTTGGCCCCAGAGTGGATGCGGCAGCCCGACGACACTGGCCTCAACCACATGGGGGTTAACTCGCAGGACTCGTTCTATCTCGGCCGGATAAATATTCTCGCCGCCACTGACGATCAGATCGCTGCGGCGATTGAGGATCCACAAGTCATCGTCGTCGTCCAGATAGCCGATATCGCCTGTATAGAGCCAGCCATCATGCAGCGTCGCATGAGTGGCCGCCTCGTCCGCATAGTAGCCGGCCATTACCGAAGGGCCGCGAACGGCGACCTCTCCCGGCTGGTTGGCGGCGGTCATCGTCCCGTTTTCGTCGACGGTCTTGATCTCTGAGAACAAAAGCGGCCGACCGCTGCTGCCCGGCTTGGCGCGCGCTTCGGTTGGCCGCATGGTGGCTACCTGCGAGGCCGTTTCCGTCAATCCATAGGTGACGGCCACAGGCAGCTTTGCGTCAAATGCACTTTCCAGCAGACTTGCGGGAGCGGCCGCGCCGCCAAGGAGAATTAGCCTTAAATCCGGCGCACGATCGACATTCAAATTCGCGTCGAGCAGTCGCTTCAACATGGTTGGCACCAGAGAGATCAGCGTGATCTTCTCGGCCGCCAGGCTGTGAAGAACCGCTGCTTCATCAAAGCCCCGTTGCAGAACGATAGCAGTCCCGTATAGGCAAGAGCGAAACAGGATTGCCATGCCGCCCACATGGAACAGCGGCATGCAAACCAGCCAGCGGTCGTTGGCCTGGACGCCCAATTTGAAAGCGGAACCTATCGCCCCCCATAGATGGTTGGCGTATGTAATCATAGCCCCTTTGGGAAAGCCGGTGGTGCCCGAAGTGAACTGAATAGCTTGCAGGGAACTGAGGTCTTGATTTGAGAGTGTGGCGTCAGGAGACATCGGCAATGGGGCCAGCCATGCCTCCCATTCAGCCGGCGTTTCGGGAAAAACATGCAAGGGCAAGTCTGTCGCTGCCGCAACTTCGGTTGCCACGGGTTCGGTGGTCGGCGAACAGAGCATGCGATTGCAATCGGCTCGCTTCATTTGCCAGACAATTTCACCCTGGGTTAGCCGCGTATTGAGCGGGACGGCGATCGTTCCCAATCGACCCATGGCGAAGATGGCGCACACGGCGGCAAGTGAATTCGGCATCAGGATCGCGATGTGTTCTCCCGCCACGACGCCTTCCTGCCTCAGGCGGCCGCAGAGCCGGGAGACCATCGCGTCAAGCTCCCTGAAGGTATAGGCCGAACCTTCCGTGATGACCGCCAGGGCTTCGGGCGAAGCCAGCGTCCGCGCCCGAAGCCAGTCAGTCGTCAATCCAAACTCATGCATAGTTTGTTTTCGGCAAGAGAAGAAGTATTAGGGTCGCCAGGGATACTTCTGGAAGTCCGGCTTGCGCTTCTCCAGGAAGGCTTCCTTCCCTTCGCGCCCTTCTTCGGTCATGTAGTAGAGCATTGTGGCGTCGCCGGCCAGCACTTGCAGCCCGGTTTGGCCGTCGAGATCGGCGTTGAGTCCGGCTTTCAGGAACCGGATGGCGATGGGGCTTTTCTCCAGGATTTCCGTGGCCCATTGCACGCCTTCCGCCTCCAGCTGTTCGAGCGGGACAACCTTGTTGACCAGCCCCATTTGCAGCGCTTCATCGGCGGAATATTGCCGGCACAAATACCATATCTCTCGCGCCTTCTTCTGGCCGACGATGGATGCCAGGTAATTGGAGCCGAAGCCGCCATCGAAGCTGCCCACCTTCGGTCCTGATTGGCCAAAGATGGCGTTTTCCGCGGCGATGGTCAGATCGCAAACGACGTGGAGCACGTGACCGCCACCGACGGCGTACCCGGCCACCAGGGCGATCACCGGCTTGGGCATGGTGCGCATGATGCGCTGCAGTTCCAGCACGTTCAGGCGAGCAACACCGTCATCGCCGATATATCCGGCATGGCCGCGCACCCGTTGATCCCCGCCGGAGCAGAAGGCATACTTGCCATCCTTGGCCGGGCCATTGCCGGTCAGCAATACAACGCCAACTTCGGGGTCCATCCATACGTCGCGAAACGCATCGATCATTTCGTCGATCGTCAGCGGTCGAAATGCGTTGCGCGATTCCGGGCGATTAAAGGCAATGCGGGCCATCCCGTCGGCCTTGTGGTAGGTAATGTCTGTGTACTCTTTAACGACTTGCCAATCTGTCATGGAATAGTTCTCCTATGTTTTCTTGTGTGCGTCATCGTCGCCGGGTCGAGTCACGATTGGGTGAAGATTGTTTCCAAGCCGGTAGTGACGGCGGTCGAGATGGCGCGCATTTGGGAATAATCTGCAGCGCTGTTGGTCCTGATTTCAATGATTCGAGCAGTGCCTGCGTCGACTTTCAATTCTGCTTCCAGTTCGGCCGCATCAGCGACGGTCGCGTAACGTAGGCCATACATGGCGGCCGCATGTTCGAAGGTTAAACCGTGCGGGGTCAGGAACAGGTCGGTAAATGGCAGCTCGTGAGCGGCCACCGGGAGCCGATAGAATATCCCGCCGCCATCATTATTGACCACGACAAAGGTGATATTTTGCAGATCGTGTTGCCCGACGGCCAACAAGCCGTTCATGTCATGATAAAAAGTGATGTCACCGAGTATGGCGGTCACCGGTTGCCCCGTGGCGGCGGCAACCCCTAACGCCGTTGAGACGTTGCCGTCAATGCCGCTCGCCCCTCGATTGCCGAAGAACGTGATCGACCGCGTCGATGGTTGGTCGAAGGTATCGACGTGGCGAATAGGCATGCTGTTGCCGACAAATACGATCGACCTTTCCGGTAGTGAAGTGAGCGTTTGCCTGATAGCCGATCCATCGAAGAACGGGGCGGCTTGCAGTGCCTCGGTGACGCGCTCCCAGGTTTGGCCTTCTATCTCCTTGAAGCTCGCGGCCCAACAGCCATCGGCCTGATAGCCATGGTCGCCCAGGCGCCCTTCGACCAGCGAACATAATGTGGACGGGTCGGCCTGGATGAGGCGGCTCGTGAGGTGCGAATCATCGGCCCACTCGCCGTTCTCACGAATGTGGATATGAGCGACCGGCGTGATACGACCCAAATATCCGGCAAGAACGGCCGACGTCGGCACTGAGCCAAACCTTAGAATGATATCGGGCCGCGCCATTGCCTCCGTAATAGAAGGGAGCCATAGGTGCTGCCCCCCCAGCACAAAGCCGTTCGCGATGTGGGGGCCATGGCGTAAATTCGACAACGGATCGGCCAGGATCGGATACCCCGAACGCTCGGCGAGGGCCGTGACTGCGGCGGGAAAATTATCACCGGGGCATTCCGGCCCACAGATGATCAGGCCGCGCGGATATTCGGCGATCAGGGCAGCGATCTCCGAGATCTGTTGTTCATCAGGTGTCAGGCGGCCGCGGCTAATGAGCGTGTGCGCGCGTGGGATAAAACCGGTTGCGCTGGTTTCCTGTTCCCCTTTTCCACTTTCTGACGGGTCTGGCTCCAGCGGCTTGCGGAAGGGGAAGTTTAGATGCACCGGCCCCATCGTCAGACCGCCGGCCGTGGCGCAGGCTCTGGCCGCCAGCGTGCGCAGATGGCGAAGCGTGACGTCGGGGCTGCCAATATCGGGGGTCGGCACTTCGACAGACCAGCGCACATGGTCTCCGTACATTTTGATCTGGTCAATGGTTTGATTCGCGCCACTGCCACGCAACTCGGCCGGCCGATCGGCGGTCAGAATGATCAATGGGACGTGGGAGTAGTAAGCCTCGATGATGGCCGGGTGGAAATTCGCGGCGGCCGTGCCGGAGGTGCAGACCAATGCGACGGGCTTTCGAGTGGCCTTGGCCATGCCCAGAGCGAAGAACCCGGCGCTGCGTTCGTCCAGGTGGCGATAGATGCGAATGGCAGGCTGTGCGGCAAAGGCCAGCGTGAGGGGCGTTGAGCGAGAACCCGGGGCGATGCATACGGCATCCAGTCCATTGCGAGCGAGTTCGTCGACAAAGATCGCCATCCAGCGGGTGTTTATGTTCGTGCTCAGATCCATGGGGCACTTTCCTTAACGTCAAGCGCGCCCAGCATTGGCCGGAACTTCAGCGCCGTTTCGGCCCACTCCTGCTCGGCGTCTGAATCGCCCACAATTCCCGCCCCGGCATATAACCAGGCGCGCGCGTATTGCGAGACGGCCGAGCGAATCGCCACGGCGAACTCGCCGTCACCGTATGCGTCGAACCAGCCAATTGGCGCGGCATACCAGCCCCGTGGTACAGGCTCAAGCAGGCGCAAATACGGCAACGCCACACCCGCCGGAACGCCGCCCATGGCGGGGGTCGGGTGCAGCAGGCGAACCAGGGTCAGCACTGATGTTTCAGTATCGCCCAGCCGGCCACTTACGGGTGTCAGCAGGTGTTGAATGTTGCGCAACCTGAGCACGCCCGGTTCCGACGGAAACCGGAGTTCGGTCGTCACATCGCGGAGGCTGTTATTAATTGTATCCACGACGAGCTGATGTTCGTGGCGGTTTTTCTCTGAAGTGAGGAGTTGTCGGGCGAGTGCCTTATCTTCATCGGGGGATTGTCCGCGGGCGATCGACCCCGCCAAAGCCATGGTGATGATATCGCCGGATTCCTTGCGAATGAGCAGTTCCGGCGTTGCGCCGAAGAAAGCGTTGAAGGGAATCGGCTCGAAGAAAAAGCGATAGCAGTCGTTATAGTTGTGATTTAGATAGGGCAGGGTGGCCGCCGCATCAATTAGCTGTTCGGTTCTTATCTCGCAGACCCGTGATAGAACTACTTTTTCAAGCTCTCCGTCTTTTATTGAGTGGGTAGCATGGCCGATCATCTTCGCCCATGTGTCGGCCGACATCGGATAATTGATATCGATTGCTGAGTTATTCCCCTCATCTTCGGGGAGGACAAGCGCCAGCCGTGCCAGCAGGGCTTCTTTCAATCCTGCGTGGCAACCGGCGATACTTTCATCCCATGCTGCGAGGGCATTGATCGTCAGGAACTTATCGCCATCTATTTGAATAAACTGATAGTGGGGCAGAATAAATTGAGCAGGGCTGAAGACGGACCAGGTGTTATCGGGGATAAAGTCATCCTGGAAGGCGAACCCGCCGAAAAGCCGCGGCCGAGCCGGGTGCTGTCGCCAATTTTCGTCGATACCGGCATCAACTTTCCAATCCACAGGTAGAACGAGCGCCTCGCCAAACAGGTCGCTGGCCTTCCGGGCGATGGCTGAGAAGCGATGGCCGGGCAGTGTTGGTTCTTCGCCTGTGTTGTCCAGGACAGGGGGCACGCTAACTTCGGCGGCTATTCCCAGCCCGGCCAACGTCATCGGCTGTTCGGCCGAATCAGGTTCAGACCAATAGAAACGCTCCTGCCCGAAGCTGCCACGCAAAAATAGCTCGATATTCATTTGAGGCGCGGGAGCAAACAGGCTGACTAATCGATATGGAGCGTCGTCCCGTTTAGCGGCTTGATCCCATTCCGCGACATCATTCGCATGGGGTGTCCGGATTTCACTCCGTGGCGCGGGTGAGTGAATGGCGTTCATTGAGGTTATCTCGAATACCCTCTTGCTCACGGCCGCGCTGCGGCTTCGGTGGCTGCTTCATACCCCACGCTGCGTAGTAGCAAGGGCACGAGGCTGTTCATGATGCGGGCGGGTTCGGGTTCGCCGGTTGTCACCCAGCGGATGACAATGCCGTAGATTGCCCCCATCCAGGCATAAGCGACGACTTCGGTGTCGACTTGTTCGATATCGCCAATCGCGACAGCCTCTTTCAAATAGCCTTCAATCAAGCGGGCAAAGCGATCATTGACTTCGGCTCGCTTGTTCTCGAAGATATTGCCCAGGCCGACGGCTTGAACCAGCAAGATCTTGGCCGGCCGCCGATAGCGGCCGAATGTATCGAGCACAGTCTCTAGGGCAATCTGAACGCGAGCCATCCCCTCGGCCTTCCCGTCGATCGCATCCAGCACTCGCCGCTCCAGCAAGTCTGCGAACTGGTCCACCAATGCCAGGAACAGCCTTTCCTTGTTGGCGAAGTGGAAGTAGATCGCTCCTTTAGAGGTCTCGGATTCGTCCACTATGTCGTCGAGGCGTGTGTCGTGATATCCCTTGCGCGAGAAGGTCGATAAAGCGGCATCGAGAATGCGCGCCTTTGTGGAGCCTGGGTCACGAAGCGGGGTGGTTTTATCTGAATCAGCCATGGTTGAATGCTCGCGCGGCGGTTGTCATATCGACAAACCGACCGGTCAGTCTATTATTCTAGCAAACGTTGATACGTCTGCCCATCTTTTATCGCTCCTTGTAATGCTTCGTAAACGTATTTTGGCGATCACAATGTATCGCCCCGTTGGGTTTGGCGCGCTCACCGGTAGCGCATAGAATCGGAATAGTTGATGCTGAGCGAGGATTGTCGATGGCTCGGCGACAGGGTGTTCAATTGCTTATGAATAAGAATATATTGATCTTGTTGGTGATAGGTGCGTTGCTTCTGTCTTTGGCAGCATGCGGCATCGATGATGTCTTGCCCAATAATTCTCCGTCCGATGAGCCAACCCCGATTGGTAACGTGGAGAATGGGGAAGCGTTGTTCGCGAAGCCGACCATCGGCGCCAATAATGCGCCGGGGTGCATCACGTGCCATTCGCTGGAGGCAGATGTCGTCATCGTGGGACCGTCGCAAGCCGGGTTGGCCACTCGCGCTGAAAGCCGTGTGCCCGGTCAATCGGCCGAGGATTATATTCGCGCCTCAATTACGGATCCGAACGCGTTTGTCGTGGAAGGGTTTGCCGAGGGGATGATGTATCAGAATTACGGCACTGATTTAACGGCCGCGGAGATCAATGATCTGGTGGCCTTTAGCTTGACCCTTAAGTAGTGTGGCGGTTTGGATAAGGCAACGGCAGAGTGACAAAAAGCGGGATTGAGGCCCCACTTTTTTATGGCGATTCTTTCAATCCCTCAACAAAGCCCCGAACCTTGGCATTGAACAACTCCGGCTGGTCTTTGTGAATTGGGTGCCCACTATCGGCAATGAATTCGAGCCGGCAGTTCGGGATTCGCTTGGCGAGACGTCGCACATCGCGTGGTGTGTTGCCCACCTCACCGTCGCCGTTCATGATGAGAACCGGGCACTGTATTCGATTGGACAGGTTGTAAGAGATATCCCCGCCGCGCTCATATATCCCGCTCGCGGCATCGAGCCAACCGGTAATCATTGACTCAAATTGTTCCGCGCCATGCCGCTCGATGATCTGTCGCTTCCACTCAGGGCGCGTCTCATCCCAATTCGTCAGTGGCAGCCAGGATTGAACGGCCAGCACTTCTTCTGATGAAATCACCCCGCACACCCCCCAGGCGACCACGCCGCGCACGAGGTCCGGGCGCATGGCGGCCAACAGCAACGATACCTCGGCCCCGTCGCTGAACCCCAGGACGGTGACCGGTCCGCAATTAATTCTGTCGAGTAGGGCGGCCATGTCACCTGCGTCACGCTGATAAAAATCGACGGGGAAATCGCGATTCGGTGGCCGGCTGGCCCCGTAGCCACGCAAATCCGGCCCGATCAGGCGGTGCGTTGGTCGGAATTCATCCATTAATCCGGCATGGTCGGCTATAGCAGTGCCGGTGAATCCGTGGATGAAGAGTAACGGTTCACCCTGCCCCTCATCGAGACAGGAGATGACAGCGCCATCGCCCATTGCGTACTGTTGTCTGCTCATCGACTGAATCCTTACATGCGGAAGGTTCCATAGCCTGCCGTCGGAAGCGGCGCATTACCTGTCGTGGCGAACGCCAATCCCAGCGCGGTGCGCGTCATGACCGGATCAAGGATGCCGTCGTCCCACAGCCGCGCCGTGGCGAAATAGGGGTCACTCTCGTAGTTATATTGATCGAGAATCGGCCGCTTGAATTTGACTTCCGCTTGTTGTATATCGCTTTCGGAAGGGTTGTCCAGTTGCCGCAGAACCTGCTTCTTGCCTACCATCCATAAAGTGTCGGCCGCGGAGTCACCGCTCATCACGCTGATGCGGCTGTTGGGCCAGGAGAACAGAAAGCGCGGGTCATAGGCCCGGCCGCTCATGCCGTAATTCCCTGCGCCGTGGCTTACGCCGTGCAGCAAGGTGATTCGCGGAACGTTGACGTTACTGACGGCCATCACCATCTTGGCCCCGTGTTTGGCGATGCCTTCGTTCTCGTATTGCTTACCGACCATGAAGCCGGTGATGTTCTGCATGAACAGTAACGGCGTCCCTCGTTGGCCACAGAGTTGAATGAAGTGAGTCGCCTTCAGCGCGGATTCGCTAAACAATAGCCCGTTGTTGGCTACGATGCCGACCGGGATGCCCATGATATGGGCGAACCCGCAAACGATCGATGTGCCGAAACGAGCCTTAAACTCGCTCAGCCGGGAACCGTCAACCAGTCGGGCAATCACCTCACGCACGTCGTAAGTCTGGCGCGGGTCGACAGGGATGATGCCGTAAAGCTCATCGGCCGGATAGAGCGGCTCTTCGGGCATTTGCGTAGCAAGCGGGATAGTGTGCGGCCGCAGGGCAAGGCCCGGCTGGAGATAGCTGACTATCTCGCGCACCTTGTCCAGCGCCTCAGGTTCAGTCTCGCTGTAATGATCGGCCACGCCGCTCACTCGCGTGTGAACGTCACCTCCGCCCAGTTCCTCGGCCGTCACCTCTTCGCCGGTCGCAGCTTTCACCAGCGGGGGGCCGGCCAGGAAGATCGTCCCATTGTCTTTAACGATCACCGTTTCGTCAGCCATGGCGGGGATATAGGCCCCACCGGCCGTGCATGAGCCGAGAACCGCGGCGATCTGGGTGATACCCGCCGCCGACATGCGCGCCATGTTGTAGAAAATACGGCCGAAATGATCGCGGTCGGGGAACACGTCCGCTTGTAGATGGAGAAATGCGCCACCTGAATCGACCAGGTAGATCGTCGTCAGATGGTTTTCTTCGGCGATCGCCTGAGCGCGCAAATGTTTCTTGACCGTTTCAGGGAAGTAGGTGCCGCCTTTAACGGTGGGATCGTTGGCGATGATCATGCAGTCGACGCCGGATATTCGCCCAATGCCGGTTACGATGCCCGCGCCGGGGGCTTCGCCCTCGTACATATCCCAGGCTGCCAACGACGATAATTCCAGAAACGCGCCTCCGGGATCGATGAGAGCTTCGATCCGTTCGCGCGTCAGCAACTTGCCCCGTTGTCGCTGCAAATCAATAACGCGCGCCGATCGATCCGATGCTACCAACTGTTGCCGTTTCGCCAGTTGCTCGGCCATCGCCTTATTGCCAGCATAATTAGCCTTATAGTCTGCGCTATTTGGATTGACTTGACTGCCCAATTCCGACATATGATTTAATTCTCCTGACGGATGCGGAGCACGAGTTTGCCGACGACATCCCCTTCGCTCAGCCGTTGTAGCGCCTTGCCGCCTTCTTCCAACGGATAGACAGAGTCGATGATCGGCCGTAGCTTGCCTTGGAAGATCAGCCCCATGACCGTCTCATAATCAACGCTGGTCCCCATCGTGCTACCGATGATCGATAAATGCTTGCCGAATATAAACCGGTTGTCAATCTCAATATGGGGGCCGCTGGAGTTACCCACGGTCAGTAATCGGCCGCCTCGTTTCAATGCGCGCAAGGAGCTTTGAAATGTGGCTGCGCCGACGTTGTCCACGACGACATCGACCCCTTGCTTGCCTGTCAGTCGATAGGTTTCCCGGCTCCAGTCGACTTCCCGACGATCGATTAAGATATCGGCCCCCAGTTCCTTGGCCAATGCCAATTTGTCGGTCGATGAGCCAACCACCAGAATCGGTCCTGCTCCCGCCAACTGCGCGATCTGCATCGCCGCTGTATTGACACCGCCACCCGCGCCGACGATTAGCACGCTCTCGCCGGGCTGCAATCGGCCGCGGGTGATCAGGGAGTGCCAGGCTGTCACGAAGACCAGCGACGCGGCTGCGGCCGCCTCAAACGTGATACCGTCGGGAAGCTTCAACAGGTTCCTTTGCGGGACGGCCGCATATTCCGCATAGAACCCGGCCACATGCTCGCCAAAGATCGCAAAATCATCACACAGGTTGTCGTACCCTCGGCGAGCAAAGCGATCCAGGGGATCATTGCAGATGGTCGGATTGATAGCGACGCGATCGCCAATAGCAAATCGGGTAACACCCGGCCCAATGGCGGCCGGCCCAACGGCGACCACGACCCCCGCGCCGTCACTGCCGGGAATATGGGGCAGCTTCAGCTTCAGGCCGGGCCACCCTTCCATGACCCACAAATCGAGGCGATTCAGCGCGGCGGCGTGGATTTGGACCAGCACCTCGCCCGGACCCGGTTCAGGCTGCGGCAACTCCATCAGCCGAATATTTTCCAGCGGGCCGTGAGATTCGAAGGCTAAAGCCTTCATCTTACTCATCGACCGTCTCGTCGAGGTTGTCTACGTAATATTCAAGGGATTCGGCATAGCCCCGGATATCCTCATCGGATGTCGTCTTGAGGAGCAGGGACAGGAGCAGACTGACTGCCTGATCATATTCACCGTTGCTGTAATACGCCAGGGCCAGGAACGCGCGGCCGCTATTGCGATTGGGAAACTCATCCACCGCTTGCTCCAGGAGCGCCACGGCATCTTCGCTCTCGCCCACGACGCGCAGGCTGCTGCCCAGACAGATGAGGCATTCTTGCAGATCGTCCCCCTCCAGCCCCGCGCCGATTGCCTGGCGATAATAAGGTATAGCTATTTCGACTTCGCCCATCACATCGTAGGCGCCGCCCACTTCGAACAGGACGAGCGGATCTCCGGGATACTCTTCCAAAAGCTCAAGAAGCAGCTCCTGGGATGATTCAAGTTCGTCCGCGCGGCGTAAACTGCGCGCTTCTTCAATGGCCTCCATCAAATCAGGATGCTTTAACTCATGATCGTTGGAGAAAGAATCGGCGTTCATAGGTCCTCATTGGTATATGAATAAGATTGTCAGGATCGAATGATAGACCCCGCGATGGGAACGGGCAAGCGGAACGGTTTGTAAATGCCCTGGCGCTTGGATACACTTGATAAATCGCGTCGGATCATCCGACAGTGGCCTGAATGGCCGGTTGGGTTGGCCGTCGGTGGAAATGAGCGATTCAGAGCGACCATGATCGTCAAAGAAGCTGTTCGTGGAGAGTTAGTGCCGTTTGGAGATGGCCTCGCATTACGTTTCGATAGTCGCGACGACGCGGAGACGGTTTATCTCACCTATGCATTGGTTACTCAGGGGCCTGAGCTTCATGTGCTTCCCGCCATGCTTCTCGATGACTGGGGTACCGAGATCGGCGGCTTGCGACTCTATCGATGGGTAGAGGAGAATGGCCTTCGCTTTCCCCGCGCCGAAGTCTTCGGCCAGGACCCGAACGGCAACACGGTGCAATATTTTGTTCGCGACCTGGAGCTGTTTGGTCAATATCC
This sequence comes from Promineifilum sp. (SeqCode), assembly GCA_035446145.1. GTDB lineage: Bacteria > Chloroflexota > Anaerolineae > Promineifilales > Promineifilaceae > Promineifilum. The sequence goes on along the minus strand of DAOMSB010000024.1, from coordinate 12,265 downwards.
GCTCTATGCTTTCTCGGCCGACGATGCTCCGGTTACCTCCGGCGTACTGTTGGATGCAGTGATCATCCCGCGTGAAGGTATTGCCCTCCCGGAACCGGTCGACCTTCCGGATGGCATTAGCGCCCCGCTTCGCCGTGCAAAAGTCGGCTGGTGGGCTGTTGCCAAGGAATGATCGATGATGAATAAGTACGTAACCTGCCTGATGATTCTAGAGGTTTGATCGCTTGTCACCCCACATAGAGCGTTTATGCGGCTGAAACATATGCATCAGCTGGTTATCCGAGCCCCAAACGGTAAATATTTGCCGGATGAATAGATTCAAAAATGGGAGCGAGTCCCTTTGAGTTTGTCGATATGAATCCCGAAGAAGAAGTGCATTTGACCGAGTTACGCCCAACGGTGCAGGCTCGTTTTCCCGATGGCCGGGTGTTTGAAGGGCATAGAGGAACTCCCATCGAAGAGTTCATATTGGCGGCCGACTTGCCGAAGGGGGAGCGCGTTGTCGCGTCCTTGATGAACGGCCGCTTGCGCGAGCTGTGCTTCCCGTTGCAGGAAGATGCCGATCTGGTGCCGGTTACGACGGCGACCAACGATGGCGCGCGCATCTACCGGCGTTCGTTGAGTTTCCTCATGATTGTAGCCGCGGCCGAGGTGCTGCCCGGGCAAGTGATCACCATCTTCCATTCGATGCCCTTCGGTGGCTATTATTGCGAGCGCGACGGCGGGCAGCGTTTGACTGACGAGGAGTTGGCCGCCCTGCGTCGGCGAATGCGGGAACTGGTTGAGGCTGATTTGCCTATCGACAATGTGCGCCTGCCCCTCGACGAAGCACTGGCCTTCTTCCGAAAGCAGGGCGATCAGGAGAAGGCCGACCTCTTTGCCCGTCGCCGCAAGGACTACCTGACGCTCTACGAGCTGAATGGGGTGCGCGATTATTTCCATGGCTTCATGGTCAACAGAACTCGCTATCTGGACCTGTTTGACCTGCGCCATTATAACGACGGTTTTATTCTCCAGTTTCCCCGGCGGAGCTGGCCCAATGTCCTCCAGCCCTTTGAGGACGAGCCACGGCTGGCGCAGATCTTCCAGACGTATAAAGACTGGCTGACGATCATGGGTGTCGGGAATGTGACCGCGCTCAATGAGGCCATTGCTAACGGACGGAGCCGGGAGATTATCCTCGTTGCTGAAGCTTTGCATGAGCGGCAGCTGGCGAGTATCGCTCGCTCTATTGCCAATCGCCAGCCATCGACGCGCCTCGTCGCCGTTTCGGGGCCAACATCGGCCGGAAAAACGACGTTTGCCAAGCGCCTTGCCCTACAGGTGATGGCTCAAGGGATTTATCCGGTCATCATCAGCCTCGATGATTACTTTGTGAATCGCGAAGATACCCCCCGCGATGCCTTCGGCCATCACGATTATGAGGCTCTGGAAGCGGTCGATGTCGCCTTGTTTCAGGACCATATGCGGCGATTGATGGCTGATGAAGAGGTGATCATGCCGCGATTTAATTTCAAGACCGGCATGCGTGAGGAAGGCTCTCCATTGCATATCGGCCGGGAACATGTGATCCTGGTGGAAGGTATCCATGGCCTGAACCCGCGTTTGACGGACAATTTGCCTCCATCGGCAACATTCCGCGTCTTTATCTCGGCTTTCACGCAGCTAAACCTCGACAAGCATAACCGGGTTCCAACGACAGATACGCGCCTTTTACGGCGAATCGTGCGCGATGCCTCTCATCGTGGATATACGGCCGCGCAAACGATCGGCCGTTGGAGCAGTGTTCGGCGCGGCGAGAAGAACCGTATCTTTCCCTACCAGAACACCGCCGATGTATTTTTTAATTCGGCGCTTGTCTATGAGCTTTCGGCGCTCAAGCCGCTGGCGGAGCCTCTCCTTTTGCAGGTGGAGGCGGGGACTATGGAGCGACTGGAGGCCAACCGGTTGATGGCATTCCTGCAATGGTTTGAGCCGATGTCGATCCCGGATTTGCAATTCATCGCCAACGATTCGATTCTGCGGGAATTCATTGGCGGTTCTGTTCTCGAAACCTTCCAGCCAAGTCATTGGTACGCAACCGAACGCGGCCGCCAACGTATATCCTGATGAAGGAGAAACCTTGTAATGCGGATTATCTTGTATTTGGGAAAAGGCGGAGTCGGCAAAACAACTGTTGCCGCGGCCACTGCTCTGCGTAGCGCAAAGCTGGGCTACAAGACCCTCGTTGCCAGCACCGACATTGCTCATAGTCTGGCGGATTCGCTCGATATACCCCTGACTGCCACGCCGACACAAATCGGCGAAAACCTCTGGGCCCAGGAGATTAGCGTCGTCGCCGATATCCACAACTATTGGGGCACCATCCAGTCATTCATGTCCAACGTGATTAGCGGTTCGGGGATCAACAACGTTGTCGCCGACGAACTTTCCGCTTTTCCCGGCATGGATGAGATCGTCAGCCTGCTCCATATCAACAAACAGGCCAAAGAGCGAGATTTCGACCGGGTCATCATCGATGCCGCGCCCACGGGCGAAACGATTCGCCTGCTCACCATGCCCGACACCTTTCGTTGGTATGCAGGCCATGTGAGCAAGCTGGAGTCGGCGATCATGATGCGCGTCCTTAAGCCGTTTGCGGGAAAGTTGCTCCAGGGACCCTCCGAGGTGTTGGAGGCGATTAGCAAGCTGGACGCCGCCACGGCCGAGTTGCGCGCTACGTTGAGCGATCCATCCGTGAGCAGCTACCGTGTCGTGTTGCAACCCGAAAAGATGGTTATGCGCGAGGCCGAGCGAGCGGTCAGTTATCTGGGCCTGTTCAACTATCCGGTGGATAGCGTGATCATCAATCGCATCTTGCCGCCATCCTCCGGAGATAGCGAATTTTATCGCGAGCGCCGGGCGATTCAGGCCAAATATATCGAACTGATCGAGAATAACTTCCGCCCTCTGCCTATTTGGTACGCACCGTATTACTCGCATGAGGTCGTTGGGTTCGATGCGCTGGATAAATTGGCGTCCGATTGCTTCGGTGACGCTGATCCTGGTGATATTTTCTATCGCGGGATCGTGCAGGAAATCGTTGATTCCGGAGACGGCAGTTACCTGCTGCGTCTTCCGATCCCGTTCATCGACAAGGATGACGTCAAGCTGCGAAAGCGTGGAGATGAACTCTTTATCACGATCGGCAACTTCAAACGGGAGATGATCCTCCCGGCCGTCCTGGCCAAACGACGGGCCGGCGGCGGCCGTCTTCGGGATGGATTCCTGGAGATTTCCTTTTTGCCTGAAGAAGGGGAAGCAAAAGCCACACCCGCATAGGCGAAAATTGCTCCAATGTCTGAACAACGCCGGGACTTATAAGATGTCCCGGCGTTATTTTATGGGTTGTTTTGACGTGCGCTATCTGTGGTTTGGTCTTCCCGATGAGCGCGAAAGGTTGAGTAAAGATAGACGGGAGCGCCGAGCAGGCTGGTCACTCTTTCCAGCCCGAATACCAGAAGCGTCAACGCAACAGATTGTTCCGGCGATAGACCCGCACCACGAAAGAGGGTCGGCGACAGGAATTCTCGCACGCCAAGGCCACCGATTGACGGGACCAGAAGCGCCAGCGACATGATTGGCACCACAAGAAGATAGTAGGTATAGGGGATCGATAACTGCAGGGCGTGCCCGGCGGCCGCCCACCAGCCTACCTGAACGAGATTAAACAACACCGATACCAGCAGGGCCTTGGTCAATGTGCGCCCACCGCAATTTTGGATCGATGATGCCAGCCTGCCAATAAAGCCGTCGCCCAGTTGCCGAATCGCTCCCGGCAGATGATGGATGAACCACATAAACAACCGCCCATCGACGAGAATGAACCCAAAAATCAGGCCCAAAGTGCATATTCCTGCGATTGTAATCACCAGATAGCCGGGAAACTCCGGCGGGCGAAATGGCAGGACTGCCAGGGCCATCATGAACAGGGCCATCAACCCGGTCAGGCGGTCGACAAGAACTGTGCCGACAGCCATGCTGGGTTCCACATCCTGCGCGGCTTCGGCCGCCCGGACTACATCACCACCCAATCCCGACGGCAGAAAGGCGTTGAAAAAGCTGCCCACTAGGTAGAGAGACAGCAGGCGACTAAACCGAATTTTCGAGCCGACCCCGCTGAGCAAGATATGCCAACGATAGGATCGAATGACCAGGCTGACCCCGATCAGTCCTGCCCCGACTGTCATCCAGGACCACTTGACTTCGCTTATATAGGTCAGCAGAACCTGGAAATCAATTCCATTGATTACAAGGATGAGGCCAACTATCGTGATTGATATCTTGAGAATCGTCAGGAGACGCTTGCGAGCGGAAGGTCCTTTCGAAGTCGTTTCGGGGGATGATGAATGGGGAGCCATCGGAGTGAGATTGTAGATGATCCGTGAGGAAACGTCACTCGCTTCGTATATTGCCGACATAACCCTCCTGGGCCTCAATAGTTTATAATCGCCTCAGTTATGTCCGATAGGCCCGCACCAAGCATGATCCACTTGCGAATGAACCCGCAGACTCGTCTGTGGCTGATAGTTGGCGTCACGCTGATTTACTTTGCCCTGATGGTGGGTAGCATGGTTGGCGATAGCCCGACGATGGATGAGCAGAATCATATTGCTCGCGGTCTGGCATTTCTCAGGACGGGTGATCCGCGGTTAAGTCTGGAGCATCCGCCATTGATTAACAGCCTGAGCGCCTTACCGCTGCTCACGATGCCGGAGCTGCGCCTGCCGACAGACCACCCCAGTTGGGAAAGACGCGAAGGGTGGTATGAGTTCGCGGACCTGTTCATGTGGCAATATAACCATGATGTAACCCGTATCGTATTTCTCGCTCGACTGCCAATTATTTTTCTCGCTATTGCTCTTGCCCTGGCCGGGCTTCGATTTGCCCGTTCGCTGTGGGGTGATGCGGCCGCGTTGCCGGCCTTTGTGTTGCTCCTCTTTGAACCCAATCTGATGGCCCACGGCCGGTATGCCACCACCGACATGGGCGGCATTCTCTTTACTTTTTTGGCGACGTATGCGCTTTGGCGGCTGTGGCAATATCCTGAAGGATGGAGCTGGAGACGATGGTTGACCGGCGCTATCCTGATGGGGCTGGCCTTTAGCAGCAAAACATCGGCTTTAGGGTTTGTGGTCATCTGGTTTGTGCTGGCCTTATTGCCGCTGTACCCAAGCGGCTTCGGCCGTCGAGGTCGACAAGCCCTGATTAGAGTGGCCCAGCTGCTATCGGCCGGCGCGTTATCTCTGGTGGTCGTGTGGGCTATCTTTGGCTTCGAGTGGGGAAGCTTCAAGTTCTATTCCGAGGCTCTCACTTCATTCAATCGGTGGACGGGGCCGATGCCTACCTTTTGGGCCGGGATCGAGCAGATTACGTTGCTCAGCGGCGGCCGCGCCACGTCCTTTCTGTTAGGCCGGTTTTCGGAAAATGGCTGGGCCGGGTACTTCCCTGCTGCTTTTCTCATGAAGACCCCGCTTGTCCTCATCGCTCTTGCGCTTATCGCCACGATCTTGTTGCTAAAGACGAGAGCAACCCGGCAACGGGTGCTCTTCCTGCTCGTGCCGATTATTGGCTTTTATGTGCTGGCCGCTCAAAGCGCGCTCAACATTGGCTATCGGCATGTCTTGCCGGCTCTCCCATATCTCTTGCTCATGGTGAGCGGTCTCGCTGCAGCGGAGTTGCGTGCCTCCGGTCGAGGACTCTTCTCACCGAAGATGTTGTTGGCCGGGGGGCAGATGGTGCTTGTCGGGGTGGCTATCTGGACCTACCCCAATTATTTGAGCTACTTCAACCCGGCGGTAGGCGGCCCTTCGAATGGATACCGCTTGCTGACGGATAGCAACGTCGATTGGGGCCAGGACTTGTTGCGGCTGAAGGAATGGATGGACGATAACGACATTGAGAGCGTGAAGCTTGGCTGGTTCGGCACGGCCGATCCTGAATATTACGGAATTCCTCACCAACCATTGCCGGGGCTGGGACGAGATCGATACTTCCGGCTATGGTGGGAGCCGCCCTTCACGCCGGAACATCCCGAACCGGGCATTTATGCCATCAGCGCCTCCAGCATCTGGGAGCCGCCGCTGCGCGTGGAAGAGAAGCGAATCTATGCCTGGTTTCGCGAACGCGAGCCTGATGACCGGATTGGATATTCGATCCTGATCTTTAATGTTGAGTGATGATTATCAACGATAGGTCGCCGATCGCGCTACCCCGGTTGACCGAACCCGCGTGGGAAAGTATTATGCTAATGCAGCTTGCCCCACCAGAATGAACACGCAAGGAGACCTAAAAGTATGAAAAGGAACAAGCTAGTCCATCAAGGGATGCCGAACAGGATTGCCATCAAAAGAGCTGTCGGGCTATTTTTGGCGTTGTTTGGCGTTCTGCTTCTCACTCAGGGGATTTCGGCCGCACAGACCGGCGACGTGCCGACGCCTGAAACCGAATCTCCTCCGGGCGTTTATCACGCTCCAACGGATGAGGAACTATTGGCGATGCCATCGGCCATCGAACGATATCTGGCAGCCCATACAATACCCAATGGCGTCATCGCTGCCGCCAATCTGGACGGTTCGACCAAGAGTGTCTCGGATGATACTGTCTTCCCCGGCGGTATATTCACCTACACGATTACGGTCATGAACAGCGGGGGCACAGATATCCCCGTGACGTTGACGGACGAGTTGCCGAGCGAGGTGACCTACTCCGTTCACACTTGCCCCCCGATTATCACCACCGCATGCGGCTACCAAAACGGCACGGTTTCATGGGAAGGAACGGCCGTCGCGGGCCAGAGCGTTGATATCACGGTCACCGTTGTAATGAACATGGACGCTGTGCCGGGTACAGTCATCACCAACACCGCGCAGTTGGTCAGCGCCGAACAGAATTTGGAGGTCGACGCCGATGTGACCGTCGCTGAGAATGTTGCTTACCTTAATCAGCTCCTGCCGATCGCGCTGAGACCTAATCTCGGCCCAATCACACTCGCTGTCGGTGCGCCTAATGGAGCCAATACCTGGATGTTGTCATGGACTGCCAGTTACGGTGCAACCGGATATGAAATTCAGGAGTCGAATTCCAGCAACTTTGATGGCGCGACGTCAATCGTCGTTGGCCCGACGACATCTCGCGCGGTGGCAAAACAGCCCTCGCCCAATAACGTTTTCTACTATCGTGCGCGCAGTGTGATCGGCGATGTCCCCGGCCCATGGTCAAACGTAGTAACGGTTGTTGGCGGCTATCGAGATGATTTCGATGACCCGTCCACCGGCTGGGGGCTCCGTCGGGGAACGCATCTGGAAGACGTGGATGCCTTTTATGAGAACGGCAAGTATGTGACCATGATCACCAGCCGGTGGGACTGGTTGATCGCCAGCCCGCTGCGCCCCGCGCCGCGCGTGCCCTATGTCATCGAATACGACGCGCGCATCATCAGCCAAGGGTGGGTCCAATCGGCCGGCGCAGTCTTTGGCGGAGATTGGGGGGGCGGAGAGTGCCCGCCGAACCTCACAGGTGAAGGCTGGGCGAACCACAGCAATTGCTTCAACCACTTCTATAACATAAACACCATTTTTGACGACACCGATATCAGCAATGTCAAAATGAAACTGATATTCGAGCGGGTTGATCAGGTGAAATGGGATACATCCGGCGGCGCTCCGCTGAAAAGGATTGGGGATATTCGAGATCAGCCTGGCCAGTGGGGTTTTTTCAAGCAAGTCAACCCCCGGGACTGGAACCATTACCGGATTGAGGTGCGCGCCGACAGTATTCGCGTTTACGCCGCCACGGTGGGTTCCCCCCTTAAGTTGCAAAAGGAATATACCGATACCCGCTGGACGACCAGTCCCTACTTTGGGTTCTTTACGTCGACGGATCTCATCGAGGGTGCAACCTGGCGATTTGAATACATCCAGGTCATGCCACTCGACGAGTAGATTAAACTCTGAGTGATGGATAAGCAGCCGGCGGACCTTGCATGGATGTCCGCCGGCTGTTTTTGTTTAAGCGATTGTTGTCGATGCGGATGAGAACCGGCCATATCAGGTTCCGGCCTGGATGATTAGATCGTAGAATAAGTACTTTGGCTGTGCCATATCGGAATCTATTAGGAGTATGATCAATGGGTTTTCATGGAGGCGGTTGGTGGGCGTTCTTAAGTCATGATGCAACGCAGGAGCGCCCTGTCGTGACGCGTGCCCTGTTGCTGCGCGTCTGGGGCTTTGCCCGTCCATACATCAAACATGTTTTCCTGCTATTGGTCACAATTCTTTTGACCACGGCTATCACGCTTGTATCCCCATTGTTGATGAGATCGCTCATCGACGACGCCATCCCTAACGGTGACTGGCGGCTTTTGAATTTCCTTGCCCTGGGCCTGATCGCTATTCCCGTGCTCAATGGGTTGGTTGGGGTTTGGCAGCGTGATCTCACCGCGTTTGTTGGAGAGAGCATCATCTTTGATCTCAGAAACGCTGTCTATGAGCATTTCCAGCGCATGTCGTTACGGTTTTTCACCCAATCGCGCACGGGCGAGTTGATGTCGCGGCTGAACAACGACGTCGTTGGTGCTCAGCAAGCGGTCAGTAATACGCTCATCTCGATCATCTCCAATATCGTGCAGGTCGTAGCGACGTTGTCGATCATGATCGCCCTGGAGTGGCGCCTTACGATTTTGGGGTTGCTCGTGATCCCTTTCTTCTATCTGCCCGCGCGACGCATCGGCCGTATCTTGCGCGATCTGCGCCGTCAATCGATGGTGCTCAACGCCGAGATGAATGCGACAATGAACGAGACCCTGAATGTCAGCGGCGCACTTTTGGTCAAGTTGTTTGGCCGCGAGGAGCGTGAACTGGCCCGATTCCATCGCGATAGCGCTGCCGTGCGCGATCTCGGCGTGCGATCCGCGGTAATCGGCCGCTGGTTCTTCATGATATTGGGCATCATCGGCGCTGTCGGCACGGCGCTGGTCTATTGGGTGGGTGGTTATTTGACGATCCAGGGCGCATTCACGATAGGCACGATTGTGGCTTTTGGCGCCTATCTGAGTCAGCTGTATGGCCCGCTTATGGCTCTGGCGAACTCACCTGTTGAGTTTGCGCAAAGCATGGTCAGCTTTGAGCGCGTCTTTGAGGTGCTGGATATCCCGGTGGAAATCTTCGACAAGCCCGGCGCCCGTCAGCTACGGGACGTTCAGGGTAGTCTGGCCTTTGAAAATGTCTTCTTCGACTACGCCAAGTTGCCTGCCGGCCGGCGGGCAGGGCTTACCGAAGTAGTTCGATATTCCTGGGGCGGTAACGAAACCCTTTTGAATCGCGGCCGCAAGCCAAAGGATGTTGCCGTAGCCGCGGCGGAAGGACATGGCGCCAACGATGTCGATGATGAAAGCGATGTGACTGATGTGGTGGTGGAAAGGCGAATCGCTCTGCAAGACATCTCCTTCCAGATCGATCCGGGGCAGTTGGTCGCTCTGGTGGGGCCGAGCGGCGCGGGCAAGACGACCATAACCTATCTGATTCCCCGGCTCTATGACCCGACTGACGGCCGAGTTCTGATCGACGGACATGATCTGCGCGACGTTACCCTGAACTCCCTTTCCGAGAATATCGGTATGGTCACGCAGGAGACCTACCTGTTCTATGATACGATTCGTGCCAATCTCCTGTACGCGCGGCCTGACGCGACCGAGGCACAAATGGTCGCCGCGGCCCAGGCGGCCAACATCCATGACTTCATCACATCGCTGCCCGACGGGTATGACACAGTCGTAGGAGAACGGGGTTATCGGCTCAGCGGCGGAGAAAGGCAACGTGTGGCCATCGCCCGTGTCATCCTGAAGGACCCACGCATTCTGGTTCTCGATGAAGCCACATCGCACCTGGACTCATTATCGGAGGCGCTTATTCAGGAAGCATTGCAGCGCGTCATGGAAGGTCGGACAAGCCTGGTCATTGCCCATCGGCTGTCCACGATCCTGGCGGCCGATTTAATATTGGTCATGGATCAGGGTCGCCTGGTGGAGAAGGGCACTCACGGAGAGCTTATTGAGGAGGACGGTCTCTACGCGTCTCTGTATGAGACTCAATTTCGGCCGGAACACGAATAGGGTGCTTAATTAATGTCACGGAGAAATGACCGTCGGGAGAAGGGTGAACTCTGCCACAACTGCCACGTCAATGAAAATTGCGCTAATTGCCCCCCAGTTCCCATTGATGTCCTGGCCACGAACAAACAGGATGTGTCTTCCGGGTTCTATGCCCGCAAGATCGATCTTGCCTGATACTGCTTCGGTGATGGAATCGAATGCGCCATCTGCCGCCTCAAGAGGTCGGAGAGTGGCTCCTTCCGAATCCGGAGGGATATCGATGCTATAGGTCGCGGCCGAGACGGGTTGGCTGCCGTTAGAGCGATCGTCGATGATCGCGTGGAGAGTCGGCCCGGGTATGCCTGTTGCAACAGTGAGTTCGAGCACGTCCGGGCCATGGACTGTCATGTAAGGTGTTCGGGCAATTTTGGCGGCATAGATCAGCGCAGGCCTGTTATCCGGCCACTGGACGGCATCGATTTCGGCATAGGCCGGCATAAATTGATTGCCAATCTCGAAGGTGAACGCCGGAATGCCCAGCTCTCCATAGGCCCAATCATCGGTGGCTCCGTTCGTCCCGTACAAGCAATGGGTTGGCTGGCAGGAGAGATAACCGTTGAAGCCGGCGAACTTGTCGCCAATTGCCTTTAAGTCATTCTTGTTCGGGGCGGGTAGTGTGGTACTCCCCCAGGGCCAAAGCACCAGATTGCTGAAACTGTGGAGCGTGATCAGTAACCCAACCGTATCTTTCGGGGCCGGAGCATTCAAGTCGGCCGCGCGCTGGTCGGGGATGAGAGTTCGTACCAAATTCTCCAAAGCGTAAACTTCGCTCTCGGAAGCTTTCGACGGCCCGCGATAGGTCATATCGCAAGGCTGATCGCTCGAACCCGGCGGCCCCCAGTCGAAGCTATGATTGCGATTGAGATCAATCCCGAATTGTTCGTGGCTCAAGCTCAACGGCGGCCAGATTGGGCAATCCGGGTTGCCGTCCCGATTGGCATCATTGTTGGCATTCTTGCGCTGATAAAAGGGAAAGTCCCCGTAACTGCTCTTGAGGCCTAACTCTACAATTTGATGTCCGTCAGGATTAGCTGTGGGCACAACCCAGACCTCGCGATGATCCACCAGCCATGTTGCGTCGGCATCGACATCGTATCCGTCGATCAGGTGCGCGATGAACCGCATGGCGATTTCAGGCGTGGTGATCTCTCTGGCGTGAATGTTGGCCATGAGGAAGAAGATGGGCTTTGTGCCCCGGATGATTGAGTCACCGTCGATGACCGAACTCCCCGGCGTGCCCTCATTGGTGATGCGCAAGGCCAGCAGCGGAAAGCCGGGCAGACTATCGCCGCCGGGCGTTAGGCAACCTCCAACCGTTTGGCAATGGCTCTGGCCGTATGTCACGAGTTCCGTCAATTGGGGGGAGGCTGAATTGATCGTAGCCAGATCGGCATAAATCTCGGCGGTGGTGCGATAGCCGCCGTAATAGTCTGCGCTTTGAGAGGGTGCTCTGTCGATGGCCCGTTGCTGATCCGGGTCGATGGTAACCGTCCAACCCTGTTCGATGAGCGCTTCGTAGCCGGCTTGATTGACGGCCGCCAATACGTACCGTTCCCGCAAGTTGTTATATTCCCAAACGTCGTATGATTGAAGCGCAGCCAGGTCGTCTATTCTGTCGTAGTAGATGCGGACAACCAGAGGCCGGCTGTCGCTTTCTATCGGGCGCAACGGCCGCGCTGCAATATGTCCCCGTCCAGCGACCGCCCATGCCAGTGCCGGCAGGACGAATACTATCAGGAGCCTAAGCTGTCTGGTTGTCGGGTGGCGCACCGGGGGGAAGACTTACTTGTTCTTGCGCCCCAACCGTGGCAGGAAGATGGCTGCAAGGACGAGCGCGATAAAAATCGTAAAGATGACGGTACCGACGGGATCCATAATGATTTACCTCCAGATGATGCAGATCACAAGATTGATATTGACAGGATTATAACCATTGGCCATGCCGGAACCAATGTCACCATATGTTTGTCCGTATTTTCTTTCCGGCTTTGCCGACCAAAATCGAGTGTGATAGAATTGCCGAGATGTCAAAACTACAAAAAGAAGGGGGTGAATACTCTGCCTAAGGTAACGCTA
>DAOMSB010000023.1:0-34639 GCA_035446145.1 Promineifilum sp. (SeqCode) | reverse complement strand
GAATGTTCTCCGGCGGCACCTTGTAGAAATTAGCCAGCGGCCCGACGGAATCGCCACTCAGGTTCATGAAGGTCTGCGGCTTGACCAGGATCACCGAACGACCGGCGACGCGGCCGTTGCCGATGATGGCCTTGTTTTGTACGCGCTTCATCTCGATGTTGTGCCGCGCGGCCAGCCGGTCGATGGCCATGAATCCGATATTGTGGCGATTGAAAACGTGCGCCCGCCCGGGATTCCCCAGGCCGACGATCAAGTAACGTTCGCCGCCGGGCTGTATGCCGTCATCCATCTTTGCTTCCTATGAGCCGCCCAACTTCATATCCAATTCAAATGCGTTCCAGAGAGATGGCGTTTGCGTCGGGTCAAGCTGAAAATTCAACACATCCGGCGTCGTAGCTGCCAGACGCATGCGGGTGAATAAGGGCATGGCCGGCAACTCCTGGGCGAAGATCCGCATGGCCTCCTGATGCGCCTCGACGAATCCCGGCATGCCCGGCAACATGGCCAGCGCCTCGTTGCATGCCGCGTCATAGGCCTCGTTCGACCAGCCGGACACATTCACCCCTTGCCACCCGTTGAACCCGTCGATCATCGGGCCGGGGATGTTTTGGGTCAGATAGAGGCCGCAATCCGGTTGAATCCGGCTGAGCCAGGCGAACTGGGCCATGTCAAACTGACGGCCGAAGACCTTGCCTCCCGGGCCGGGGGCGAACCATGTGCCCGCTTCCAGGGCGCGAGGGTTGGCCTGAATACCGCATTCGGCCAGATCATCCGCGACCATCTCGATGATTTGCAGGCGTAAATCGCTGTCGATGTTCGTGCCGATCGTGATGGAGAAGGGCGCCGTCGAGCTGATATCGCTGCGGACGCCGTCGCCATCCGTGTCGCGATAGCCAACCTCGTCGAGCAAGGCGTTGGCCGCCGCCGGGTCATACTCCCATTGGGCTACATCATTGGGATGCAGGACGTGGTCGTTGGGGACAAATGTGTCCATGACGGCCGCCCGGCCAAAGGTCAATTCGTCGACAATCGCCTGACGATCGGTGCATTGGGTGAATGCCTGTCGCACGCGCGCATCCTGGAACCAGACTTCGTTGGCGGATTCATAGGCTGCCGCCGGATCGACGCCGAAGATGATCTGCTCCACGACGCCGGCCGTGGCCACATGTTCAACGAGCGTGCCGGCCGCCTCGGCATCATCGACAGCGCCAACGGCGTCAAAGGATAGCACGTCGTCGGTAATGATATTGCATCCCTCGAAGCCGTCGGGCAGCGTTTTGTTGTTGCCGGACAGGAACTTGTAGGTCAGTGAAGTCAGGTAGGGCAAGCCCTCGGCCGACCGATAGTAATTGGGGTTGGGAACCAGGCGAACAGATTCTCCTTCTTCCCACGATTCGACCATAAACGCGCCATAACTCAGAGGCTGGCGGGTCGTTTCGTCGAGGGTTGCCATTTCCAGCGCGGTGAAGTCCGCCAACTGGTGACTGGGCAAAGGCGTCCAGACATGGGTCACGTATTCCGGCTCCATGTAGCCCGGAATGCCGACCCAGCGCACGGATCGCTCGCCTGTCGCTTTGTACGACTTGGTCAGGCGGACCCGTTTATCGAGGAGCTGGGTATTCGGATCGCCTATGACGTGGAAGCTGAAGACGGAGTCCTCGGCCGTCACCGGAGTTCCGTCTGACCACACCAGCGGCTTGAAGGTGAAATCGACGGTCATCTGGTTCATCCTGATCGGCTCGCCGGAAAACGTGACGCGCTCGCCGTTGGCGTTGATCACTGTCATGCCCTTCGTGAGGGGGCCTATCTCTTCATTGGCGTTATAGATGACCGTGCCTTCGGACACCTCAACCGTTTCAATGACCGCATCCCCGTCGCCGGGGGTCGGAATTTTGTCCAGTGCCACCGGCTGATAATCGTAGTTGAGTGTCGAATAGGGAGGCTCGTAGATGGCTTGACGAATGGCCATTGCCGCCGGAGATTGATCGCCATAGAGGTAAATGTCGGTCGGCTCCGCACCCACGCACACGACGAGGTCCTTGGGCGGAATCGGGGTGGGGGTGAGCGTTGCCGTTGGCTCGGCCGTGGCCGTTGCGTTGGGCGTTTCCACGGGCGTATTCTCCGGCAGTTCGGGTGTGCTTTCGGATATGGTTTCGGGTTGATTGGTTGCTGCCGGTTGGGTTGGCCCAACATCTTGCCGGCAAGCTATGAGAGAGCCGCCAAGCAGCATGAATAACAATAGTAGTCTTGTCACGAATTGTAATCCTCTCGGAAAGTGACTTTTGAAAAGACGGTTCGATGAAGTCAAAAGCTCAATAGGTTAGTCTAGCATATTTCATGATGCATGACGACCGGACGGTTTTCTTAACGGTCCATGCTATTGTTTCCCTAATGGATTCCCGCGAGAGTAATTGGCGGTATACTTGGTCTATTCGCGTCTCGTCCATCGTCGGACGTGCAGGAATTAAGAGATCAACCACTCGTTGCCGGTAAGCTTTTGGGCTGCCGGCTTGTCTATTTAAGAAATACCCTAATGCGTCTATGGGCATCGTTGCCTGTCGGGGCGCAAATTGTGAATCCGGTAATGACCAAAACTTCAGTTCGTACGCTATTCGTTACGCTGTTTGTGTTTTCTGTTCTTTTGACCGCATGTGGCGGGGGCGCCAATAAGGGCGAGACCGCCGGCTCAGTCCCGTTCGTGGGGGGCACGCAAGCTGCGACGCCATCGCCTACCGGGACCGCCGTCGCTCCGACGGCCACGGGGGGACCGACCGAATTTGACGCGAACGGCATTCCCGTCGGCTTTACAGAGGAAGGCCGGCCCTTCCGCGGCGACCTTAATGCGCCGATCCTCATGGAGACCTTTTCGGATTTCCAGTGCCCCTACTGCAGCCGCTTCACCAATGAGACCATGCCCGGCCTGTTGGAGAATCAAATTGCCAACGGTGAAGTCGTGATGGTCTTCTTCGATTTCCCGCTCAGCACCATTCACCCGCAGGCGGCCGCGGCGGCCAACGCTGCCCGGTGTGCGGGCGAGGGCGGCGCGGCCGCCTATTGGGCCATGCACGATCGGTTGTTCACCAATATCGGCGAGTGGTCGAATGGGAGCGCCAACGACGTCTTCGTGCGCTATGCCGAGGAGTTGGGGGTGGCTCACGCTGATTTTGCGAACTGCCTGGCCGAGAAGCGATATGCCGAGGCGATCGATGCGGATTTTAGTCTGGGCCAAACGCGCGGCGTCAACAGCACCCCCAGCTTCTTCCTGAACGATCAGCCTGTTATCGGAGCCTATCCGCTGGATTATTTCAATCAGGCTATTGCCGCCATCGCCGCCGGCAATACGGTGGCGGCACAGCCGGAGACCGCTCCGCGAGAGCCTGCCGTCAAGCCGACGCCTGCGACTATCGTGATGGACAATATCGGCAGCGAGATGGGCGACCCCAACGCGCCGGTCACGATCGTTGAGTATACCGATTATCAATGCCCCTACTGCGTGCGTCACGCCACCGAGACGTTGCCGCGCATCATCTCGGAGCTGGTGGATACGGGGCGCGTTCGCTATATCGTCAAGGACTTCCCTCTGGACAACATCCACCCCGAGGCACGCTCCGCGGCCGTGGCGGCTCGCTGCGCGGGCGAGCAGAATGCCTACTGGGAGATGCACGACGAACTTTTCGCCCGCCAGCAGGAATGGGATGGGTTGGGCGCGGCCGCCGTCGATGTCTTCACGATGATTGCCAAGGGCCTATCGCTCGACAGTGACGCGTTCGCCAAGTGCATGACCAGCGGTCGGCATGACGACGTGATTCAGGCCAATCAGGACGAAGGGGTATCGCTGGGCGTGCGCGGCACGCCGGGGTTCTTCATCAACGGCTTCCCCATCAGTGGCGCGCAGCCCTACGAATTGTTTGAGTATGCCGTATCCCTGGCCGAAGAAGGAACTCTGGCTGATGCCTACGTTTCGCAGCCCCAAGAGGCCGCCCAACCCACTCCCAGGGGGCCGGTCGAGGTCAGCACCGACGGAGCGTATAGCATCGGCGATCCCGACGCGCCCGTTACCATCGTCGAATTCACCGATTTCCAGTGCCCCTTCTGCAGCCGCCATTTCTTGCAGACTTTCCCGCAAATCGTGGCTGAGTATGTTGACACGGGCAAGGTGCGCTATGTGTTCATGGATTTCCCGCTGAGCAGCATTCACCCGCAGGCGCAGTTGGCTTCGGAAGCGGCGCGCTGCGCGGGCGATCAGGCTGCCTATGCGGGGATGCATGATCTGCTGTTTGGGCGACAGGATGCCTGGAACGGCCGCGATGATGCGGCGACCATCTTTTCCGGTTTTGCCAGGGAGCTGGGGCTGGATACGGCCGCGTTCGACGCCTGCCTGGAAGCCCGAACCCACAAGGATGCGGTTTTGGCCGATCTGGACTATGGCACGACCCTCGGCGTCGATGGTACGCCGGCGTTTTTCGTGAACGGCCATTTCATCTCGGGAGCGCAACCCTTTGAGGTCTTCCAGCAGGCGATTGAATCATTGCTGGCCGACGCAGGTTAGGCCGCAAAATTGGGGACATCGCCCAATTTGGGTATCTTGCCGGAATTGGATATAGTCATTGTCAGGGAGTGTTCTCCGAGCCACAATCACTCCCGGCGCACGGATTACAGCCTGAATAGCTTCGCCTTTCCCTGAACAGGTGCGGGAGATATAGCATGAGCCGAGACGGAAAGAAAGTAGTCGGTTTTCTTATTGGGCGCGAGAAAGATTTGCCCGATACCGTGATGAAGATTCTCAATGAGCGGTATGAGGGCATCCAGGCCGAGCTGGTTAAGCTGGGGGGTACTTTCATTGACGAACCTGTGGTCTATGATGTGATCATCGATCGCATGTCGCATGAAATCCCTTACTACCACGCCTATGTAGAGTATGCCGCCTTGAATGGATGCTATATCATCGACGACCCCTTCGTTTGGGCCAACGACACCAAATTTTTTGGCGGGACGCTGATGCAAAAGCTGGGCGTCCGTACCCCGCGCACCGTTGTGTTGCCGAACAAGGATGTCGCTACCGACACCGTGCCCGACAGCTTCCGCAATTTGTCTTACCCCATGGATTGGCAGGCCATCATCGATTACATCGGCAGCCCGGCTATCTTCAAGGATGTGCGCAGTGGTGGCCGGCGATTTGCCCATCGTGTGGCCAATGTGGGGGAATTGATCCAGCGCTACGATGAGAGCGGCACTCGGACGATGATCCTGCAACAAGTGATCGAAACGAATAAGCAATATCATTGCGTGGTCATCGGCCGCGAGAAAACGATTCTCATGCCGTTTTCGATGGAGACAAATCACTATCTCGGCGTTGACAGTCATCTTGAAAAGAATCAGGCTGAAAAGATGACCGAGACGGCCCTGAAGATCGCCGACGTTTATGGTTATGACATCAATATGACGGAGTTTGCGTTGTTGGGCGAAGAGCTATATCTGATCAACGCTACCAATCCGTCGCCTCTGGTAAGTCGTGACTTGATGACGGAGACCCAATTCGATTGGCTCTGCAATGAGATAGCCGATCTGGCGGCGCGGCGAGCGGCGAATCCACCCACCATGAAGTTTCCCGTCAAATACAGTATTGATTGATCGCGCGATCGATAAACTTCCCTGCCCCGATTTTTCACGTGCGCGCTCTTGACGCACGCATTATAATTCATGTATTGTGGTTGAGGTATCAACGACCTCGACCGCTTTTCTGATTGACGAATAATGGTCAAAAATTCCTTTTGCTAAGAAAGGAGCAGGAGTCGAATGAACGAGCTAATCGAAAAAATGCCGGAAAAGCTTCGGCGATTGCCTGAGCTGGCTTATAACGTTTGGTGGAGCTGGAACGCCGAGGCGCGGGAGATATTTCGTCGCCTTGACTATCCCTTGTGGCGGCGAACCCAGCACAATCCTGTGCGCGTGTTGCGGCTGGTCAGCCCGCAAACGTTGGCCGCCCGTGCCGGGGATGCCTCTTTCCTGCGCCGCTATAATAAAGTGCTGATGGATTTCGATCGGGCCATGGAAAACGGCCATAGCTGGTTCCACGTGACCTATCCTAACCTGACGCGCAAGACGATCGCTTACTTTTCGTTTGAATTCGGGCTTCACAGCTCGCTGCCCATCTACTCCGGCGGCCTGGGAATTCTGGCAGGCGACCATGCCAAAGAGGCCAGCGACCTGGGATTGCCTTTTGTCGGCATCGGCTTCCTCTATCCCCAAGGCTATTTCCGCCAGCACGTGCCGTCGCATGGCTGGCAGGAAGCGATCTACGAGCCGATCGACATGAGAGATGTGCCCATCCTGCCGGTTCGTGACGCCCATGGTGGCGAGTTGCGAATCAGCGTCGAGATGGAAAGCCGCCGCGTTCATGCCCGTATATGGCGCGTTCAGGTCGGCCGCGTGCCGCTCTTCCTGATGGATACCGACGTGCCGGAGAATGAGCCTTGGGACCGCGAGTTGTCCGCGCGGCTCTATTCGGGCGACAGCGAGATGCGCATCCGACAGGAGATCATGCTGGGCATTGGTGGCGTCCGCCTGCTGCGCGTGTTAGGTTATGACCCTGCCGTGCTGCACATGAACGAAGGCCACTCCGCATTTCTGCTTCTCGAATCGATTCGCGAGTATGTGGAAGGGGGGATGGATTTCGCCGGCGCTTCGGAACTGGTACGCTCCAAGTCGATCTTCACGACCCACACGCCTGTGCCTGCCGGTCATGATGCTTTCTCCTTTCATCTGATCGACAAATACTTTCAGGGGTATTGGGGAAAGTTGGGCATCGGCCGCGAGGCGTTCCTGAACCTGGGGCATCATCGTGAGCCATGGGGCGATGCCTTCAATATGACGGTGCTGGCGCTGCACCTGGGCGGCCAGTTCAACGGCGTCAGCAAGCTCCACGGCGAGGTGTCCCGCGACATGTGGAAACATGTATGGCCAAGCCTGCCGGTCGACGAAGTGCCGATCACATCCATCACCAACGGCATTCATGTGCCGGGCTGGACGGCGGGCGAGATGCGTCACATCTTCAATAAATATCTGGGTGCCGATTGGGAAGAGCATCACGATGATCCGGTGCTGTGGGAGCGTTTGGCCGATGTGCCTGATGAGGAGTTGTGGCGGGTCCACACCGCTCTCAAGGCCAAATTGATGACCTATTTGCGTGCGCGTGCGCGACGTTCATGGGTCAACGGCAAGTGTGACCCGACCGAAGTGCTCGTTGGCGGCACGCTGCTGGATCCCGACGCGTTGACCATTGGCTTTGCCCGTCGCTTCGCCACCTATAAACGAGCGTCCCTGCTGTTCACCGACATGGATCGCTTGCAGCAGATCCTGTTGAACATGCACCGACCGGTTCAGATCATCTTTGCCGGTAAGGCCCACCCCGCGGATGAACCCGGCAAGCATCTCATCCAGCAGGTCTACACCATGGCCAAGGCGAGCCAGTTCGGCGGCCGCCTGGCCTTTGTCGAAGATTACGATATGCACTCCGCGCGCTACTTCAAACAAGGGGTCGATGTGTGGCTGAACACGCCGCGACGGCCGCGGGAAGCCAGCGGTACCAGCGGCATGAAGGCCTCGCTCAACGGCATTCCCAACCTCAGCATCCTCGATGGCTGGTGGGTCGAGGGATATAACGGCGCGAACGGCTGGGCAATTGATGATCGCCAGTACGCCGGCGCGGAAGAGCAGGATTATCAAGACGCTCAGAGGATCTATCGTCTGCTCGAGGAAGAGATTGTGCCCCTGTACTATAATCAGGATCGCGACGGCATTCCCAGAGGCTGGGTCGAAGTGATGCGCGAAGCGATTCGTTCCAACGCCTGGCGCTTCAGCACCCGCCGCATGGTGAAAGAGTACACCAGGGAGCTTTACCTGAACGCAATGCTGGGCGTGAAGGTTGGCGAGCCCGCTTAATGCAGTCCCGGCGAACACAAAATTAGCAATTCGGTTATACTACCCGGCTGAACGACTTTCCGTTCAGCCGGGTTTTGCATTGTCACTATGAACGTCTGGTTGCGTCGCTTACTGATACTCCTGTTTGTATTGTTTTGGCTGGTTCTTATCCTGACTCCGTCGCTGGGATTCATTTTGGCGCGCAACGGGCAAATCCAGATTGGTCCCAGCGAAGGTCGGCATTGGCGTCTTTTCGTGATTCAGGAGCTGGACACCGAAGGGGTGGGGCTGGAGCGCAGTCGCCCGGTTTCGCTGCCGTTCGACGTGCCGGAATCGGCGATGTGCCTGAAGACCACGATCAGCTACTGGATGTGGTCCGGCGAAGGGCAAGACACGAGTTATTGCCAATGCATGGACTCGGCCGCCGGAAATGTGCTGGACATCACCCCGCCGGCCTGTCTCTTGCCCTGACCAGGGCGCAAAAACCAAAACATCTGACACCTGGAGATGATTCGTTGAGCAACATCGCCGTGAATTGGATGACGGACAACAGTCGCCTGTTCAACAGCCGTCTGTTCGCTTGCCGCGACTCGATCGGCAATCTGGTGATGGCGGGGTCACCGTCCAATGGCTGGATTAACGACCAATCATTTCAGGCGACCAGAGCGACGGATTTGCTGCTAATGAGCCTGGCTACGTGTGCGGCGCATGAGGTAGTTGACATCCTGGAGC
The DNA here is from genome assembly GCA_035446145.1 of Promineifilum sp. (SeqCode). Lineage (GTDB taxonomy): Bacteria > Chloroflexota > Anaerolineae > Promineifilales > Promineifilaceae > Promineifilum. The sequence goes on along the minus strand of DAOMSB010000023.1, from coordinate 25,987 downwards.
GGCAACGCCAAAAGTTGACCGAGCTTCGGGTCGATGTCGATGCCCACCAACAGCCTGAACCACCCCATGCCTTCAAGGACATTCACATGCAGTTCCATTTAGCGGGCGAGCAACTGGACCCGGGCAAGGTCAGCCGGGCGCTTGAACTGTCGGTGGACAAATATTGCCCGGTAGCAGCGACGCTGCGCGGCGTGGTTTCAATCACTTATGGCTTCGAGATTGACGGCTGATCGCGGGCGGCACCCTTCTGAACTTTCGATCTTGTTTCCTGGCCAACTGTTGATGAATGTAGGCGGTTCCGGAAAGCTCGCGTTATACTTCCTGTGGCGACATCATACAACAGGAGGCTGCTGTGGCTCAGGACGGATTGCGGCGATTCACATATAGCAAGACATTCATTGTCGGTTTCGGCTTTCTCGGCATCAGTATCATCTGGCCCATCTTCAATCAATACATCCCCTTGTTCTTGCAGGCGGGTAATCCCCAATTTGAGGCGCAACTGCTGGCCGAAGGGCGGGCAATTCCCGACATCGCGGGCTTTGGCCTGGGGCCGTCGCTGGCGCTGTTCATCATGACCTGGGACAACCTGATCAACATTTTCCTGCAACCGTGGGTGGGCGCGCGATCCGACCGCACGTGGAACCGGTTCGGCCGTCGCAAGCCATGGATCCTTCTCGGCCTTCCCATCGCCGCCATTGGTTTCATCCTGCTGCCCTTCGCTCCCACGGCCCTGGCGCTGGCGGCTTTCATCCTGATCACCAACGTAGGTATGGCGCTCTTCCGCTCGCCGACGGTAGCCTGGTTGGGCGACCTCTTCCCGCCGGATGATCGTAGCAAGGCCAACGGGATTATTAACCTGATGGGCGGCATCGGCAGCCTTATCGCCTTTTTGGGCGGCGGCTATTTGTTCAATAATTTCGGCCGCGCCGCCCCGTTCATCGCCGGCGCCATCCTGATGGTGGTGGCCTTGTTGGTGGCAGTGTGGCGCGTTCGTGAACCACGACATCTGGTAGAGGGTGATGACACTGAGCCTGTTCGTTCGGTGATGGAGAATTTACGCCTTGTGGCCGGCCGGGCCGACCGCGGCGGCCTCTATGTCCTGTTGGGCATCCTTCTGTGGTTCATCGCCTTCAACGGGCTGGAAGCGGCGCTCTCTTCGTTTGCCGTCTTCTCGTTGGGCATCGCTCCGGGATCGGCATCGATCTACTCGGCGTCAATTAGCCTTTCGTTCATCGTATTCGCTCTTCCGGCCGGGCTTTTGGGCACGTCGCTCGGCCGCCGGAAGGTAATTATGGTGGGACTAATTGGGTTGGCCGTTTTGTTTGGCGTGGCCTTCTTCTTGATCCAGGGCGCAGCTACGTTTGTCGTCGTTCTGGTGGTGGCCGGTTTGTTCTGGGCCATGGTCAACGTCAATAGCCTGCCGCTGGTTTATGACTTCGGCGACGAGCGGCAAATCGGCGCCTTCACCGGCCTGTATTATTTCTCTTCCCAACTCGCGGCCGTGCTCGGCCCTACGTTGGGGGGCATCGTCGTCGATGTGATGGGTGACCAGTATCGCTGGATGTTTCCCTTCAGCGCTATCTTCATGGCTCTGGCGCTTGTCGTGATCTTGAGGATTCGCCCGACCCGTCCGGCGGTCACTGCTTAAATATATTGCATTACGGCGCTGCATCGGCAGCAAAGGCCAGTGTCATAATGAAGCCGTTCTCATGCCGCCAATAGCCTCTTAACGGCGGCATTGGCTGTTGCGTGCGTTCTGCCGTCCATTCGATGCGCATGGGCAGCCATTGGGCTTTATCGCCCATGGCGGGGTGGGGCAGGCAAGAGACAATACGCGTGTCTTCGGCCAGCCCACGACGAATCGCCTTCAGGGCGGCCTCTTTCCCGCTCCAGACGGCGTTTATCAGGGTCATGCGTTGATCCGCAGGAACCACGGTCAGGAACCGGTTTTCGAGTGGGGTGAAGTACTCCTCCACGAAGGCGGGCGTGCGCGGCTCAATTGCCTCGATGTCGGCTCCCAGTAGCCGGTCTGCGCCTTCGGTCGTGGCACAAAAGGCCTTGTCTCTGGAGTGGCTGATCGAAAGAGTGATCGCCGGGAAATCGGCCTGATCGGGCAGCATGACCATGGGCCAGCCGTCACCATGGGGAACAATCGCGATCCGGGCCAGATCGAGGCGATGGCCATTATTCTCGTATATTTGCTCGATAATCAACTCTTTGGCAGCCCGGCGGCCGAGCGTCCACTCCCGCCGGCGTTTGTTGATCTTGAGCGTCTGCCAATGCCGGATTTCGGTTGGATGTAAGAAGTCAGGTGGAGTATCCGAGGCAAGCAGGTTGTCTTGTCCGGCGTGAAGGACAAGCCAGTGGAGAGGTCCTTGGGGAGTGGTGATGACGCCGCTCCTGGTTGTCGCGTTCATCCAGTTCATTATACCTGTCCCTGCCATAAATGCAGATTGCCCGCGGTTTGAAGCTCGCGGGCAATCTGTGTCGAGAAGAAAAGAGATGAAGATGCAGTCGGTCGTTATGGCCTAACGCTCGACGGGATCCCTATGACTGGCGCCAATGGTTGGCGCCCCGATATTGTTGATAAGGTGCGACGTTATAACGTAACGCTGCCGGGGAGTGCGACAGTGCGATACCCCTTCAAGTCGACATAAACTGCGCCGGAGTCGTCCACGACCTGGGCATGATACGCTTCGCCACCATCGAGAGCCGTCACCACGGCATAGAGCCGATTGCCGTTGGTTTCCATCGGTTGCCGATAGGCGGTGACTGAGTTCAGGCCGAGCGGCAGAGCCATCGTGCCGTTAGTCTTGATGTCCCATACGCCGGCTGTCTGAAAGCATAGTTCGATGAGTCGGGGAGCCATGATTGAGGCGGCATCGGCCGGATTCGTGTTGGAGGGCAACGCCGCCGCCAGCAAGCCGATAGCTCGATCGTCGTGAACGTCAACCCGTTCCAATACCTGATAGGCTGGGCCGTGGAAGTAGATCCGATAGACATCCTCGGCCGAAATCGACAGGGATTCGGATGCCGGCGGAGTAAAATCGATCACGGGTTGGCCCAGTTCTTGTACCAGCCTCACCTTGCCGGTGAAGTGGAGCTTCTCTTGTGGCGGCAGTCCAGGCTTGCCCAGGTCGCGCAGCGAGCGCAGGCTCGCCTGAACGATCAAGCCATTATTATCTCCCGCAGGTGTGGCGATGGCGCTCAAGTGCAGCGTCTGGCTCTCCATGCGATAGAACTTGAAGGGCGCGTGGAACTCCTCATCGTATACGGCGGCCACCCGATAGCCGGGAGCCAGCGCCAGCGCCAGTTGACCGAACGCTTCAGTGCCCATGACGCCGGGCAGAAGTGGCGTCCCGTCCATGGCGTGGTCGTACAGGAATGGCTGCTCGTTGGGATCGAGCGTCGTCTCGACCTCCAGTCCGCCATAGAGCTTTGCAGCTTTTACTTCACCGAGCATATGCAAGGGCGGGTGTTGGGCAGCCAGCCATTCGTTGGCCTTCGCCGTATCCAGGCCGCCGGTCTCGTCCCACTCATCGACCAGGATGCCCAGCCTTCCGCCGACGACGATCTCGCCCCGACAGGAGCCGGCAACAAGTTCGCGGCGCACCGTGGGGATACCTGCCGATGGAGGGAGCATATCGATGCCGGCCATCTCCATAATCCTGGGGATGGAGCCGCGCGTCGCCATGCCGATTTCGCCCCATGCCGTCCAGTCGATGGCGATGCCCTTCGTAGTGGGCCGCCGGCGGCGCAGACTGCTCGTCAACTTGCAGAGCAGGTCATTGGCGGCGCTATAGTCGGTTTGGCCGTTATTGCCGAAGCGCCCGGCCACCGAGCTAAACGCCACCGTCGCACCGATGGGCATGTCTTTCGCCGCGCGCATGAGGCTGAAGAAACCGTCGGCCTTGATGTCGTAGACCAGGCTGAACTGGGTGTAATCCTTGTCGGCCAGCGAACGGCTGATCTCAATGCCGCCGGCATGAACCAACACGTCGATCCGGCCATGTTGGTGACGAATTTCGTCGACGACGGCCGTCAGGGCCAGGCCATCGAGCAGATTCACGCTGCGGTAATGGGCCTTGCCGCCCGCCGCTTCCACCGATTCGATGGCGCGCAAGGCTGCTTCATTTCGCTCCACAACCATCAACTGCTTGTCGATTTGGGCCGGGGTCACCTTCTCGCCGGCAGTCTTGGCCGTGGCGATCAGGTGTTGCTTGAGCGCGTCCTTCCCTTGCCGGAACAAGGCTATCTGTTGGTCGTCGCGCGCCGGTTCGGGCACGAGGTCGAGCAAATAGAATGAGCCACCACCGCCCGCGGCCGCCAGATCGCCGATGATGGCGCTGGTGATGCCGCCAGCCGCGCCGGTGACGAGGTAGACGCTGTCCGGGCCGAGCGCCAGGCCGGGTTGCCCGTTGGCCGCCGGTTCCTCCACCAGAGTCACCGTATATCGGTTGTCCTGATAGTAGCCAACCTCGACGACGCCGGGGTCGAGCAGCGTCTCGGCCAGCAGCGCGTCGGCCGGTGGCGCGGTCTTGCGTCCCGGTTCGAAGTCAACGACCTTGACCAGAGCATCGCCGCGTTCGCGCTTGTAAGCCTTGGTGAAGCCGCTCACTGCGCCGCCCAGCGGAGCCGTGGCTCCCTCCGGTCCATAGCCGTGGAGACCACCGAGCCGCGTACCCGAGACGAGGAACGTGCCGCGATCCTTCACCGCGTCATAGAGCGTGCGCATTGTGGTGTAGAGATTCTTGACGCGGGCGCGGTTGTGTTCGCGCCATTCTTCGAGCGTCATCTCATCCGGCTCCGGCTCGACATCGAGCGCGGGCAGCCAGTAGACGCCCTGAATGGAGCCTTCGGCCAGCCATGTCTTTAGTTGAGCTTCCAGTGCTTCAGCCGTGGGTATATCGTTAATGATTAGCGGCGTCGCGCCGAGCTTCTCCAGGCGGGTTACCAGTGCCTTGCCCACACCCCCACGATCCATCATGATAACGATCCGGCTGTTTGCATCCAGTGTGACGCCGGTTGGCTTGCACAGGTCGAGCGACGGCCGCAAGGATGGCACCGGCACGCGGCGGGGCATTGCATCGGCGTCGGCCAGGGTGTAGCCAGGGGTGACGGCCGACGACTGACCGACGACCGCTGCCGGAGACGCTTCACTGACAGCGGTCGGCGGTCGATGGTCGACGGTCGGCTCAGCCAGATCGGGTCGGCTCTGATGCACGAAGCCGATGACCGCGCCCAACGTCGGGTAGTCGCGCAGCTTCAGATCGTCGCGGCGGGGGATGTCGAACGCCTGACGGATGGCGAGGAATGTCTCCGCCTGCTTGACCGTGTCGATACCGAGGTCGGCTTCCATATCGAGGTCAAGCTCCAGCATCTCCTGCGGATAGCCGGTCTGCTCGGCGACGATGGCCAGGACCTTGTCGGTGACTGGGTCGGTGGCCGGTGTTGCAAGGACGGGCACTGTTGGGGCATGGGTCACAGGGGCAGGTTGCGGCTCCTCTTTTACGGCGGCTGCGGCCAGATCGGGCCGGCTCTGACGCACGAAGCCGATGACGGCGTCCAGCGTCGGATAGTCGCGCAACTTCAGATCGTCGCGGCGGGGGATATCGAACGCCTGACGGATGGCAAGGAACGTCTCGGCTTGCTTGACCGTGTCGATACCGAGATCGGCTTCCATATCGAGGTCAAGCTCCAGCATCTCCTGCGGATAGCCGGTCTGCTCGGCGACGATGGCCAGGACCTTGTCGGTGACTGGGTCGGTGGCCGGTGTTGCAAGGACGGGCACTGTTGGGGCATGGGTCACAGGGGCAGGTTGCGGCTCCTCTTTTACGGCGGCTGCGGCCAGATCGGGCCGGCTCTGACGCACGAAGCCGATGACGGCGTCCAGCGTCGGATAGTCGCGCAACTTCAGATCGTCGCGGCGGGGGATATCGAACGCCTGACGGATGGCAAGGAACGTCTCGGCTTGCTTGACCGTGTCGATACCGAGATCGGCTTCCATATCGAGGTCAAGCTCCAGCATCTCCTGCGGATAGCCGGTCTGCTCGGCGACGATGGCCAGGACCTTGTCGGTGACTGGGTCGGTGGCCGGTGTTGCAAGGACGGGCACTGTTGGGGCATGGGTCACAGGGGCAGGTTGCGGCTCCTCTTTTACGGCGGCTGCGGCCAGATCGGGCCGGCTCTGACGCACGAAGCCGATGACGGCGTCCAGCGTCGGATAGTCGCGCAACTTCAGATTGTCGCGGCGGGGGATGTCAAACGCTTGCCGGATGGCAAGGAACGTTTCGGCTTGCTTAACCGTGTCAATGCCGAGGTCGGCTTCCATATCCAGATCAAGGTCGAGCATCTCCTGCGGATAGCCGGTCTGCTCGGCGACGATGGCCAGGACTTTGTCGGTGACTGGATCGACGGCCGACGGCTGATCGACGACCGCTGCCGGAGGCGCTTCACTGACGGTGGTCGGCGGCCGGCTGTCTGCGGTCGGTATGGCAGCCACCACGACCGGCTCGGGCCGGGGCTGTTCGATTACGACCTGCGGCTTGACTTCTACGGGCTTTTGCCCGTTATCTACGGGTTGCTGGACGGGAGCAGCGGTCGACGGCCGGCGATCGACGGTTGGGGTAACCATTCGCGCAGGCAGTTCCACTGCCGCTATTTCGCCGCCGGCCGCGGCGCGCATCGTCGGGCCGGTGCCCGGCTGCCAGCGATTGGGCATCGGCGGACGGGTGGGCGCCCCTTGGGCGACAACGCGCAGGGTGCGCTTGACGACTTCGGTTTCGGCTGTGTCGTAGCCGCTGACGTCGGCCAACCAACGCCGATACATGGGCGGGTTATCGACGCGATCGAGGCTGCCGGGGATACGTCGCGTGAAGGTGAGCGAGATTTGCGAACCGAAGCCGGCCGCCAGATGAATGGCGTATTGAACCGGATAGCGGCCGCCACGGCTCAAATTGAGCGGCCCCAGATCGGGATCGACCTCGCGGAAGTTGGGCACAGGTGGGACGATGCCGTGTTCCAGAATCTTGACGGCGATCACATCCTCGATGCCGACGCCCATCGGGTGGCCGGTGAAGCCTTTTGTGTTGGCCATGATGATGCTGTTGGCCGCTTCGCCAAAGGTGTGGCGCAAAGCCATGACTTCGGCCGAGGCGCTGCCGCCGCGGGCGGGCGTATAGGTCTCATGGGACATGAAGACGGTCTGCGGCGCGATGGCGTAACGGTTCAGGCCAAAGCGGCGCTCGGCAGCAGTGATCAGGCTGTTCATGACCATGCCAATGTGGGAAACGTCCAGCCGGGTGCCGTGGAAGGCGCTGTTGTTCGTCTCGCTGCTCAGCAGTTCGACGATGCCGCGCATCCCGCGCTCGCGCACGGCGTCTTCGCTCTCGACGACCAGCGCGCACGCGCCCATCCCCATGATCGTGCCGTGCCGCCGTTTGTCGAACGGGAGGGCGGCTTCAGCCACCTGATCTTTCGTCGTCACCGCGCCCACGGCCAGGAAGCCCGCGCCGACCCACTCCATCAGGTTGTCGCCGGTCACGTTGTCGGCGCCGATAACGACGACACGACGGCACCGGCCGCTGTGGATCCAGTCCTCGGCGATGGCGATGGCCTGGGCAGTGCTGGCGCAGGCGGCGTTCACTTGTGTATTGGGGCCGCGCGCGCCGATGTATTGCGCGAACTGGCTGTGACCCATGGCCAGGATGCGGAACAGGAACCGGCGATCGAAGGTGTAGGGTTCGCGCTCCAACTGGTCGCGCAACTCGTCGATGCGTCGGTTGACCTCGCTCTGTGTTGCCGGATCAGTGGCGTAGTTGCGCAAATCTTCCAGCATTTCCAGTTGCTGGGTGCGGTTCACGTTGATGTAATACCGCTTGAACTCGTCGGCGAAGCGGTCGCCGCCGGGGAAGGCGCTGGCGAAGATTACGCCGGTGTCGTCGCGCAAGGCCTCGGGCAGCATCCAGCGTTCGGGCAGATGCTTGCCGGTGCTGGTGCGCTTATAGGTCTGCACCAACGGGATGCCTGCCTCACGTAGCGCGTCGATTCCGGCCGCCATTGCCAGCTGCGTGGTTGTATCCAGCGCCTCGATCAATTCGGCGGGCACGCCGTATTCCTCGGCCAGATCGAAGGAGCCGGGCCGACCGGCCAACTTGATGACTTCATTCGGGTCGGAGATCGCCTCGAAGCGGCCGCTGCCGTCCTCACCTTTCACAAGACGGGTGATCTGCTTCCTGACGATGAGGTTGCGGAACCGCTCCGGGATCAAATCTACGAATTGCTCGCCGCGCAGGATGCGCATGGCGTTGTCGGGGTCCATCACCGGCTTCTCTATGCCGGGCAGGCCCAGGCCGGTGCCGCTGATGACGATTGAGCCGAGGGGTGTCTCGTTTCGATCGTAGACGCGCTGCGAGGCGGCATGGCCGTTGCTTTGCAGCACCTGAGCCAACGCCTGAGCCAGCGTGTCCAGAGACGCGGCCGTCGGTTGTGCATTATTATTCATATCATTCTCGTTGGCGACGGCAATCGTTCCATTGGCCGCCGTTCTATTCACGTCAGTCGTCAGTCGTCCGTCATCTGCGGTCGCTGCTATGGCCGGTTGTCGTTGACCGGCGCTCTCTTCAGCACCGTATCCCGCGGCATACAGCCCGCACAATGCTTGATTGAATGTGGGTAGCTCGCCACCCTTGGGGTGGTTGGTCATGAGAGCTACAACATCGTCGCGGTCGCCGAAGACATCCTTTACAAAGCCGCGTAGCGCGCGCTTCGGGCCGATCTCAATAAAGGTGCGAACACCGGCATTGTGCATCGTCTGGAGGCCCTTCACCCATTGCACTGGGGAAGCGATCTGTTTTTCCAGCAAATCCTTGATCTCGTTCTCGCTTGCCGGGTAGAAATCGCCGGTAACGTTGGCGACCAACGGCAGCCGTGGCGGGGTGATGTGCATCCGGTCGAGCATCTTGCGCAGCGGCGCGCTGGCCGGGGCGACGATGCGGGTGTGGAAGGCGTGACTGACCGGCAATTGCATGGCCTGGTAGCCGCGCTCCTGGAAGAGCTTGATGGCCGCTTCGACGGCTTTGCTTTCGCCGCCGATGACGGCCTGACTGGTGCTGTTGATGTTGGCCGGAACGACATAGCCGTCGATCTCCTTGAGCGTCGCCTCGACGATCTCGAAGGGGGCCAGTACGGCGGCCATCCAGCCGTTGTCGTCCACCTTGACCTTGGCCATTTCGCGCCCGCGCCCGGCGGCCGCTTCCAGCGCCTCGGCGAAGGGCAGGACGCCCGCTGCCACCAGCGCGCCATACTCGCCCAGCGAGTGGCCCATGACCATATCCGGCTCAAAGCCATAGTCGGCCAGCAGGCGGCGGATGGCCTCGTCGAGAGTCAGCATGGATGGTTGGGTGATCTCCGTCTGCATCAGGTCGAAGTTGGCCTGACTGACGGCGGCCTTGTCGTTGGCATCGACAAACAGATAGGAGGTCAGCGGCTTGCCCAGGATGGGCTGCATGATGGCGTCGGCCTCATCGAGTGTGGCCTGCACCGTGGGGGAGACGGCCGCCAGCTCGCGACCCATATTGACGTATTGGCTGCCCTGACCAGGGAAGAGGAAAGCCAGCTTGCCCGGTTTGGGGCCTCGGCCGCGGAAGATGCCCTGGGCTTCCATCGCTTTCCAGGCCTGGGGTGTGTCGAAGCCCATCACCTTGCGCGCTTTTTGCAGGCGATCGAGCAGCTCTTCGTGATCGCCGAAGTCGATGACCAATCGCTCTTTGGCGCGGATGTCGACCGGTCGGGGCAGCGCGTTGGGCGGCGTCCAGCCCGCATCGACGCGGAGGAGCAGTTCGTCGAGCTTGTTCTTCAACTCGTCGGGCGAATTGGCTCCTAATGCCACGATGCCTCGCGGAGGAACAATCGCCGGCTGACGAGTGGCAAGTTCGGAACTCGCCTCTTTTTCCCCTGCTCCCCTGCTCCCTTTCTCCCCTGCTCCCGCATAGAGCTTCGGCCGCTGTGTAAGCGCTCCCGGCATATGCTCCTCAAGTACCAGATGGAAGTTCGTCCCGCCGAAACCGTAGGCGCTGACGCCGGCGCGGCGTGGCGTCCCATTGCTTTTGATCCATTCCCGTGCCTCGTGGAGCGGGTAGAAGGGGGTGGAGGCGAAATCGATGTTAGGGTTGGTCGGGTTGGCGTGGAGAGTGGGCGGCAATATCTTGTGATGGAGCGCCATGGTGGCTTTTAACAGGCCGGCTGCTCCTGCGCCCGCTTTCAGATGGCCGATATTGCTCTTGGCCGAGCCAAGGCCGATGCTGCCGCGAGCCGCACCGCTGAACATTTGAGACAGGCTTTCGACCTCAACCACGTCGCCGACGCGGGTGCTGGTGCCGTGGGCTTCAACGAGTGATGCGGTGGCCGGGTCTAGTCCGGCGGATTCCCAGGCGCGTTGCACAGCGAGCTGTTGGCCGACAGGATTCGGCGCGGTAATGCCCTTGCCCTTGCCGTCGCTGCTGCCGGCCACGCCGCGAATGACGGCGTAGATTTTGTCGCCGGCGCGCTCGGCGTCGGACAATCGTTTAAGCAGGAACGCGCCCGCGCCCTCGCCCATGACGAAGCCGTCGGCGCCATCCCCAAACGGCCGCGTGCCGGTGGCGCTCAGCGCGCCGATCTTGCAGAATTTGACGAAGGTCGTCGCGCCCATGTTGCGGTCGACGCCCCCGGTGAGCACGGCGTCCACCTTGTTCTCGTTCAGCATCTGGATGGCCGCCTCGACGGCGGCGAAGCTGCTGGCGCAGGCGGCGTCGGTGATAAAGTTCGGGCCGCGCAGATTGAGCATGTTGGCCACACGCCCGGAGACGATGTTGGGCAGTTCGCCGGGCATGGAGTCTTCGGTGATGGGCGGTACATCTTGGTCGAGTGCGGCGTGGAACTGTTCGATGAGCGCTTCCTGGGTCGCCGGGGAGAGTTTGGCGAACTCGGGCGTGCTGCGCAGCCAGCGTACATATTCGGGGAAGACGATGCGCTGTGATGTCACATAGTGCAGCTCTCCGCCCATGGCCGTGCCCAGAATGACGCCGGTTCGTTCGGTATCGAGCGGCCGGTCGGGATAGCCATAGTCGGCCAGTGCATCGGCGGCGATGGTGACGGCCCACTGCTGGCCTTCGTCCATTGATGCGGCTACTTTGGGCGGCATGCGGAATCGTTTCCAGTCGAACTCAAATCCTCGCACCCAGCCACCGATCTTGCTGTAGGTTTTGTCGGGTGTTTTGGGGTCGGAGTCGTAGTAGTCGGTGATGCTCCACCGCTCGGGTGGCGTCTCGGTGATGCTATAGCGCTTGCCGACGATGTTGTTCCAGAACGCGGCCGCGCTCGGCGCATCGGGAAGGATGGCTCCCACCCCGACGATAGCAATTGCGCGATCTGCTGAATCCATGATTGTTTTCCCTTTAGGATGAAGATCATCCGCAGAGGTCACGGATTACGCAGGCAAGGCTGTGAATCCGTGACCTCTGTAATAGCTGTGATATTTCTGTTAACTGAATGCGCGGTTGAGTTGGTCGCGCGCGAAATTCATATCGTCGATCTGGCCGGCCTGCGCAGCGTAGACGCCGGGCAGGTTGAGCGAGCCGGCCAGATTCGGGTCGGTCTGACCCGCGCCGATTGCCCATTGCAGGCCGTCGGTGGCGACCTTGAGCGCGGCGTTGCGGCCGTGGATGCGAGCCAGTGCCTGTCGAGTCGGCACGTCGAGATGGATGGCCTCTGTTGGATGGGAGGTGACACGTTCGGCAAAGACGGCCGCCGTTTCGGCCCAGGCGATTAGCTCGCCAAGGCGGAACAGCACGTGCTGATTGCGGGTGAGGCGATCAATTCGGGCGCGTTCCAGGATGATGGCCAGAGCGCGCATCGCCAGCGCGGCGAAGTTGGCGCCGTTGTCCGGCTCGGCGGCGTGGAGCTTGTCCAGTCGCGCTGCCCAGTCGTTGTAGAACGCTCCCTGCGTCTTCAGATGTTGCTGCCAGCGGTCGCGGGCGATGGTCCATTCCATGATCTCCGAGGTCCCCTCGTAGATGCAGGTGATACGCACATCGCGCTTGATCTTCTCGACCATATACTCTTTGGTGTAGCCGTAGCCGCCGAGGGCCTGGATGGCATCCTCGGCCGCTTTGTTGCCCGCTTCGGTTGCCATGTATTTAGCCACGGCCCCCTCTGTCTGTAATCCTTCCTCGCCGCTGTCCAGTCGTTCGGCGACCCACTCAATGTAGGTTCGGGCAGCTTCAAGACGGGAGGCGTTGGGGACGATGAGCTTGTGGGTGTAGCCCTGCTTTTCGCTGAGCGGCGCGCCGCCCTGGATGCGCTCGTGGGCGTAGTGGATGGCGCGGCGTAATGCTTCCCAGCCCGCGCCAAGGCCAAACGCGCCGACCATCAGGCGGGTGTAGCCGAAGACGGCCTGGGCCTGGGCCAAACCTTGACCCTCGACGCCGCCGATCAGTCGCTCGGTGGGGACGTGGACATCTTCAAGGAAGAGGGCGGCCGTGTTGCTGGCGCGGATACCGTGCTTGTCTTCGCCCTTGCCATGGCTGAGACCTTCCGCGCCACGTTCGACGACGAACCATGATGGCCCGCCGGGAGCCAGGGCGAGGATCGTGTACAGGTCGGCCACACCGCCGTTGCTGATCCATTGCTTGCGCCCGCTGATCTTGTAGCCGGTGACGCTGCCGTTTTCCTGAATGGGTACGGCCTTGGTGCTCATGGCGGCCAGGTCGCTGCCTGCCTGTGGCTCGGTCGCGCCATAGGCCATCAGCAGTGCCTCGTCGGCGATGCGGCCCATCCAGTGCGCTTTCTGCTCCGGTGTGCCGCCGACGCGAATGGGGTCGGAGCCGAGGAACGTCGCCAGGACACCCGTGGCAACGCCCAAATCAATTGCGGCCATCAATTCGGATACGCGATAGATATCATACGCGCCGCCGCCGAGGCCGTTGAACTCTTCAGGGATAAACAGGAGATGCAATCCAAGTTGCATCGGGTCATACAACTCTTTGAGAACTTCCTCGGGGAAGCGGTCATCATGGTCGAGCTGCAGTAAATAGTCGGTCGTCAGTTTACGCTCGGCGTACTTTCGCAGCGTATCCAGAATCATATCGCGGGTTTCGCTGTCCAAACCTGCACCGGTCATCGTTTTCTCCTACGAAAAGGGTCTGGGCAACACAAACAAACCCACGCGGCGGATAGTGGGATTGGCCACCGGCGCTCAGGATGCGAATATCGGGTTGTTTTGCGTTCCTGGACTACATTCTAAAGGAGGCAGGTATTTGTTCTTAGTGACAAATGTAATGGGATTTAGAGGCAAAAGGCATAACGCGACGTGTCATGGAAGTAAGGGGAGTACCCCCGACAGGACTCGAACCTGTGCACCTGGCTTCGGAGGCCAGCGCTCTATCCTCTGAGCTACGGGGGCAGAAGCCTTGAAGTGAAGCAATTGTCCTTCAAGAGCCGAGTCACGTCAACTCTCGGTCAGGGTTGCAAATGATTCCCAAAGAATAGGAATAAAGTCCTCTGGCCCCCCCCCCCTCACTGCAATGATATGATCCAAGCGTTCAAATCAGTCGAAACATCCCGGCTTTCAGGAGGATACCATGAGGCCCCGATTTCCGCACCGTTCAATCTCTGCTACTATTGTAGCCATGTTGCTGATTGTCGCTGTTGTCGTTATTGCCCAGGCGCAAAACAGCGCGCCGAAAGATGATGTTAAATGGGTAACTTACGTAGATCCACGCTTTCATTTTTCGGTCAAGTATCCGTCGGATTGGCAGGTGATTCCACGGGACGATAGTGATCCAAGAGCTTTGAGTGGATTGCTCACATTTGTGCCCGTGGAAGTGTCGCAGTTTACCGGTTCTCAAAACCACCAAGGTTCAGGCCCACAGATAACTATTGGCCTTTACTTGGCTGAAATAGAACCTAGTCAGTCGTTGAGTGAGTGGACTGAACGCTACGAGTCGTTGAGTATTGCCTCTGATGAAGGTTCAGTCCAAAGACAACAAAGAAGAGTCTTCGAGGTTGGCGACGTTACGGCTATACATGAGGAAGGTATTTCCCCTGTTACAACTTATCAATTTACCAATTTAGCTCGAGGCAGAATAGTTTGGTTCATTTGGACAAATATCCCAAGCGGCCCACAAAGTGCTGATTCTAAAGTATACAGAAAAATGGTGCGTACTTTTCGTGTCAGTAAGGAGATGCCGTCTACTCTAAGTGAGGTATATGGTTCCGACTTTAAATCGCTTGATCTCAACGATAATTCAAGAACCCCTGAAGTTACTGACGAGGCTCTGACATCTGATGATATTGAAGTTACAAATCTTACGAGTTCCTGGCTATCGCCCGTGCTTAAGAAATCGGATGGCAAGTTTTGGAACGTGCAATGTGGTTCGGATTTCCATACCGGTATTATCAGGTGGGCAGCGGATATTGGCGTTGGCGTAGGGAATAAGGTCTACTCCGCCAGAGTTGGTGTTGTCACTTGGGCCGGACAGCATAACAGTAGCTATGGCAATCTTATAAAGATAAAAGCGTCTGGTGGAAAAGAAGCTTTTTATGCGCATTTACAGAGTATTTATGTGCAACCGGGTGCGCATGTGTCTTCTCCTAGTCAGATTGCGCTGTCAGGAAATTCAGGCGGCGTCGATGCACATCTGCATTTCCATGTACAGAACGGTAGCGATGGAGAAAACTTGGTCGGTATGTCAGGTTTCTATCCGAAGTCCAACTGGCCCACAGATAATGACTTCCCGATAGATCAGGATGAATCTTGCGCTAATATGGGACGTTAACGCCACATTGGCTTAACAAGTCGGATGGAAGGGATCTTGATTCCTTCCATCTTTTATATCCGTGGGGAACATATGCAAAAATATTTATCCACGATGCTCAAAGCTGTGTTAACAGTAGTCGGTGGGGTAAGTTTCCTGCTTTCATGTACTAATGAAGTTCCGGGAGTTCCAAGCGTAGCGACTATCATAAATGAGACGATAATTACCCCGCCACCTGAAACTGTCTCGCCTTCTGCGACGGGTTCGGTGGAGCCGGCCGTTATAACCTCTGACCTTGCCACCTCCCCCATCCCGATACCCACGATCACAGTCCCCGCCGTGCGGGCGACGAACACGCCTATTCCAAGCCCGACGGTTATTACACCGGAAATAGTCGGTCTGGATGATACGCTTATCTTTTATACGACCCTTGTGGACATGCGTACCTCACCCAATCGGCCGCCGGGCGTCTCGACACTCGATGACTACTATGCCTTCAAGACGTGGCCGCCGTTACCATTCGTCGATCCGGTCATCTTCGAAAGGCTCTATGGCGAGCGAGAGATGATCGAGCCGATCGGTATGTTCTTCCTCAACTTCCGGCTAAGGCCTTCGCCGGATGGTCGGTATATGCTGGTTCCAGGCCTGAGCCATAATTCCAATAACGACCCGGAAATCGCCGGCACGTGGCTGCTTGATCTGGAAGTGGGGGAGGCGCGCAAGCTACTGCCAGATGGGGTGATCGCAACGTGGAACCCTGCCGGTGATGCGATCACCTATGTATCAGAAGGCACGCTCTACACGCTCGATATCGCTACAGGATCCGAGCCAAAATCGCTCTTCGAAGATGAGGGTCTCTGGGAGCTATATGCGTACTGGTCGCCCGATGGCCGTTGGATCGCTGTGCTCACTTCAGTCAATCCTGAATTGATAGATCCGGAGAATCCGAAGTATGCTGCCGCCTACTGGATAGTCCCGACCAATGGCGATCAGGCGCGCACACTAACCGTTCAAGAGACCTTCGCTATCGAGTACACCACTTCCGATATATCCTGGTCGCCCGATGGACATTACCTGTTGGTGCGCAACAAGGTGTTCGATCTGGAAGGTAATTTGCTTTCGCCCGATTATCCGGGTGGTGTAAGCTGGCTGCCGAATAATTCGGATTTGCTCGTAAATAGTCGTGAGGAATTACAAATTATGACCATTGCCGGTGAAAAGATCGCTCATATTGCCGACATTGAATACCCTGTAACCTGGGCCTGGTCGCGCGATGGGCGGCGATTCGCTTATTCATTGGGCCGGGGAGCGTCCGGCACGGACGTGGAGGTAGTTGTCTACGACGTGGAGCGGGGTGAAAATCAGGTCATCGGGACTATACCTAAAGTGAATTCCGTGGGATTGCTGCGCTGGAGTGCCGACGACAGCCATTTGATCATCGGCCTCGATCGGGGAAATCAGGATGAGATTTGGGTGGTTGCTGCGCAATCGGGTAGTATGGCCGAACTTATACTGGAAAATGCTCTCTTGATCGAAGTTGTGCCCTATCCCGTTCGCTGAGCGAAACGCCCGTCGTATCACGCACGGGTGGCTACCCCCCAAACGGAATCGCAATCGCTACCAGCAACACGCCTACCGTCAGCAGCAACAGCCCTGTTTTCCACGGGTTGCTGCCTGTGTATTTGCCCCATTCGTAGCCGGAATAGAACAAGACGGCGAAGGAAACGACGTTGGAGGCGCGGATCGCCAGGTTGTGGTCGTTGCGAAACAGGATGAACGGGGCGAGCGACGGCAGGACCGCCAGGACGGCAACCAACACCGAAGCCAGCCCGCCGGTCAGGTCTTCGCGCTTCAGGTGAACCGGTTGCGGGGTGCTGTCGTGGAGATGCTCCAGAATGTCGGCGTAGAGGTGCCGGCGTTGGCTTTCGCTGGTGATGGGTTCCAGAATGAAATCAAGTTCGTCCGCGATGGCTTCTACGGCTTCGGCCGGGGAATCGGCCGACTCAATGTATAGAAGTATGCGGTGTTTCTCGCCGCGCTCGAACACCTCGGTCAGCACGTAGACGATGCCGTCGATAATGCCCCAGGCAAGAATGGCCAACGACGCGCCGATCAGTAACTCATTGACGTACTCGGACGAAACAATTTCGCCGGGCGACAAATGGAACAGCCTGAAGGCCAGTGTGAAGGTCAGGAGCACCAGGATGCTGTAGATGGTCTCGGCCAGCCGGTCGATGGGGTCGAGCAGATGAGCCATGAAGCCTTCTTTTGGCTTGTCAGGCTTGGGGCGGAGCCGTGTACGGTTAACTCGTCTGGCACCCATGATCAGTTCACTGTGAGGGTTAGCCTGGCTGCGAACCGATGCGCCTGACTGCTGACACAATAAGACACGTTGGGCCATTCCTCTCTTGAGCGGACAAGAAAGGCGGACATGGCGGCAAAAGTGAAGGCAATAAGAAAATTATTCATGACGATTGGACTGATGGGTTGCAATGCGCCGATCCCGGACACAGGCTACCGAATTATACCAACTTGGTTGTTCCTGGGTACAGAGGCCAAAAACGGATGAGTCATCATTTTTCGCGAAATGACAGTATTTCCCGGCAAGGTTGAATATAATCAGGCCATTGGGTCGTGACTTGCAAGAGGATAATTTCGAGGGGGGGGGCCGAAAAAATGAAGGAAACTGTTAACCCGCAAGCAAAAAAGAAAAGGAAAAAATACGTATCGACCGGTCATTTACCGCCCACCGAAGCTGTTCAGACGATCGTGGACGAAGCTTACGCGCGCTACAAGGATAACGATGAGGGCCAAAACGCATCCCACTATCCCGCTCTGGCTCGTGTGCCGCGCGATCTGTTTGGCGTATGTGTGATCAACACCCATGGTGAGGTGATGGCCGCCGGGGACGCGGACTATGAGTTCACCATCATGAGCGTGTCCAAGCCTTTCACGTTCGGCCTGGTGTGCGAGGCTATCGGTGCGAAGGAAGCACGGGATAAACTGGGCGTCAATGCTACAGGGCTGCCCTTCAATTCAATCATGGCTATCGAACTGAACCCCAGCCGGTTGACGAACCCGATGGTCAATTCAGGAGCTATCGCCGCCGTCACGCTGGTTCCAGGAGAGACGGCCGAAGCCAAATGGCGCTTCATCCACGAAGGATTGTCCCGATTTGCCGGGCGAACGCTCAATCTAAACGATGAAGTCTACGCGTCGGCCTCGGCCACGAATCATCGCAATCGCGCGATTGCTCGCATCATGTACGACTATGGCCGGCTCTACTTCGACCCGGTTGAGGCAGCGGATATCTATACCCGGCAATGCTCGCTAAATGTCACTGCCAGAGACCTGGCGATCATGGCGACCACACTGGCCAATGGCGGCATCAATCCGGTGACGGGCGAGCAGGTGCTCGATGCGGCTCATTGTCGCCGCGTGTTGGCGGTGATGACGACCGCCGGCATGTATGAGACCACCGGTGATTGGGAATTCGATGTCGGACTGCCGGGCAAGAGCGGCGTCAGCGGCGGAATTATCACTGTCTCGCCGGGCAAGGGCGGTATGGGAGTTTTCGCCCCGCCGCTTGATTCGGCCGGCAACAGCGTAAAGGGCCAATTGGTGGCGAGATTCCTGTCGGACTATCTTGGCATGAATGTCTTTGCCTCCGCGCCTGAGTCGCAATAGCAAACGGGAGCCGGTTGGAAGGCTCCCGTTTGATTTTCTGTCTATATGCAGGACGGTAGATCCTATGCGGGTTTCTTCCGGGATCGCCGTTTGGGTTTTGCCGCCGGTTCCTCCGGCGGTTCGTCACCGAATGAATAATCCGGCAACCCCATGGCCGGGAAGATCGCCAGCAGTGCCAGCGCACTCAGGATCAGGAACGACGCCCTGAGCGCCCTCAGCCGGGCCGTTTCATTGATTTGCACGGCCTGGGTGACTTGCTCGGGTGTGGCTGTCGTTTGGGCCATTACTTCATCCAGATGGCCATTGGAAACAAAGTTGACGTTATCCAGGTTGACCTGCCGAACCAGAGAGTGAGGAAGCGATGACTGATCGATGCCACCCATCACGAACATGCTTAGCAGGCTGACGGCGACCACCCCGGCAAACGCAGTGCCTAACGCAGTCGATAAATTATTGGCCACGCCACGCAGCGCGCCGACGTCACCGGCCAATGACTTGGGCGCCGAGGTGACCATCACATTGAAGAGCAGTGTCAGCAACGAACCTTCCCCGAGGCCGACCATGACCAGTCCAAAGATGACCATCGCTGTGCCCCAATTGTTGCCGACGACGAATGACAGCAAGGCCAGGCCGGCGGCAACTAACGTAAAGGCGACAACGGCAATGCGGCGCGGCGTAAATCGATCATAGAAGCGAACGATGAATATTGCCGAAGTGGCAATAGCTAATGTGTAGGGGACGACGGCAACCGCGGTTTGCATCGTCGTTCGGCCCTGTACGATCTGGATGAAGAGCGGAATCAGGAAGTTGACCGCCGGGCCAAGTGCGCCGATGATGAGCAGGGAAACGATCGTCGCCCGTTCCTTGGGGGAGTCGATAACCTCCAACGAGAGGAGTGGCTCGCGGCCCAGTTCCGTGCGTTGGTGGGACCAGGCAAAGAAAGCCTGGAACAGCATCAGGCCGAAGACCAGGAATAGCAGGGCCGGCGAAAGCCCCACCAGGCTGAAAGGGGCGTTGGTCGATGCCAAAACAATACCCCACGAATTGAGATTGTTGAAGCCAAAGCTGATGAGAATGACGGCAATGGCCGACAGGCTCACGCCGATGAAGTCGATCTTGACTCCGCTCTGCCGGGGGATGGGTTTCAACCGGAAGCTGAGCAGGAAGACAATGATCGAGATAAAGGTCAGCATGCCGAAGGAATAGCGCCAACTGAGGTAGGTGCCCAGGAAGCCGGCGACGAAGAAAGCCAGAGCGCCGGAAAGGGCGGGCGTGGCCGCCAGTATGCCCAGCGCCTGCGCCTTTTGCGCCCCGTTATAGTTGGCGGCAATCAGCACAACCAGTGTCGGCACAAGCGCCGCGGCGGCGATACCGGCCAGGGCCTGGGCAATATTCATGGTGGTTGCGTCCTGGCTGACTGCCATGACTGCCATCGACAAGCCATGGAGAAGTGCGGTCACCTGGAACACCAGTCGTTCGCCAAAGATTTTGCCGATCTTGGCTCCCAGCATGACGAACGCGGCCACGAAGAGAGAGTAGACGACGAGCGCCGTGCCCACGCCGGTAGCCGGGATGTTCAACTCCTCGACAATCGGCCCGATTGAGACGGGTATGGCGTTAACGTTGAAGGCCATCTGCGCCTGGGCCAGGACGATAATGCCCATGTAGAGCCAGGTTACATAGGGTGTCGCGTCAGAGGGCTTGTGAACCGTTTTTTCGCTCATGGATATTCATCCTGTTGTGGAAAAATAAGAAGTCGGGCGGCTGAAGTTTACGCCGCCCGACTGTCTTGGTGTGTTATTTGTTATTCGCTCCAGCACTCGGCCAGCTTGATGCACATCTCCGTCGCGCGGGCCATGTCCTGTACGCTGACCCATTCCAGTGGGCCATGGATATTTTGCATGCCGGTGAACAGGTTGGGGGTCGGCACACCCTTTTCGGTCAGGCGCGAGCCGTCGGTGCCGCCACGGATGGGCAGGAAGAAATGCTCGATGTTCGCCCGGCGGTAGGCCTCGACGGCTATCTCCACGGGGCGCATGTCGTTTTCGAGCCAGTAACGCATGTTGCGATATTGCGGCAGGACCTCGCAGGTGATGTGGGCGCGGGGCTCGGTCGCCTGGATCGTGGCGCAGACCTGTTTGATTAGTTTTCCCTGTCGCTCCAGCTCGTCCATCTCGAAATCGCGCATGATGAAATGGAGTTCGGCCGCCGCCGCCGTGCCGCTCATGGCGTAGAGATGGATGAACCCCTGGCGCCCTTCGGTGGTTTCCGGCGTCAGCGTGACCTGGGGCATGGTGTCGACAATCTTGGCCGCCAGATGCAGGGCGTTGACCAGCTTGTCCTTGGCCCAGCCGGGATGGATGGGCACGCCCTGGACATGGACGACGGCGCGGTCGGCCGAGAACGTCTCATAGACCAGTTCGCCGCGATGCGCGCCGTCGAGCGTATAGGCGAAGGTTGCCCCCAGGTCGGCGGGCAAGTCGGCGTGGACACCGCGGCCGATCTCCTCGTCGGGTGTGAAGCCGATGCGGATTGTGCCGTGGGGGATGTCGGGGTTGTTCAGCAAGTGACGGGCGGCGGCCATGACGATGGCTACGCCCGCCTTGTCGTCCGCCCCCAATAGCGTCGTGCCGCTGGCGGTCACGATGTCGTCACCGATGCGCTCCTTCAGGTAGGGGGAGTTCTCATAGGTGAGTATCTGTTCCGGGTCGTCGGGCAGGGGGATGTCGCCGCCCTGATAGCTGCGGTGGACGAGCGGCTTGACGCCCGCGCCGCTGTAGGCCGGGCTGGTGTCCACGTGGGCCAAAAGCGCGATTACCGGTGCGTCACTCTCGATTGTGGCCGGGATGGTGGCCAGCACCGCGCCGTAGTCGGTCAGACGCACGTCCTGCGCGCCGATCTCATTCAGTTCATCAACGAGCAGGTTCAGCAGATCGTACTGCCGCTCGGTGCTGGGCGAGGTGGGTGAGGATTCGTCGGCCGTCGTGTCGATTTGGACATAGCGCAGCAAGCGTTCCTCGACCTCGCGTTCGAAGTTCATGGTCATGGTAGCCTCGATAGAGTAGAGACGGGTCCCCGACCCGTCTCTACAAAGTAACAATTATCAGACGCCTACCGGATAGCCCGGGCCTAACGGGATACCGATGACGTACCACAGGATGAACAGGATGATCCACGCCACGGCGATGATCAGGGTGTAGGGCAGCATCAGGGCGATGACCGTGCCGATGCCCGTATCCTTTTGATAGCGCTGCATGACGGTGATGATGAACGGCAGATAGACCATCAACGGCGTGATGACGTTCATGGGCGAGTCGCCGATGCGGTAGGCGGCCAGTACCGTCTGCGGGGCCGTGCCCAGTCGCATGAACAGCGGGACGAAGATAGGGGCGAAGATGGCCCATTTGGGCATCGAGCCGGGGATGATGATGTCCAGCAGCATGATCACGATGATGAAGCCGATCAGCAGCGGCACCGCGCCGATATTGGCTTGCTCCAGCCAGTTCGCCAGTGTCACGGCGATGACGCTGGGCATGTTGCTGAAGTTAAAGTAGGCGATGAACTGGGCGATCATCAGCAGCATGAAGACCAGGCCGGCCAGACTGGCAAACGTCTTGGTGATGGCCTTGATGACGTCGTTGCTGCCGCTGAAGGTCTTGGCGCCGTAACCGTAGCCGATGCCCGCCATCAGGAAGATCAGCGTGATGATGAACAGCAAGCTGTCCATGAACGGCGTCGCGCCAATGATGCCGCCCGTCTCGGGATGGCGCAGCGGGGCGCCCGGGAAGACGGTCAGCAGAAAGACAATGACGACGACGGCCAGCGCGCCTAACCCCGCAAAGCGCATGCCGCGGCTCTGGGCAGCCTTGTCGAGTTTTACATCTTCAGCCAGCTTTGCACCTGCTTCGGGTACATACTTGCCCATGCGCGGTTCGACGATCCGGTCGGTGATGAACGCGGCGACGATACTCAGAAGAATCGACATCACGACCTGGAAGTAGAGATTGGAGACGATGGTGATCGGCTCTCCTCCGGCCAGGGCGATCGCTTCGTTGGTGATCTCGGTCAGCATCGCGTCGAGTGGGGTGATGAGGATATTGATGGCGAAGATGGCGCTGACGCCGCCGTAGGCCGCGGCCACACCGACGAGCGGATGCCGCTTCACACTGAGGAAAGCGGCCGCGCCTAATGGTATGAGGATCAGGTACCCCGCGTCTGTGGCCACGCTTGACAAGACGCCGACGAAGATGATGATGAATGACAGCGCCCAGCGGGGCGATACCTCGACCAGTTTATGGATAAGGGCCGTCATCAACCCCGATTCTTCGGCCACGCCCGCGCCCATCATGGCGATGAAGACCACGGCAACGACACTGAAACCGGCGAAGTTCGGCACAAACGAGGTGAAGATGAAGCGGATGCCTTCCACAGTCAGGAGGCTGTTAATGGCGATCGTCTGTTCCTGTATTTCATAGTCCGTGTCGTAGGGAGAAGTGGGGAATGCCTGGCTCGGTTCGGTGGTGTCCTCGTAGAAGTCGGGCACAGATTCGCTGGGGATCGGGACGGCGATCTCCTCGGTGACGCTCACGCCCATCCAGCTCAGGACGGCCGAGAGGAGGATGACGCCAATAATCAGATACAAAAACATCAATACCGGGTGAGGCACTTTGTTGCCGATACGCTCGACGGTCCCCAACCAACCGCCGGATTTCTTCGGCTGTTTTGCGGCAGCTTTGGCCATGATTCTCTCCTTTTGATTCCTTGGCAATGAACAATAATCAAACGATAAAATGAGTTGCCCGCCCCCAATCAACTATCCCTGATGTCGATTGGACGCGGGCAGGCTCATAGTTCTAGCGGGTGTAATCCCGCAGATACTCGGTCAACAGACGCACGCCCACGCCGGTGCCGCCATGAGAGTCGTAGGACTTGGCGGGGCGGTCGTTCCAGGCTGTGCCGGCGATGTCGAGATGGACGAACGGATAGTCGCCCGTGAAAGCGGCCAGGAAAGCCCCGGCAGTGATAGACCCGGCGGCCCGGCCGCCGATGTTCTTGACGTCGGCGATTTCGCTCTTGATCATTTCGTGATATTCCGGCCACATCGGCAACTGCCACACGCGCTCGCCGCTCGCGTCGCCGGCGCTGCTCACCTTGTCGGCCAGGGCCTGGTCGGTGCCCATCATGCCGATGGCATGCGGCCCCAGGGCGATGACGATGGCTCCGGTCAGCGTCGAAAGCTCGATGATCGCGTCGGGGTTGTAGCGTTGGGCGTAGTATAGCGCGTCCGACAGGATGATGCGCCCTTCGGCGTCGGTGTTGAGCACCTCGATCGTCTTGCCGCTCAGGGTGGTTACCACGTCACCGGGCCGATAGGCCATGGCGCTGGGCATATTTTCGGCCGACGACACCAATCCAACCACGTGGAGTGGCAGCCCCAGTTCGGCGACGACTTGCATTGCGCCGAAGACGGCCGCTGAGCCGGCCATGTCGGACTTCATCGTGTCCATCGCCTCGGCCGGTTTGATCGACAGGCCACCGGAATCGAAGGTCAGCCCCTTGCCGACGAGGCAGATTGTCGGTGTGCCCTCGGCCGCCTGACCATACTCCATGACGATGAAGCGAGGATCGTTAGCCGAACCCTGGCCAACGGCCACGATGCCGCCGAAACCGCCTTCGATTAATTGCGCCTTGTCCAGCACTGTGACCTTCAGGCCGAGCCGTTCGCCGAGGTCCAGCGCTTCTTTGCCCATGCGAGCCGGGGTCATGTGGTAGCCGGGGCTGTTGACCAGATCGCGGGCGAAGGCCACGCCGCGGGCGACGACCAGGCCTGTGGCCACACCGGCGGCGACTCCCGCCGCCCGCTCGTCGTTGACATAGGCGGTGGCGCTCTCGACGGCGAAGGTCTGCTCGGCCGTCAGTCCGGTGCGATATTTCCAGTAGCGGTAAGCGCCGAGCGACAAGCCTTCGGCCAGCGCCTGACCGGCTGATTCGGCATCGAACGGCAGGTTCCCGGCGGACCCGATGTTGAACGAAGCCACCTGAAGCTCGCGCGCCCGACGCACAGCTTCGGCCGTGGCTCGTCGCACGTTCTCGGCCGTCGCGCTCTCGCGCTTGCCCAGTCCGACCAGCAGCAGCCGGCGCGGGGCGACCGCGCCACGGGGATAGAGCAACACCGTTTGACCGGTTCGGCCGCGGTAGTCGTTCGGCTCCAGCAATCCCGCTATATCGCCCGGCAGATCGATATCTTCAAAAGTGGCGAGGACGCTCAGGTCGGACTCCTGATGTAATACGTTGCCCGATTTAACTGTGATTTTCATGATTGCTCCTTCTCAATGAGTTAGAGACGGATGTATTCCCTTAATCTGAGGCTAGTTGCCCGGCCGAGCCAGCTCTTCCAGGTAGACGATGGCTGTCTCGATGCCACGATGGAACATCTCGATACTGAAGCGCTCGTTGGGCGAGTGCAGGCCGTCGTCGTCCAGACCGTAGCCCATCATCACGACCGGGATGCCCATCAGGTCGGCGATCTCGGCTACAACCGGGATGCTGCCGCCGCCGCGCGTGAAGATCGGCGTGGCTCCCCAGCCCTCCTCATAGGCGCGCGAGGCGGCCTTCATTTCGGGCGTGTCGAACGGGAAGAGGGCGGCCTTGCCGGTGGTCAGCAGACGGACATCGACCGTCACCGTTGGCGGCGTGATGGACTCGATATAGCTCTTGATCAGCTCGAATATCTTGTTCGGGTCCTGATTACCCACCAGGCGGGAGCTGAATTTGGCCGATGCCTTGGACGGGATGATCGTCTTCGGGCCGGGGCCGGTCCAGCCGCTCCACATGCCGTTGATGTCCAGCGTTGGCCGGGCGGCGATGCGCTCGCGGATGTTGTATTTGGCGTCGCCCCAGATGGCCGGGACGCCGGTGGATGCCTTGTATTGCTCCTCGGTGAGGTCGGTTTTGGCGATCATCGCCCGTTCTTCGTCCGTCAGCGGCACGACGTCGTCATAGAAGCCGGGCACGGCGATGGTGTTGTCGGGGTTATAGAGCTTGCCCAGGATTTCGACCAGCGCCAGCGCGGGGTTATGGGCCGCGCCGCCCCACAGGCCGCTGTGGAGGTCGTCGGTCGGGCCGTGGACTTCCATCTCGACATAGGTCATGCCGCGCAAGCTGTGGAGGATAGCCGGTTCGTCGATGCTGCGCATGGAAGAGTCGCTGATGACGCACAGATCGGCGCTCAGAAGATCCAGATTTTCCTTGATGAAAGGGACGAGGTTGGGCGACGAGACTTCCTCTTCGCCTTCGAGCAGGAATTTGACGTTGATCGGCGCGCGACCCGCCGTTTTCAGCCAGGACTCAAGGGCTTTGACGTGGATGAATAGTTGCCCCTTGTCGTCGGTCGCGCCACGGGCGTAGATTCGGCCGTCCTTCTCCACCGGTTCGAACGGATCCGTGTGCCAGCCGTCTTCCATCAGGGCGGGCACGACGTCGTAATGGCCATAGACGAGCATCGT
>DAOMSB010000022.1:0-35865 GCA_035446145.1 Promineifilum sp. (SeqCode) | reverse complement strand
TGATCGCCGAAGTGACGGATATTCAGCAGTTGAACTGGCTACTCGCCAAGCTGAGCAACCTGCCCAAGATCATCAAAGTCCAACGCCAGCACTGGGCCTAGGCGACTAGCCCGCGTTGTCCCGAATGACAACGCCCATCTCATCCAACTGAAGCGGCGACCGATCTCCCCCCTCCCCCAGATACAGCTGCCTTGCCCGGCTATCATACCGAAATGGCTCACTCCTTTGGGGGTTATCGTCCTCAAAGACAAGAAAGCCCCAGACCCATTGTCCATCCCGCCCCTGAAGCTGTAATCTGGCACGCTGCCAGCGGCAATAATAGACTAGCGGCCCCATGACCAACTCTAGCCCTCCTTAATATCGTATTGGTCGAAGATTTGCCGATAAGCAGGGGATGTTTCCATCAAGGCCGTATGGTCGCCCGCAATTTCCAGACGGCCGCCGCGCAATACCAGGACCAGGTCGGCCCATCGTATCTGCGAGAGGCGATGGGTGATCAGGAAAGTGGTGCGGTTCTCGGAAGCATGCCGGATGGCCCGCTGAATCTGATCCTCAGTCTCGCTGTCCACGGCGCTCGTGGAGTCGTCAAGAATCAGTATGTGCGGATTGGTGAGGAACGCGCGCGCCAGGGCGATACGCTGACGTTGGCCACCGGATAGAGTAACCCCTCGACCACCGACAACGGTCTCATAGCCGCTTTCAAACCTCATGATGAAGTCATGAGCCTGCGCGGCGCGCGCCGCGGCTTCAATCTCCTCCTGGGTAGCCCCGGGCGCGCCAAAGGCGATGTTCTCGGCCACCGTTCGCGAGAACAGGAAAATATCTTGCTCGATGATAGAAATTTGCCGCCGCAGGGATGCCAGGCTCCAGTCACGCACATCCACGCCATCGATGAGCACCCGCCCTTCATGGACATCATAGGTACGATTGATGAGCTTTGTCAGCGTGCTCTTGCCCGCCCCCGTCTGGCCAACGATGGCGACAGTCTGACCGGGCTGAACAGTAAAAGAAATATCCGTCAAGGTATCCACGCCGGGGACATAGCCAAATGTCACGTGCTCGAACCGCACTTCGCCGATAATAGGTTGCGCATATCCTTCCGGATTCTCATCAAGATCTGTCTCGGTGTTAATGAGCTCCAGGATACGACGGGCGCCGGCCATGCCCAGAGATACCCGCGAATAGGCCATCAGCGAGATATTGGTTGGAAAGCCAAAAAGTGACAATAAACCCAAATAGGCTACGACATCACCGACCTGTATTTGGCCGGCGTGCAGCAGAATGAGCGCATGGGCGAATCCGATAGCTTCGGTAATTCCCAGCAGCAGAAGGGGGATGAATTTGGCTTCTTCGCGACCCTGGGCAACAGTCGCATCACGAAAGGCGCGGGCGTTGGTTTCGAAGCGCTCGACCTCGGCCGTTTCCTGTGCCGTGGACTTGACCATCTCAATCCCGTCGATTGCCTCCGCCAACCGCGCGTTAAGCACGCCAAAGGCCGTCCGCACGCGATCTGCAATCCGCGACAGGACATTCATGTACTGGGCCAATGCGATGACATAGGAGACGATGAAGAAAAGCGGGGCAAAGATGAGCTGCCAGTGATAGCGTGGCGCAAGCAAGAGCGGCATGATTAGAAAATTGGCCGAGCCGACAACCAGATTGACGCCGGGATACATCATGAGATTCAGCTCGCGCACGTCATTGGTTGCCCGAGCCATCGTATCACCCACAGGCTGTAGATCATGGAAGGTCATGCTCTTGCCCAGCAAGCTGATGTAGAGTTCCTGACGAGTGTCGCGCTCCAGCCGCTCCCCGATAACCGAACTGGCGAAATTTCGGCCAAGTTGCAAAACGGCCCGGACGACCTGGCTAACAAAAATGCCAAGCGCGGCCCAGCCAATGATGCCCATATCAGGCGGATGGGCAAGCGCGGCGTCGAACGCGATGCCTATCAAAATAGGCATAACGGCCGCCAGGGCCGCATTCCCGAACGCGCCGATGAACATGACAAGGAATAATTGCCATTGTTTGGTCAGGTGCGACAATATCCATCGTCCCGCAGAGCGGTGCCGGACGATCGCATGCCCTTGAATCGCAAATTCACCCATAAAACAAACTGTTCCGTTCCAAAATACCGTCGACAATAGCCGTAAAGACGGCCAATTATCCCATAACTTCCGATTCGGTCACGTTGTGGGCCACCCGAAATCAAGTTGCCCTTCGGCGTTTTTTGGCTAATATCCAAGCCGCTTGGCTATAACTCGGTATCCTTATGCGCCCCCTTTTGCCCGATAATAGCCTCTCGGCTCGTCTCAAACTTGGGGAGTTTCCGAATTAACTGCGCAACTCAATACATCCCTATCGGAACTCGACCTTTTCTGAAATGAACAAACTATCAACCGATAACAAGGAAATGTTGAATGAATATCATCAAATTCTTCCGTTTTGGACTGCCCACAACAAACGCTGAATTCAATCACTCCAACATGCGCCCCAGACATAGACGGATGGGCATCATCCTGCCATTGGTTCTCGTGTTAGCCTTTTTGACGACGGGCCTTGCTCATGGCGACTATGCTCAACGAGAGTTCACGGCGGAATCGGTAATTAATCTCTCTTCCCTGGTCGGCCCGTCGGGCTTTCGGATTGATGGTCATAATGATGGCGACCAAGCCGGACGTTCTCTGGGCTTTGCGGGAGACGTCAACGGAGATGGCCTCAACGACCTCATTATCGGGGCACCTTCTGCCAACCCGGAAAACACACAAAATGCCGGGGAAGCCTATGTCATCTTTGGTCGAACCACCAATCCTGCGTCCTTGCCTCTCGGCGATCTGAATGGGACGAACGGGTTCAGGATTGTCGGCGTCACCTTTAATGATGAGGCAGGCAGCGCCGTCAGTGGCGGGGGAGACGTCAACAACGACGGGTATGACGATTTGATCATCGGCGCGCCGGGAGCCGATCTGGATGAACTGACTCCCGAAGCGGGAGCTGTGTTCGTGGTTTTCGGCCAGGCTTCCTTCCCGGCAAAAGTCGACCTTAACTCGCTCAATGGTGCATCGGGTTTCCGCATGAATGGAATTGTCATGGACGATCGAGCCGGTGCCGGCGTCAACCTGGCGAAAGACGTCAATGGGGACGGATTCGACGATATCCTCATCGGCGCTCCGGACGCTTCACCGGGAGGAAAGCAGGGTGCCGGGCAGATCTATGTAGTCTGGGGCAAGCAATCCTTCCCGCCCGTGTTCAACTTATCCACATTGAACGGCACAAATGGGTTCATTGTGGATGGCGTAGCTTCCGAGACCTCGGCCGGTAAAATATTGCGAATGGCCGGCGACCTGAACAAGGACGGCTATGGCGATTTTCTGTTATCGGCCGGGAGCCATCTTTCAGGCAGATCGCTGGATACCGGGACGGTTTTCGTGGTTTTCGGTCAACAAACTTTTCCGGCCAAGTTCAACCTCGCCGGCATCAATGGAACCAACGGCTTTCGCATCGAAGGGATCGCCGATGGCGACAATGCGGGTCGCGCCGTCGCCGCCGCCGGCGATGTGAATGGCGACGGCCGAGACGATCTGGTCATCGGCGCGCCGTATGCGAGTGACAACAAGGGAGAGGCCTACATCGTCTTCGGCCGCACTACCTATTCGGCGGCTATCAATCTGAAAGATCTGAACGGCCTGAATGGAGTTCGCCTGATCGGCGACCAGGCCAATGGCGAGGCCGGAACAGCGGTCAGCGCGGCCGACATCAACGGCGACGGCCTGCAAGATGTGGTCATCGGCGCATCGGCCGCCGGGAGCGGAAGCTCACGACTTGCGGGCATGACTTACGTCGTCTTTGGTCGCGCCAACTTCGGCGCTCCTTCTCTTTCCCTTGGCGCGCTGGGAGCCGGTGGGCTGCGTTTCGATGGCGCCGCTTCAAGCGATCAATCCGGCCAGACGCTGGGTCACGCGGGTGACTTCGATGGCGACGGGTACGATGAAATTCTCATCGGCGCGCCAAATGCCGGGCCAGGGGTTAAGTCCAAGGCCGGATTCATCTATCTTGTACAAGGCGGCCCGACATTAGGGGTCAGCATGCCCGCGACCCACTCCGGCACGCCGGGAAACAACAATCTCTCCGGCACGAGCGGGAACGACGTCATGCTTGCCCATCGGGGCGACGACCAGATCAATGCCGTTGCGGGGAACGACGTTCTCAAAGGCGGCGCGGGGAATGACATCCACAATGGCGGTTCCGGGGCCGATCGGATTATTGGCGGCACGGGGAAGGATACAGCATCATATGCCGATTCGGCCGCGGGAGTCAACATCAACCTGTTCACCGGGATAATCGGCGGCGGAGATGCGACGGGCGATTCGCTGGTTTCCATCGAGCATTTGATCGGTTCAAACGCTGCCGACACCCTGATTGGTGACACGAGAGACAATATGTTGACCGGAGCAGGAGGCAGCGATTCCCTGACCGGCGGATTAGGCAATGACACTTTCATGTATAGCGCCGGCAGCGGCGCAGACACTATCACGGATTTCATGCCGGGTTCCCAAACGCCTGATCTTCTCGATTTCACCGGCTATCCAGCCATCACTGGTGTGGGCAGCCTCCTGATAAACCCGCAGGGGGCCGATACGTTGATTACGTTGCCGGGTAGCGAGACAATTCTCCTTAAGGGTGTTACCCCCGGCCAACTCCATGCCGACGACTATCGATTTACCGGCATGCCTGTGGCCAAGCCGGATCATTTCACTACGTCGGCTAATACTGAGCTACAAGTCAACGCGCCGGGAGTCCTGGCCAACGACGTCAATCCGGGCGCCGGTCAACTGACGGCCGTCATCGTTAATAACCCCACCCACGGCACATTGACTCTTCAGGCAAACGGCGGGTTCACCTATACCCCAAACAAGGACTTCATCGGCGGCGATGAATTCGCTTATCAAGCCAACAATGGGCAACTCTCCAATATCACCCAGGTGACGATCGACGTCACGCCTATACCGCCAACGGCGTTGGATGATTCGTTTTCTGTGGATCTAGGCGACACCCTGTCGGTTCCCGCGCCCGGCGTGCTGGCAAACGATCTGAAAGGGGGCAATCTCCCCATGCAAGCAATCCTCGTTGAGGAGCCTGTTGGCGGTAGCCTGACCCTGAATAGTGACGGCTCGTTCACCTATACGCCCGATGCCGACTACGACACCCAGGACAGTTTCACCTATCAGGCGAGCAATGGTCTGCTCTCCAACATAGCTACCGTCACGATAGCGATCATCATTCCTGATGGTCCGCCTGTTGCGTTCGATGATGCATATGAACTCAGCGCCGGCGATACGCTCGTCATACCGGCATCAGGAGTGCTGGAAAACGATATCAACCCACTCGCCGGAGTGATGACAGCCAAGCTTGTGGACAAACCCGAGCACGGGTCACTGGCGCTGAACGCCAATGGGGGGTTCTCTTATCAACCGAACACAGGATTTGTGGGCCAGGACCATTTTACGTACCGGGCGGATAATGGGCAGCTATCCAACATCGCCACTGTCAGCCTGGAAATCATTAGCACGCCAAATCAGATGCAGCGGGTCATGCTTCCTGTGGTTTTATATCATTAAGTTGTAAGCAGCAGAGGCTGGGGCGGTTTAGGATAAATGGGCGGCCGATCCGTTCGCGCCGTTGCCCAATACCTTCAGGTTAATCGTACCGGCCGGGGGCACACCTGGCCGGTACATTAATTTCGATTGGCCGAGCAGCGCGTCCCACACATCACCCAGCGAGTCGGCCAACGCTACGGGGCGATCGAGCTGGTTAGCAATATCCTGAGGAGATATATTATCCAGCGAGATCCGGTCGGGATGATCGAACATCACCCGTGGGAGAACGAGCAATTCGCCCGGATTGACCTCGCGCAACTGCGCCAGCACGTCGACCCCGTTAAGCAAGCCGGCGACAGTGATGGTTTCCCCCAATCGCTCGTTGCGAATCTCCACAACGCTGACATTACAACCGGTCAATTGGGCGAACTCCGCAGCCTTCTGCCTGAGCGTGGGCGCGAAAAGTGCCGCAGTGGCCAGCGTAATTGTTCGTGGAGCAGGTTTAGGCTCCGTGTGGGCAATTTCGTCGCTCACGACGATCCAGTCATCGAGAAACGCCCGAACCATACCCAGACCGTTTTCATGCAGATCGTGACCGTCGTAATCTTCCAGCGGCGGAACATCGCGCCCGGTCACCAAATACCATTCATCGGTCAAATAGACGAAACGAATTCCAAAATCATCCAGATATTCTTGCTGCAACGATTCAACAAACTCCAGCGTAGCCAGGGCTTCTTCGCGCGTGTGCGGCCGCATCCCGTATTTATGAAATTTCGTGAGACCGACCGGCACAACACTGACCGACACGACGCCTCCAACGACATCATCATCCGGCCATAGGGTAGCCAAGTCTTTCACCGACTGCGCCAGCCATTCACCATCATTGAAGCCGGGGACGATCACCAGTTGGGCGTGCACCTCGATATGGTGTTCGGCCAGCCAGCGCAATTGTTCCATGATGTCGCCGGCGTTCGGATTGCGCAGAAAACGACGGCGCGTCTCCGTATCAGTCACGTGTACAGATACATAGAGCGGCGACAGGCGCATGTTTTCTATTCGCCACCAGTCGTGGTCGTTGAGATTCGTCAGCGTGACGTAATGGCCGAAGAGGAAGGAATAGCGGTAATCATCATCCTTGACGTAAAGCGTGCGGCGATATTTCGGCCCCATCTGCAGGACGAAGCAGAATTCACATAAGTTGTCGCAGCGGCGAATATCCACATCGAAGGTCGGATGCGCGAACTCAAGCCCCAAGGTCTGATTGTAGTTGCGCTCACCTTCAAACAGCAAGACCTCGCCCTCGCGACGCACGAGCAGCTCCAGTTCCTCTTCAGCGGCATAGAACTGGACATCGATAATATCCTCGACCGCTTGATCATTGATCGCCAGCAGTTCGTCTCCGGGGCGCAGGCCTAACGCCGCGGCCACACTACCCGGCTCGATGCCGATAATTTGGCCGCCCGAAAAGGTATTGGGATCGATTTCGTTGAAAAGAGCCATTATGAGTCGCGTCCTTCCGGTTGGGTCTGGTCTATCAGGGCCATGATCTCGGCTATCACTTCTTCGGCCGTGCGGCCGGTGGTGTCAATTTGGATCGCGTCGGCCGCCGGGCGAAGGGGGGAATGTTTACGGCCGCTATCAATGGCATCACGGCGAGCCACGTCGGCCAGGATCGATTCGTAATCGTCATCATGCCCCTGGCGCCGACGATCGAGCAAGCGCCGCCTGGCCCTTTCCTCGGGCGAGGCGATGATATAGAGCTTGAGGGCAGCATCCGGCATGACGACCGTGCCGATATCGCGGCCGATCATGATGACATGGCCTCTGCGCCCTACTTCCCGTTGTCGCCGCACCATCTCGGCGCGAACTCCTGGATACGTGGATATTTGGGACACGGATGCGTCCACCGCCGGCAGACGCAAATCCCAGGTCACATCCACACCTTCCAGCAAGACCGTATAGTGCCGCCCGTCCGTCTCTCCGGACAACGGCAATATGTCGAGATCGCAATCGATCGCCAATTGCACAATGGCCTCTTCATCATCGGGGCTGATGCCATGCCAGATCGCGGCTAAGGTCAAGGCGCGATACATCGATCCGGTATCCAGACACAAATAGCCCAATCGTTGAGCCAACATCAAACCAATGGTCGACTTCCCGGATGCGGCCGGGCCGTCAATCGCAATCACATCAGGCAAATAATCAGGCTGCACGGGTTTCCCTTTTCCTGTTCGAATGTTTAGCGTACCGGAGCGGCTTGTTTTGTGGCGTTGAACCCGCGGCGGTCGATGGATCGAAGGCGCTCCGCTTTAGCTTGGAAATCTCTCGTTCGGTCAGATAGCGCCACTGACCCGGCGGCAAATCACCCAGCGCCAAAGGCCCAATCCGCTCACGAATCAGCCGCTGCACGGGGTGGCCCAGCGCCGCGGCAATGCGGCGAATCTGGCGTTTGCGCCCCTCGCGCAAGGTAATGCGCAGCCGGGTAGCCTGTTGGGTTCTTTCGACAACTTCGATAGGTGCCGGCGCGGTGATGCGCCCGTCCAGAACTACACCATGACGCCATTGGTCGAGCAGCTCCTCAGAGATGTCGCCTTCCACTGTGACATCGTAAACCTTCTCATGACCATAGCGAGGATGAGTCAGACGATGAGCCAGAGCGCCATCGTTCGTCATCAACACCAGCCCCTCACTTGGCTTGTCCAATCGCCCAACGGGATAGATATGGTGTTCGCCCTCTATCTCGATGAGGTCGCGAACTGTGGTGCGGCCCACCTCCAACTCATCTTCAAGCGAAGAGATGACCCCTCGCGGCTTGTTCAGGGCAATGTAGATAAGGCCGGTTTGCGCTCCTTCCTCATTCCTGTCGGCAAAGAGCAGCCGGCCATCGACCGCGATCCGATCGTGGTCGGGATCGGCCTTGTCGCCAAGCCTGGCCACACGGCCGCCCACCGTCACGCGGCCCTCGCTGATAATCAGTTCACACGAACGACGCGAGCCTATGTTGGCCCGCGCCATTATCTTTTGCAATCTCTCTTCCACAGAATTTCTCTTTCGGGCAACTATGTCAGGTGCAAAGGTAACGCTCTCATCACCCGCATCATTCTTCCTCATCCAGAGGCGGCATATCCGTCAGCGCGCCCAGGCCAAATGACTGCAGGAAATCAGGCGTCGTCCCATAAAGGATCGGCCTGCCGGGTTTCTCCAGGCGGCCTACCTCTTCGATAAGCCCCTTGCTCAGCAAGGAACGCAACGCGCCGTCGGAATTGACCCCGCGGATCTGATCGATCTGCGGTCGCGTGGCCGGCTGCAGATAGGCGACGATGGCCAGGACTTCGACGGCCGCCTGGCTCAGCCGGGTGGTCAACTCAAGCCCCAGGAAGCGCTCGACGGCGGTGGCCGTCTCCGCGGCCGTGGTGAGTTGCACCAGGCCGCCCCCGCTCCACTGCAAGCGCAAACCCCGCGTCCCGTAATCGGCATCCAGCTCGCGCAGCAGTTCCGCCACGGCCGAAGGCGTCATCTCCAGGGCGGTCGCCAGACGCGCGGGAGAAACCGGGCCACTGGCAACGAACAACAAGCTCTCCAATTGCATGAGAGGGGTTGCAGCCATAGTGACACCATTCAAGGCGGATGATTCGGACATACTCACTCACACTAAAGTGGCTCGCGCGTCTAACAGGACAATCGGCCACCAACCGGGTATTATACCCATAATAACACATCCTTTCCCCATTGGAATGTATCATGTCTATACCTCTACAGTACGCAAACGATCATCAACAGGCCCACCTGGGCGAACTTATGGATTTCCTGCGCTTCCCAAGCGTCAGCACCCTTGCCGCGCGTAATAGCGACACAGCCGCAACTGCGAATTGGCTGGCCCAGGCTATGACTAACGCCGGGCTGGAGAACGTCCAGGTCATCCCCACCAAACGCCACCCTCTCGTGTATGCCGACTGGCTGCATGCCGGCGTCGAGGCTCCAACCGTGCTCATCTATGGCCATTACGACGTTCAACCCGCCGAGCCGCTGGAGCTATGGGAGACGCCACCGTTTGAGCCGACAATTCGGGACGATTATCTCTATGCGCGCGGCGCGTCGGATGACAAAGGGCAGGTCTACATCCACGTCAAGGCGGTCGAGGCCTATCTGCGGACGATCGGCCGGCTGCCCGTCAATGTCAAGTTCATCGTCGAAGGCGAAGAGGAGATCGGCAGCCGCAATCTGCACGAATTCATCCCGGCCAATCGCGAACTGCTGGCGGCCGATTCGGCCCTTGTCTCCGATACGGCGATGCTTGGGCCGGGCAAACCGGCCCTCGTATATGGCCTGCGCGGCAATTGCCATGTCATCCTCGACCTCATCGGCCCCGCCCGCGACCTTCACTCCGGCACTTATGGCGGCGGGGTCAATAACCCGCTCAACGCCCTGGGCCATCTGCTGGCCCATCTCAAGGACGAGCGCGGCCACATCATGATCCCCGGCTTTTATGATCGCGTGCGCCCTCTTACGCTGGAAGAGCGCGAACTGTTAGCCCATTTCCCGTTGGATGAGGCCGCATGGTTACGCGAAACAGGAGCCCCGGAACTGTGGGGTGAACCGGAATATTCGCTCGTGGAACGAATCAGCGCACGGCCGACCCTCGACGTGACCGGCATGTATGGCGGTTACATCGGCGAAGGCACCAAGACCGTGTTGCCGTCCCGCGCCCACGCCAAAATATCCATGCGCCTGGTGCCGGATCAGGACCCGGCAGAGATCCTGCAATTGTTCGAGCGCTTCGTCCGTTCGGTTTTGCCGCCCAGCATAACCCTCAATATTCTCCATTCGGGAGGAGGCAAAGCCGCGCTTGTCGATCGGGACACAGCGCCAATGCGCGCCGCTGCGGCCGCCTACGAGGCCGCCTATCAGCGGCCGCCCGTCTTCATGCGGGAGGGCGGATCGATCCCCGTCGTGAATCAGTTCGAGACCGATCTGCAACTGCCCACCGTGCTGATGGGCTTTGGCCTGCCGGGCGACCATATTCATTCGCCTAATGAGCGGTTCTATGTGCCCAACTTTTACAAGGGCATCGAGACGAGCATCCACTACCTGGACCTCCTGAGTAACGGCTCAAAATAGGTTCTCAATGTCTTTTGAATTCACATCACTGGCCCAAGACGGCGCGGCGCGACTGGGGCGATTTGAGACGCCGCACGGGCCAATCGAGACGCCGGTTTTTGCCCCGGTAGGCACGCAGGGAACGGTAAAAGCGATGCGGCCGCGCGATCTGGTGGAACTGGGGGCGTCGCTGGTGCTGGCCAACACCTATCATCTCTATCTGCGGCCGGGCGATGAGCGCGTGCGTGACCTGGGCGGGCTGCACCGCTTCATGGGCTGGGATGGCCCCATCCTGACCGACAGCGGCGGCTTTCAGGTGTTCAGCCTGAGCGACGCACGCAAGATCGACGCCGATGGCGTGACGTTCAAATCCCACCTCGACGGCTCGTTTCATCGCTTCACGCCGGAGAAATCGATCGCCGTGCAGGAAAACCTGGGGGCCGACATCATCATGATGTTCGACGAGTGCCCACCACCCAATGAGTACGACTACGTCCGGCAATCGCTGGAGCGCACGCACCCCTGGGCCGAGCGCTGCCTGGCGGCCAAGACGCGGCCGGATCAAGCGCTGTTCGGCATCGTGCAAGGGGGCGTATTCCGCGACCTGCGCGAGGAGAGCGCCCGCTTCCTGATCGATCTCGACCTGCCCGGTTACGCTGTGGGCGGGCTGGCAGTCGGCGAATCGAAGCCGGAGATGCACGCCGTGCTGGAATGGCTTCACCCGATCCTGCCCGCCGACAAGCCGCGCTATCTGATGGGCGTAGGCGCGCCGGAGGATTTAGTCAACGGCGTGCTGCGCGGCATCGACATCTTCGATT
Organism: Promineifilum sp. (SeqCode); assembly: GCA_035446145.1. GTDB lineage: Bacteria > Chloroflexota > Anaerolineae > Promineifilales > Promineifilaceae > Promineifilum. Next base: position 24,353 of record DAOMSB010000022.1, on the reverse strand, counting down.
GCGTGCTGCCGACGCGCATCGCCCGCAACGGGGCGGCGTTGGTATTGGGCGGCCGGATCAACTTGCGCAATGCCCAGTACACCGACGACCCACGGCCGGTAGACCCAGGGTGCGACTGTTATGCCTGCACCCATTTCAGCCGGGCCTATATCCGTCACCTGGTGAAGGCGGAAGAGATTCTGGCGTCCATCTTGCTGACGACCCACAACCTTCATTTTCTGCTGCGCCTGATGGACGACTTGCGAAAGGCAATTCGCAAGGGGACAGTGGCAGAGTATGCAGCGGAGTTTTTATCCAGATACGAGATACGAGATACGAGATACGAATAAAGAGGAGACTGCGAGCGACAAGCCGCAGCTCCTCTTGTTTGCTGTGGCCCGTGGCTCGCCGTCAGATAACCTCAAGCAATCGGTTCATTTACGACTATGTCATTACTAGAAGCGATCATCATCGGAATTATTCAGGGCGCGACGGAGTTCCTGCCCATTTCCAGCGACGGCCATCTGGTACTCATCCCGGCCATATTTGGCCTGAGCCAGCCCGACCTGGTGCTAATCGGCCTCGTCCACGCCGGGACGCTGCTGGCCATCATCAGCTATTTCGCCCGCGACTTGTGGGCCATCCTCAAGGCAGTCATCAACGGGCTCGTCCAGCGTAGGCCATTCGCCGACGATAACGCCCGGCTGGGCTGGTTGATGGTCCTCGGCTCGGTGCCGGCGGGGATCGTCGGGCTGGCGCTGAAAGACTGGTTCGAGCAGCAATTCGAGTCACCGGTCATCGCCGCGGCAGGGTTGCTCGTCACGGCCGCGTTTCTGGTGGTCGGCGAGCGGCTGCTGCGCGGCGTCAAGACCATTCCTCAACTCACCTGGCTGGACACACTGATCATCGGCTCATTTCAGGTGCTGGCGCTGCTGCCGGGCGTCTCGCGCAGCGGCACGACCATTGCCGCCGGATTGGGGCGCGGGCTGGATCGGCCGTCGGCGGCGCGGTTCAGCTTCCTGGTCGGGCTGCCCGCTATCGCCGGAGCAGGCCTGCTGTCAATCATCGACATATTCACCGAACAAGGATCGCTGCCGATGGGCCATTACGTGGCGGCATTCACGGCCGCGGCCGTAGTGGGCTATCTGTGCATCGCCTTCCTGCTGTCATGGCTCAAGAGCCATAGCCTCTATCTCTTCGCCACCTACTGCGCGACAGTCGGAACGCTGTATCTGTTGTATTCGTTCCTGTTTTGAGAAGCCTGATCCCCTTCTTCCTTCCGGTCGACAGCCACATGCCAACTGGTGTATAATGTAACTAGTTGAAATACGCATAAACCTTATCCAAGACGACCTTCCTGCGTATGATTCGTAGGTCCGAGCAAAGCCTGATTTCTAACGAGTCAGGCTTTTTTTAATCGAGTTACCCCATTTCACATCAGGTCCGCTTCCCACTGAAAGGACCGGCTCAGGAGAATGAGTTATGAACAGCCAGGATTACATGAAGCTTGATGATATGTATGCCGCTCATACCTATCACCCCATCGAAGTGGTCATTGAACGGGGCGAGGGTCCCTGGGTCTATGACGTGGACGGCAACAAATATCTCGACTGCCTCTCGGCCTATTCGGCCGTCAACCAGGGCCACTGTCACCCGCGCATCCTCGAAGCGGCCATGACGCAAATGCACAAAGTGACCCTGACTTCGCGCGCCTTCTACAACGACCAGATGGGCCCGTTCCTCAAGCAACTGTGCGAACTGACCGGCTATGAGATGGCTGTGCCAATGAACACCGGCGCCGAGGCCGTCGAAACGGCCATCAAGATCGCCCGCAAATGGGGCTACCAGGTGAAGGGCGTGCCGGATAATCAGGCCGAGATCATCGTCTGTGAAGGCAATTTCGCCGGACGCACTATCTCCATCATCAGCTTCAGCAGTGAAGAGCAGTACAAGCAAGATTTCGGCCCGCTGACCCCCGGCTTCAAGATAATTCCCTATGGCGACGCCGACGCGCTGGCCAAGGCTATCACCCCCAACACAGTCGCCTTCCTCACCGAGCCTATCCAGGGCGAGGGTGGCGTCAACGTCCCCCCGGCCGGATACCTGAAGCGCGTAGCCGAGATCTGCGCCGCCAATAATGTCCTCTTCATGGCCGACGAGATTCAGACCGGCCTCGGCCGCACCGGCGCGCTGCTGTGCAGCGACCATGAAGGTGTGCGTCCCGACGTCGTCACCCTGGGCAAGGCCCTCAGCGGCGGCTTCTATCCCGTATCGGCCGTTCTGGCTGACAAGCGCGTGCTGGGCCTTTTCCGCCCGGGCGACCATGGCAGCACTTTCGGCGGCAACCCGCTCGGCTCGGCCGTAGCCCGCGCCGCGCTCGATGTCCTCGTTGACGAAGGCCTCGTCGACCGCTCCCGAGAGATCGGCGCCTACTTCATGGGCCGCCTCAAGCGCATCGAGACGGAACATATCAAGGAAGTGCGCGGCAAGGGGCTGCTGATCGGCGTTGAGATGACCAACCAGGCTCGCCCCTACTGTGACGCATTGCGCGACGCCGGCATCCTGTGCAAGGACACTCATGGCACCGTCGTCCGCTTCGCCCCGCCGCTCGTCATCAGCAAGGAAGAGATCGACTGGGCTATGGATCGCATCGAGCCAATCCTGTCGAACGGACATCAATGAGATATTCAACATTCGGCGAGAAGTTCGTCCGCGAGTGCGGCATTTTGCAACTGATGGACGACCTGGGCCACGCGCTGGCTGAGGGCGGCGATGACGTCATCATGCTCGGTGGCGGCAACCCCAGCCGCATCCCGGCCGTCGAAGCCTGCCTGCGCCAACGCATGGAGACCTTACTCACCCAGGGCGACACCTTCGAGCGTCTGGTGGGCAACTACGCACCCCCGGCCGGGGATCGACCCTTCCGGCGTGCCGTGGCCGAGCTGCTGCGCCGCGAGTTTGGCTGGCCCGTCACTGAAGACAATATCGCCCTGACCAACGGCAGCCAGACAGCCTGCTTCTACCTGTTCAACATGTTCGCCGGACAATACGCCAACGGCACGCGCAAGAAGATTCTGCTCCCGCTCACGCCGGAATACATCGGCTATACCGATGCCGGCATCGACGACGATATCTTCATCTCCTATCGGCCGGAGATCGAGTACCTCGAGAACGGCCTGTTCAAATACCGGGTCGATTTTGACGCATTGACCATCACCGACGAGATCGGGGCTATCTGTGTTTCGCGGCCGACCAACCCCACCGGTAATGTGCTGACCGACGAAGAGATCGATCGGCTCCACCAGATGGCGAAGCAGGCCGGCATCCCGCTCATCATCGACAACGCCTATGGTCTGCCCTTCCCTGGCATCCTCTACAGGGACGTGCGACCGGTGTGGGATGAGCAGATCGTTTTCTGCTTTAGCCTGTCGAAGCTGGGCTTGCCCGGCGCGCGAACCGGCATCATCGTCGCCGCCGAACCGATCGCCGCGGCCATCGCCGGAGCCAACGCTATCCTCAGCCTGGCTCCGGGCAACTTCGGCGCTTACATGGCGCTTGACCTGATGGAGAGCGGCGACGTTATCCGCCTTAGCCGCGAGGCCATCCGGCCTCATTATCAACATAAAGCCGAGCTGGCGTTGGCCGCCGCGCGCGAGGAAATGGCCGGATTGAATGTCCACATCCATGATCCCGAAGGATCGTTCTTCCTGTGGCTGTGGTTCGAAGACCTGCCCATCACTTCCGCCGAGCTTTATCAGCGGTTGAAGGCGCGTGGCGTTCTGGTCGTGCCGGGGCATTACTTCTTCCCTGGCCTGCCGGGCGAATGGCGCCACCGGCATGAATGCCTGCGCATGAATTATGCCGGAGACGACCGCGCCGTCCGTCGTGGTTTGGCCATCATCGCCGACGAAGTCCGCGCCGCCGGCTAATCGACAAACCTCAGAGGCTCCCACGGGCTTCTGAGGTTTGTTTTTCGATCCCGGCCCAAGCTCCCCATTCCCCGTTGCCCGATCCTGTACCCAGTCAGGGTAGACTATGCTAAGATGAAGCCAGGAGCATTATGGACGATATACGGGCTTTCTCTCAAAGCGTACTGGACAACGTCGAGCGCGTGATCATCGGCAAGCGAGATGTTCTCGAATTGCTGATGGTCTCGATCCTCTGTGAGGGGCATATCCTGCTCGAAGACGTGCCGGGCACAGGCAAAACCATGCTGGCCCGCGCACTGGCCGCCAGTCTGGCGATCGATTTTAAGCGGCTGCAATGCACGCCCGATTTGCTGCCGAACGACGTCACCGGCGTGTCGGTCTATGACCCGAAGCGGCAGGAGTTCGTCTTCATCCCCGGCCCTGTCTTCACCAACATCCTGCTCGCCGACGAGATCAACCGGGCCACGCCCCGCACACAATCGGCCTTGCTTGAAGCGATGGGCGAGCGACAGGTCAGCGTTGATGGGGTGACGAGAAACCTTGAGCGCCCCTTCCTGGTAATCGCCTCGCAAAATCCGGTGGAGTATGAGGGCACATTCCCCCTGCCCGAAGCCCAGCTGGACCGCTTCTTCATGAAACTGTCGCTTGGCTATCTCGATGAAGCCGAGGAAAGCCGGATGCTGCAAAATCTGAGCGGCGAACATCCTATCGAATCGCTGAGGCCGGTCGTCGATGGGCATGAGCTGCCCGCCCTGACTCGAAAGATCTGGCAGATTCATGTAGATGACACCATCCGCGACTATATTGTGGCGCTGGCATTCGCGACGAGGCGGCATCCCGACCTGATTTTGGGCGCAAGCCCGCGCGGCAGTCATAACCTGTATCGTGCCGCGCAAGCCTTCGCCGCGCTGCAAGGCAGGGAGTACGTGCTCCCCGACGACGTGAAAAAGCTGGCGCCCGCAGTCATCGCCCATCGCTGCCTGCTCCACCCGGAGAGCGCATTGCGTGGCGCGACCGTCATCGACATCATCGCCGCTATCGTCGAGGAGACCCCGCTGGCGCTCGGAGAGGTCTGATGTCGTCCCGCTTTCGGTGGCTCTTTCTGCTGCTGCTGGGGGTTGCCTTTCTCCTTCGGGTCGATTTTATCTTTTATATTCTCTATGTGATTGCGGGCGTCTTCCTCTGGAGTTGGTGGCGCGGCGGCCGCACCCTGCAGCGTATCGTGGCGTCGCGCACCTATCGCAAGCGTGCCTTTCTGGGCGAAGAGGTGGAGGTTAAGCTCGCGCTGACCAACACCAGCCGGCTTTCCGTCCCCTGGGTGGAATTCCACGAGAGCGTACCGCCCGAGTTACGGCTGGAATCGGCGGTGCATCAGGTCGCCAACCTGCGCGGCCATCAATCGATCTCGTTCACCTACCGAGTGAAAGGACTCCAGCGCGGCTATTACCGCCTCGGCCCGCTGCGATTAACGAGCGGCGACCTGTTCGGCCTGGTCAAGCCCCAGGCGGGCATTCTGCGGTCGGATTTCCTGACCGTCTACCCAAAGATTGTCCAACTCACCCAACTGGGGCTTCCTTCCCGGCTGCCTTTCGGCACGATCGCCGGGCGCCAACGCCTGTTCGAGGACCCGGCACGGCCGATGGGCGCACGGGAATTTCGCTCCGGCGATTCATTGCGGCAGATGAACTGGAAGGCCAGTGCCCGCAATCAAAAGATGCTCGTCCGTACCTTCGAACCGGCCATCTCGCTGGAAACGGCCATCCTGCTCGATATGAACGCGGCCGCCTACGAGCGCCGAAACCGGTACGATTCCATCGAATGGGGCATTGTCACCGCCGCCTCGCTGGCCACCCATCTGATAAACCAACGCCAGGCGGTAGGTCTGAATACCAACGGGATCGATCCGCTTCGCTTACAGGAAGAATCCAGAGTGTTCGACGAGACGACCGGCCGGTTGCTCTTTGAATCGACTCAAGGATCGAATGATCTATCCCGATTTACGCCTCCGGCGATCGAAGCGCGCGCCGGTCGGCCGCATTTGATGAAGGTGCTGGAGCTGTTGGCTCGCCTCTATGCACGTGAATCGACTCCTTTTGCCGAATGGGCCCCGGCGGCCTGCGTCAACCTGAGCTGGGGGGTCACCGTCATCGCCATCACCGCTCAGGGCGATCCCCACACCTGCAACACCCTGCACCACCTCGTCCGCAGCGGCTTCAACCCGATCCTGATCGCCGTCGAACCTGACGCCAATTTCAGTCAGGTGCGCGAGCGGGCGCGCCGGCTGGGTTTTCGCGCCTTCAACGTTGTCGATCGCCGGGACCTGGCCCAGTGGCAGCGACCTCTCCACACCTTGCACGGAGGGGGCTAACGATGAGTCGCCATCGTACTATCCGTAACAAGGGCGTTATCGCCGCCGCGCGCCTGCAACGCTCGCCCGCCCCCGGCAAACGGCTGGCGTTTCGCGTCGATCCATGGACCCGAAAGCTGATCCGGCCGTTGATGATCTCTCTGTTGGCCGTCTCTGTTGCCGTCGCGCTGCTGGTGATCGCGCGGATCATTTCGCCGGGGCCGGCCTGGATGGCGCTAATTCCCCTTTGCTTTCTGACCGCGCTGGAAGGAGCCTATACGTCCGCCTGGCTCAATAATCCCGACAGCAACGGCGTGGATCGCCTCAGCTATCGCGCGGCCGAGGTCTTGCTCATTCTGGTCGTTGCCCGCGTCTATAGCTGGATCGTCTTCGTTGGCGGCATCCCCTCGCCGGACGAGATGCGCGTATTTCTTGTCTCGCCGATGGCCGTCCTGTCTACCGGCGGGTTCATTTCGACGGCGGTGATCACCCTGGCGGCCTGGTGGCTTGCCGTCACGTTGAGCCGTATCTTCACCCGTTTGGACGTGAGCATTTACGAAATCAATTTCTACACCCTGCCCTCGATCGAGCAGAAGGCTCAGGCCGACAACCAGCCGATTCAGACTCCTCGAGAGGAGTTACAGGATCAGTTTCTCAACACGTGGCTGCTCGCCGGCATGGGCATGGTCTTTCTGGCTGCTCTCAGCACATTCGAAGTCAATGAACTGACGAATGTTACCAACCCGTTCGAGATCACCCGGCTGGGCCTGACGCCGGCGATGCTCTTTGCTCTGATGATCTACTTCCTGGCGGGGTTCTGGCTGCTTAGTCATGCCCGGCTGTTACGGATGAACGCGCGCTGGCTGATCGATGGCGTCGCCAAGGAAGCCGATCTGGAGCGCGCCTGGCAACGCAGCACGATCGTCGTGTTGGGCCTCGTCGCTCTCATCGCCGCCTTCCTGCCTATCGGCTCCACATTGGCTATCAGTCAAATCCTGTCCCTGGGGCTGGCCGGAATCGGGTATCTGATGAACCTGTTCATCTCCTTTTTTGGTCATCTGACGGCCGCGGCATTGATACTTCTGACGCAGAATGTCGAGGAAACCGACCCATTGATGGCCCAGCCGACACCTGCCCCCCTGCCAACGCCCGTACCCGCACCTCCCGCTGCCCCCAATGAGTTCCTGACCATGGCCGGCAGTTCCGCATTTTGGGCTTTGGGCGTGGCTATCGTCATTGCGTCACTCCTGTTCTTGTTGCGCGAGCGGGGCTACCGCCTTAACAGGACGGTAGTTGGCACATATTGGTCAATGCTCGCCGGCTGGGCACGGGAACTATGGGAGCGGCTGAGCGGCCGCGCACGCTCGCTGAGCCATGAGCTACAGAACCGGCTAAAACGCCCGACCTCGCTGGACATACCTCATCCAGACCTGAAGATTCGCCCCCCGCGCTTCCTGCGGCTCGGCGAACTCTCGCCCCGCGAACAAATCCGCTTCTATTATCTGGCCCTTCTGCGACGCGCGGCCGAAAGCGGCATTGATCGGCGTGACAGCGAAACGCCACTGGAATTTGCTCAGGAGATGAAAGACGCCTGGCCCGATTCCGGGACAAACATCGATGCGTTGACTGAGGCTTTCCTGGAAGCCCGCTATAGCCCGCAACCGATTGACAAGCACGAGGCAGGCTCAATCAAGGAACGTTGGAAATCGCTCAGAAGTCGCCTCCGCAAGCCGCGCTAAGTAGCCGAAAGCGCCGACTGCTGATAAAACTCCCTCAAACATCAGGAGATAGTTATGCAAAAGATTGTGGAATGTGTTCCCAACTTCAGTAACGGCCGCGACCCAGAAGTCTACGGCCGCATCGTCGATGCCATCCGCAGCGTTTCCGCTGTTCAGGTGCTGGATGTCAGCGCCGACCCCGACCACAACCGGACAGTCGTCACCTATGTCGGCCCACCCGATGACGTCGTCGAAGCCGGTGTTCGCGGCATTGCCGCGGCCAAGGAACTCATCGATCTCGATCACCATGAGGGCGAGCACCCGCGCATCGGGGCGACCGACGTGTTTCCCTTCGTCCCCGTGCGCGGCATCACGATGGACGACTGCGTGATGCTGGCTCGCCAATTGGGCAAGCGCGTGGGCGAGGAACTGGGCATAGCCGTGTACCTGTACGCCTCGGCAGCCACCCGTCCCGATCGCGAAAGCCTGTCCGCTATCCGTAAGGGACAATACGAGAAGTGGAAAGAAGAAGTAAGCACCAACCCCGACCGCAAGCCGGATTTCGGGCCGGCCGAGCCGCACCCATGGGGAGCTACCGTGATTGGCGCGCGGCCGTTCCTGATCGCCTACAACCTCTACCTCAACTCAAGTGATGTCAGCGTTGCCGAAAGTATCGCCCGCGCCATTCGCTATACCAGCGGCGGGCTGCGCTTCGTGCAGGCACGCGGCTTTCTCGTTGACGGGCAGGCGCAGGTCAGCATGAATCTGACAAATTTCGAGCGCACACCCATCCACCGCGTGCAGGAAACCGTCCGGCGGGAAGCCGAGCGCCATGGCCTGACGGTGACGCGGGCCGAACTGGTCGGGCTGATCCCCCAAAAGGCCCTCCTGGAAAGCGCCAAGTGGTATCTGCAACTCGATGGGCTGGAAGACGATCAGGTATTGGAGCTGCGCCTGACGACGCCGCCCGCCGAAGAAAAGCCGGAGGAAACCCTGTCGACCATCGCGAGACCATTCGTCGATTCCGTGGCGGCCCCAACGTCGACTCCCGGCGGCGGTTCCGTGGCCGCGCTGGTCGGCGCACTGGCCGCCGCCTTGGCGCAGATGGTCGCCGGGTTGACGGTCGGCCGCAAGAAATACCTCGACGTCAGCGACCAGGCCGCCGGAATTCTCGACGAGGCCGATTCCATTCGTCGCGAATTAACCGCGGCCATCGAAGAAGACTCCGCGTCCTTCGAAGGGATTCTGGCGGTTTTTCGTAACAAGGAATTGGGCGAGGAAGAGAAGGCGATCGCGCTGGAAGCGGCCACCACCCACGCCGGCGAAGTTCCCCTTCGCGTGGCGCGGCTGAGCCGGGACGCGAGCAAGCTCGCCAAAACAATCGCCACTATCGGCAACGTCAACGCCGCCACCGACGCGGCCGTGGGCACCATCATGGCCCGTGCCGCGGTCCACGGCGCCGGGTTGAACGTCAAGATTAATAGCGTCAACCTGAAGAATCGTGAACTGGCCGACCGATGGGCCGCCGAGGTCGTTTCCTTGATCGCCGAGGCTGAGGAATTGGCTCAATCGACCATCGCCATCGCCAAGGAGCGCGGGGGCTTTTAGATTGTTTTTCCAAAAAAGAAAGATCGGCGGCCTGTTTCTCGTCGCCGGTCTTCTATTGCTTGTCTCTTTGGCTGCCTGCCGCCCGGCACGGACCGAGGTTGCAGAGATCGCGGAACCATCTCCGACCGCCGAATCGGCCGCGCCGGCTCCGGTAGTGCCCCCCACCCTGGGCCAGCCTCAGCCGGTCATCGTAGCGACTATCGCGGCCCCGCCCTCACCGACCAGCGCTCCCACCGCCACGCCAACGATAGAAGCCCTATCCACACCGGGAACCGAGGAAATACCGCCAACCGAGACACCCCAGCCAACCTTCACCCCACCCCCGCCACCGCCGGCTGTCGCAGGTGAGCAGCTATGGCTCCAGCGGCCGGTGCCGATGAGCGGCCCGGCCTGGACCGACAAGGCTTACCCATATGGCAGCACGCGCGGCGGCGTACTTCGGCCGCACACGGGGGTCGAGTTCGTCGTGCCCGTCGGGACGCCGGTTCTGGCTGTCTCGTCCGGCACGGTCGTCGTCGCCGGGAACGACGCGACTGTGGCTTATGGGCCACAAGAGAACTTCTACGGCAACCTCGTCGTCATCGAGCTGGACAGCGACGGCGCAACCCCATTGTTCGCGCTCTACGGCCACCTGTCCGAAGTGCTTGTTGCGCCCGGCCAGCGGGTAGCGCGTGGTGATGTGCTGGGCCTCTCGGGAGCCAGTGGCGTGGCCGACGGGCCACACCTGCATCTTGAGGTCAGGGTCGGCCAAAACGACTATGCCGCCACTCGCAATCCTCTGTTGTGGCTGGAACCGTTGCCTCAAACCGGCGTCGTCGCCGGCCGGATCATCGCCCCGGACGGTCAGTTGTTGTTCGAAGCGCCGATCTCGCTGGTGCGGGTGGATGCCACCGCTCCCTATACCGCCACGACCTCTTATGCCCAGGGAGAGCCAAACAGTGATTTGACCCTGGGCGAAAATTTCGTCATGGATGATGTCGTTCCGGGCTTCTATCAGGCCATCGTCGAGACCGGCGGCCGTCGCTTCACGGCCGACTTGTGGGTTTATCCGGGCCGGGTCAATTGGGTTGAACTGGTTGTGGGCCAGTGATTTCCATCAGTTGGCCGGCGAATAATTACGCTCTCGCGGTGCGGCGGCTCATCACATAGCCAATCAGAGTGACAACAACGCCCAATACCAGCGTCGCCCCGCTGATCAGAACCCCGAAATCGAACCAGAACTGCTCCGGAAACAAGCGAATCAGCGAATCACTATAGGCGAAGGTCCAAGTCCCGGGTGGAAAGAGCAGCTCGTGGAACTGAACGAAGAAGATCGGCCAGGCGACCAAAATAGCCAATCCAATCACCACCAGCACAATGACCGTGGCCAATCCCGCGAACATCAGTGTTCGCCAGCCGAAATGTCGCGTCCGCCCAGGAATGAGAAGGATCGCCAGACCACCAAGGGCAATCGCCCCGGTAATATAGGCTACCTGTTTCATTGCATCGGCAATGACCTTGACGTCGATCATGTGGCTGATCTCATTCGCGTTATAGAGCGAAAAATCGGTGCCGGGCAGGCGGAGATCCTCCAGCATATAGATGACTTCATTGGCCGGCTCCGATCGTTGCAGATAATCCAGCGTTCCGCGAGCCAGCGCCAGTCGCTGCTCGGGGGCGAAACCGTAGATGTCCGGGGGAATGCGCTGATATTCAAATGCCGGATAGTCCCAGGCAATAATCGCCCGAATCGTTCCCATGCCCAGAAAGAAGGGCATCGTCAGAATGACCAGCCAGCGAATAATCGTTGAGAGTGCCTTGTTTTCCAATTCATTACCTCAATTGCATCACTGCCCCAGCGTTCCCAGGCCGGAAGGGCCTGCATCCAGCAGATAGCGAACGACGATGGAATCACTGATGAATTCGATCGGCGCGAGATCATCGGTCATCACCGGCCCGCCGCTTCCTAACGGAGCAATATTGGCCGCGGCGGTGGCCAGCGCGTCGCGCAGCAACGGGTCTTCGCTATCGGCCAACGCCGTCAGGTTAGCTCGCAGATCGCCAATCGTCGTCGGCTGCTTTGTCGCCACCAGGATTGTATTCAATGTTCCGGGGACGTCGATAGCGTGAACGGTGGGGAAGACGGACAGCAGCGTCGCGCCGACGGCATCAATCAGCCGCCGATCATCGGGCACGCGGCCGACATTGATCGCCAACACGCCACGCTCGCTCAAACGGTCGCTCGCCTCGATGAAAAACTCGCGGGTTGTCAGATGCCAGGGGATATAGGGCACCTTATAGGCATCGATCGTTATGACGTCATAAGGCCCAGATAATCGGGACAATTCGTATCGTCCGTCGCCGGTTATCGCTCGAATATTCGGCTCGTTGAGCGCGAAATACTTGCGGCCGGCATCGATAATGGCCGGGTCAAGCTCAATGCCGTCTATCTCAATGGGGCCAAAGACGCGAGTGAACTGCTTGGGGATCGTGCCCGCGGCCAGCCCAACTACCGCCATCCGCTTCGGCGGGGCGGGATCGGCGTTGAAGTAGGGAGCGGCCAGCATGACGCTCCATACGGAGATCTCCGGGACACGGCCGCCATCGCAATAGAACGAATGGTACGCCTGCCCCTCGTTCAGCAGCAGGTAATTGCAATCGCCCCGGCGAATCACCTGAATGTAGTTATAAGCCGACTCGGTCTCATAGAGTTGACCGGCATAGGTCTTAATGCCGCCACGCAGCCAGAAAGCCAGGGCCGGCAACAACAGAAGCGGCAGTATGAGTGACCCTAACCGCGCTGCTTGATTACCCGTGGAGCGCCACAAACCCACCAGACCCACAACTAGTAGAGCCGAACCGAAGATCACCGAGGCCAGCCGCGACCCCGCGAGCGGGATAATAATCAAAACAGGCAAGTACGTGCCCAACAAGCTGCCCAGCGTCGAGATCGCGTAGACACGGCCGCTGATCCGCCCCGCCTCGCTGACATCCTGCACGGCCAGGCGAATGGCAAACGGGGAGAGGCAGCCGAGAAGCGTCACCGGCACAACCAGCGCGAGAACGACCAGCACCAGTGAACCGGCCACCGCATTGACGTTCATGACCGCCAGGGCCGCGGAAGCGTCGCGCAGGATGGCCCCGGTCAGCAGAAGAAAGAAGATGGCGGCGAACCCGGCCGCGGTCACTAGCCCATAAAACACAGAAGCCACCGGATAACGGTCTGCCACACGACCGCCGATGAAATAGCCGGCAGTCAGCGAAAGCAGCACCAGGCCAATCACGTTGGCCCAGACAATGTTTGACGTTCCATAGACGGTCTGCAGCAACCGGCTGGCGGTGAACTCAATCGCCAGTGTGCTCATTCCAGCCACGAAAACAGTCAGAAACAAATAGCGGCGGCCCATCTTGTATGTTTTCTTCTCCTGGCCTCTGTTGCTGATTGCAGGGTTAATCATCGGCCAAATTGAAAGCGGCCATCATATCTTCAGCCGATAATCTTCCCGTATTGCGAAATATCATCGTTAACGGCTGATCATACACGATAAAGCTCTCGTCGGCGCGCCCAGGAGAAATGCTGCGAGACCGGTTCAGATACTCGCTCACCGCCATTGGCGGCCGCAAGCCAGGCCACGAAAACGTATCCGCCTGCAACTCAACGCCCCATAGCCGGGGCGATCGACTGCCTACCCAAACCAGCTCATAGCCGAGCGTGCCGTCGAAAAGAAGCTGGTGATACTGACCCGACAGGGGATACCGTTCCGGCAGTCGCGGTACCACGCCATAGACACGATTCGACAGAACAGTAAGATACTCACTATCGGCCAACAACTCAAGATTGGCCAGCAGATGCTCCTCGTTATCGGCCGCGTCCGGGAACGTCAGCCAGGTTAGCTCTGCATTGGGGTATTCCTTGCGCGAGCGCTGCTCCCCATCAACGACCAGATTAACGGGCAAGAAATCATCCCACTGCTCGCTGAGGATCCTCGTCCCTGGGGGAACATTCTCATATATCCAGCGCGACGCGGCGTTCCAGGGATGCTCCGCGCGGTAGAGATTGACGAATGCGACGGCATAGAGCGTTGTCCCAATCAGGACGATCCCGGCAAGGGCATAACGGACAGACGGCCGGCGCACCCGCCAGAGAAGAGCCGCGCCGAAGAGGATCAGAAAGGGAGCGATCGGCTGCATATAGCGCAGGAACTTCACGTAGAAGCCGCCGGTCAGAAGCAGATAAGGCAGGACCCACAGCAGCACGATGACGACCGGTTGGCGCAGCAAGCGTTGCAGAGCCTCATTGATGCCCGCCACGCCACGGAGTGAGCGAGCGACATCCCATGCTGACACTGCCAAACCGGCCAAAGCCACCAGCCCAAGTAGCGGACCTAACCCCCAACGGACAAGCATTTCGCCAAAGTACACATAGGGTATCGTCCCGGCGTACTGACGGGTAAACCCCAAATCAGCCCGACCACTGACCATGGCGTTCTGGGTCAAAATGTTCTGGATATAGCAAGACCTCGATAGCGTAGCCGACAACCCGCTTTCCCCACCGCCGGTGCTCGGCGGGGTGCAGGTCCAATCCAGCACGGCAAAGGGGTTGGTTAGCGCAAAGGCAAGGGCGGCAACGACGATTCCGAGGAGCGCCCAATAACGGCGTCGACTTGAAGGGCCGATAGCCGCGGCCGTCCACAGCAACGGCAGGCTGAGCAAGACGGCCGTGAACTTCGAGCCGATGGCCAGCCCCACCATAATCGCGGCCAGGATGAAATACCACTTTCCCCGCCCTTCGCCAGCCGGCCCTGCCGCCCAGTCTCCGTGCGCGGCGACCATGAAATAGACGGCAGCCACCACGAAGAATGTGAGATACGGATCGCTGGTGAAGAAATGGGCGAGTTGAATATGCAGCACGGTCACGGACAGCAAGGCCGCCGCCAACAACCCCGCCGCAACACCATATAACCTTCGCCCCAACAGAAAGATGAACAAGACAGTGCCGGCGTCGAACAACGCAGTCAGGAATCGACCAACGGCCGCCAGATGATGGAATTCGATCCGCCCTGCTCCGTTCAGCACATCGGCAGTCAGGCTCCAGTCCGCAGGCAATAGGCGCAACAGAGGCGGGGCCACCCATTCCACCAACCTGGTCGCGGCCACACCCAGATACAGCGGCACATGACCATAGGCGAAATCGCGTGGCTCCCCCTGCAAAACAACAATCCCTTCACTGCCGGCCCCAGGGGGCCAGTGGAAGGGATTGAATGTCGATGTTTCCGGCCGCCACTGCGCGGCTTCGGTTATTTGTCCAATCGAGGGAAACTCGATCGTCGTGGCTACCCACGTGATATATCGTTCATCCGGATGGTGATGTTGAAAGCCATCCCAATCCAGGCCGGTCAAACGCAACGTGACGGCCGACAGCAGGATAACGACAAGTGCGATTCGCTGCGTTCGGGTCACGGCAGAAGCAGACTAAAAGTCCCCGTCTTCCTTCTTGCCCCTGGAGATGATTTCGACATCCTCGGCCGAAGCGCCATCGCCCAGGTCTTCGTCTCCCGTGGCGACATACTCAAAGCGGGCGATTACCGTTTCAGGATCGTCGAGGATCTCAACACCCTTCGGCGCGACCAGGTCCTTGACGTACACCACATCATCGGGCGTAGCGATGAGCGCCATATTGAATTCGATCTCGGATACGAGATCGTCGGGCAAACACTCGATTTCGACGGAGTGGGTCAGGATGGTGACATCACCCAGGCCCGCGGCCTCGGGCGCAGATACGCCGGTGCCGACTATTTCGGCCGAAGAGCGCAATTTCGTCTTCATATCGACTTCCAGGAAATCGACATGAACGATATCGCCACGCGTAGCGTGCTGCTGGATCTCGCGAACCAGCACCGTGTGGGTCGTGCCATTCAACGACAGGTCGGCCAGATGAGCAGTCCCGACCACGCGCAGAGCGCGACGCAGGGCTTTTTGCTCCATCTGGACGCTTGTGTGCGTCTTGCGCCCGTAGATGACGCCGGGAATCCAGCCATCGCGCCGCAGCTTATTGGTCTGCTTGCCGATAATCTCGCGCGGTTCTGCTTCAATAACGATTCTCTCACTCATGCTCTGTCTACCCTTGTCTGCAGCGGCCTGGAAATTTTCGGCGTAGGCACCTGCGATGTTCACTATCGGTGCCCAACACGCGTGCTCAACGAATGTGGCCAACTCATTTGATCGCCACTGCCGCTGCGGATATATTCCTTATTAAATGACTTGTCGGCTATAATCTGTGAAACCAGATCGAATATAGAAGTATAGCGACAAAATATTTCAAGTCAATCCAGGCAGTGATTTTTATGAGCAACCCATCAACCGCAATCGATCTTGATGCCTTTTACCAATCCATGATGCAAGCCGGGAATCTGCGGACTCCCCAGCATGCCTCTCGCCTCACATTCGCCGTGCTCCACACACTCGGATTCAATCTTAGCGGCAGCGTGAAACGCGACCTGGCCAAATCCCTGCCCAAGGATCTGGCCAACTCTCTGAAGCGCGGCTGGCGATTAATCAACATTCGTCACAAGAACCTGTCGCTCCACGACTTCGCCAAGGATGTGGCCCGTAACAGCGGCAATACAGACGCCGCCGTCGCCGAGACCAGAACGCGGCTTGTTTTTCACCAGATCAAAAAACTGCTCGACGGCAACTTGATCCACGAAGTGGGCCGCGATCTGAGTCCTGAAGTCCGCGATGCGTGGCTCGCGGCCTAGGTAGTGCAACTATTTTGCGGCGTTCTGCGTTCCTCAATCCACTTGATGGGCGGGCAGGTCTGCTGTGCGTTTTCGCGGCCTGCCTGCTTTTCTTGTCCTCGTGCAAAACATCCGCCTCACCTGTTCAATCGTTGTCGGCCGCCCCACCCGCGATCAGTTCCCTGGAAGTGCGCGTCGATGGCGAGACGCGGCAGCTAACTACAACAGCTGCCACCGTGGGAGAAGCGCTTAAACAGACGGGCATCGATGTGAACTCGGCCGATGAGGTTGACCCGCCGCTATCGAGTGCGCTCCCCAAGGACGGCGGGGTCTCGCCACTCACCATCACCATCGTTCGCGTGACGGAAACACTCGAAATCATCCCCGAAAGCGTTCCTTACGGCCGCCGCATCGTGCGCAGTGCCGAGATGTCGCCTACTGACGCGCCCCGACTCTTGCAGACAGGAACGCCCGGCCTGCAGGAAGTCAGCGTGCGTATCGTGTTCCGCGACGGATTGGAGGCCGAGCGCTGGCCCACATCCGTTCGGGTGATAGAGCCGGCCGTGGATGAGATAGTGATGATTGGCGTCGGCCAAGATCGCGAGGCGATGGCTATCACCGGCAAGCTGGCCTATCTCAGCAACGGCCGAGCTATTCTCTTCGACGGCACCACCGACACCCCCAGCCAATTGGAGATCGCCGGGACTCTTGACGGCCGCGTCTTCGAATTATCGCCAGATGGGCGGTATCTTCTTTACACGCTCGACCGCGAGGATAGCGGCGAGGAAACATTCGGCAACGAACTCCAGGTCATCGAGACACAACCGGGCGCTGTAGGGCGAGCGCTGCAAATCGAGAACGTCCTGTGGGCGGGATGGGACCCGTCGGCCGTGGAACTGCCGCGCATCGCTTACACGACGGCCCGATCCGTCCCTCTCCCACCGGGCTGGGAAGCGCTCAATGATCTGTGGCTGTTATCGCTCCCGGTCGAGGGCCAACAAACCGCGCCCGTCAGGATTGTTGAATCCGCTGCGGCGACCTTCGGCTGGTGGGGCGGCATCTACGCCTGGGCACCCGGCGGCGACCGGATCGCCTACGCTTTCGCCGATGAGATCGGCGTCCTCGCTGTTCCCTCAACCGATCCGGCCGGAGACGAAGCGTTAGCTCCACCGTCTCGCACCGTCCTGCACAGTTTCACAGCCTATGAAACGGGCGCGGATTGGGCCTGGCTGCCGAATTTGGGGTGGTCGGCCGATGGTCGCCTACTGAGTTACACCGCTTATTCGGCCGAAAACGAGCGCTTCGATTTATGGCTGACCGACACGACAACCACCGACACAATACAGTTCGCGGAGAATGTCGGCATGTGGGCCGCCGCCGTTTGGTCGCCCGCGGTTGCTTTGCCACAGGCAAGCATTGCCTATCTGCAGGCGGTTGAACCAACCGCGGGCGAAGAGAGCAGCTACGCCTTATGGCTGGCCGAGAGCGACGGCAGCAATAAGTCGCGGGTTTTTCCACCTGAAGGAGAGACGGGGGCCTTCGATCGCACCCGTCACGCACTGGCATGGGGGCCGGACCCAAACCTGATCGCGTTCATCTTCGACGAAGAGCTGCACATACTCGATCGGGTGTCCAACGACTTGTTCCGCGCCGGAGCTGATGACACGGTGAGCAGCCATCCGACGTGGACGTCCCTCACGCCTGCGTCCCAACCCTGATCGATCACAAAAACGTGTCCACCACGAGTTCCCCCTCCTCCCCTACCCGTTGGCGAGCCATCACCATTGTGATGCTGCTCCTTGCCGCGCTATCGTTGTTGACGCTGGGCGCCCTGTCCGCGCGCGATACATTCCTGATGCGCGGCATTCCCGCCGGACTGCCGGAGCCAATCCAGAACGGCGGCGCGCGCCTGGGGATCAACGTCGAACTGGAGCGCTATGATGGCGATGATATAGAGGAAACCTTATCGGCCATCAAAGGGTTGGGAATCGAATACGTCAAACAGCCGTTTTACTATCGCGAAGATTATCAGTGGGAAACGGCCGATCGGATGGTCAGCGCGATTCGCGATCAGGGCCTGTCGCTCGTCCCCCTGCTCGACGGCAATTCTGCCAACGGATTCATGCCGCCCGAAGATGTCATTCTTTACGCGGATTGGGCCGGTGAGTTCGCCCAACGCTATGGGGATTCTATCTCCCATTACATCATCTGGGACGAGCCAAACCTGACCAGCCATTGGGGTGGCCAACCGGTCAACCCCAATCATTATGCCGCCCTGCTAACGGCCGCCGCCGAGAGAGTTCGGGCCAATGACCCCGATGCCATGATCGTCGCCGCGCCGCTCGCGCCCACCACCGAGACCGGCCCGGATAACTTGTCGGAAACATTATTCCTGCAGGCGCTCTACGAAGCGGGCGCGGCCGACTCTTTCGACATCGTCGCCGCCAAACCCTACGGCTTCGACACCGGCCCCGACGACAGGGCCGTCGAGCCGGCGCTCCTCAATTTCAGCCGCCCGATCATGTTGCGTGAACTGATGGTGACCCAAGGAGACGGCCACAAAGCAATCTGGGCCGGCAACTGGGGCTGGAACAGCCTGCCCGAAGGCTGGACGGGGCGGCCATCGATATGGGGGCAAACCAGCGAAGCGGAACAGGCAGCCCACACCACGGCCGCGTTCGACCGCGCTCGTCGCGAATGGCCATGGATGGGCCTGATGTTCCTTGAAAATTGGGAGCCGAACGTGCCGGTGGATAATCCGCGATGGGGGTTCAGCATCGCCAATCGCCAGACGGCCGCCGCTCTGACCAACTATTTGGCCGCGCAACTGGCCGAGGTGGCGATGCCGGGCTTTCATCTGGCCCGCCCGGACGATCCGGCCCAGGAGTTCAGCGGCGATTGGGAGTTCTCGCCTGAATTCGGCGCCGACATCGGCCAATCGGGCGACGCGGCTCGCTTCACGTTTTGGGGCACCGATGTCGGGTTGCGCGTGCGACGGGCCGACTTTCGCGCGCGACTGTACGCCACGGTTGACGGGCAGCCCGCCAATGCCTTGCCGCGAGATGAGAACGGAGCAATGCTCATCCTCACTTCGCCCGACCCGACCCAGGACTTTATCAGCACGGAATGGGTGGCTCGCGATCTGCCGCCCGGCCCGCACACATTGGAGATCACCGCCGCGCGCGGCTGGGATCAGTGGGCGTTGAACGGGTTCAGCGTGGGCTATACTCCGACTGAGGTATCCAGTCCATGGATTCGGATGGCACTTTGGGTGACGGCCCTCGTTTCGTTCGGCCTCACTTGGTATTGTGCCCGGCGCGCCGAATGGGGCGCGACAGGGCGCGCCACCGGAGCTGCTTTTTCTCGCCTGTCTGACAGGGCGCAGTTGCTGCTGACGGCCGGCGCGGCGGCGCTTGTGGCGCTCACCGGCTGGCTAACCTGGGGTTCGGACGCTCTGGGTATATACCGGCGGCTGGGAGATGCCGGACAGCTGGTCGCCACGGCCGCGGCTGCGGCCGTGTTCTATGTCACTCCGTCCTTCGTATTGTTTGCGCTGGCTCTGGGTGTGCTGTTCATTCTGTTGGTGTTACGCCCGGCCTGGGGTGTCGTCCTGATCGCCCTGACAATGCCGTTTTACGTGCCGCCTCTGCCTAAACCCATACTGGGCTACAGCTTCTCTCCGGTAGAGATCTTCACGCTCGTCGCCACAGGCGCATGGCTAACGAGGTTCGCCCTTGACAAGGGGATGGCTGCGCGACGAGGGACGGCCCATTTCTCATGGCCCAAACTGTCGCGACCGGACTGGGCAGTTGTGGCGTTCCTGATTATTGCCACTCTCTCCCTCTTTGTCGCCGAATTTCAGGGGGTGGCTCTCAGCGAATGGCGCGTCGTCATTCTCGAACCCGTCCTGTTTTACATGTTGCTGCGCGGGACCAAACTGCATGACAAGGAGCTATGGATCGTGCTCGATGCCTTTGTGGTGAGCGGGCTGATTATTGCCCTCTACGGCTTGTGGCAATATGCCACCGGCCAAGACCTGATCACGGCCGAAGGTGGACTGATGCGTCTTCGCTCGATCTATGGCTCGCCCAACAACGTGGCCCTCTATCTGGATCGGCTGCTCCCCTTGTTGGTCGCCATTCTGCTCCTCGGCACGCGCGCCACTCACGGTTCTCGCCGGCTACTTTATGGTCTCGCGCTTGCCCCGGTGGCTCTTGCCTTGCTGCTCACATTCAGCAAGGGGGCGCTGTTCCTGGGCATCCCGGCATCGCTCATCGTGGTGTTCTGGGTATGGCAGAGGCGAGCCGGCCGGCGCACCTGGCCCTGGCTGGTCGTGGGGTTAATGGCCGGAACAGGCGCGCTTCTTGTGGCGAGTCGAGTTCCCGCGTTAGCCGCGCGGCTCGATTTTTTCGGCGCAACCGGTGTGTTTCGCGTCAATCTCTGGCGCTCCGCGGTCAATATGTTCACCGAACATCCCTGGCTGGGGGTCGGGCTTGACAACTTCCTCTATCTCTACCGCGGCCGCTACATCCTCGATGCCGCCTGGCAAGAACCGAACTTGAGCCATCCCCATAATATCATCCTCGACTTCGCCACCCGGCTCGGCCTGCTGGGGCTGCTCGCCGGGGGGTGGCTCATATGGGAAGCGTTCAGCGCGTTACGTCGTGGAATTGCGCAAGCCAACGCACAATGGCTGCCGGTAGCGGTTGGGTTTGCCGGTTCGCTGGCGGCTATGCTGGCTCATGGCCTGGTAGACCACAGCTTCTTCCTCATCGACCTCAGCTTTGTCTTCTTCCTGATCCTGGGCGTGGCGGTCTGGATACAAAATAAACCAAACGCCGGTGATTAGCTGCCGATTAACCGAGAAAACGCGATATACCGGGTTATTCTCCATTGCACAAAGGCCCTTGCGGCGGCGTTAGAATATGCTGAACCAATCCGCGCTCATCTTCCACCGCCTTTGACAATACGCTACAATCCTCTCCGGTCGGGTTGAATGACCCGCGATCGATGAATCCATGCGAAGAAACCGGCTACTCTTACTTCTCGTCCTTGTTGTGGCGGGAATCATAGCGATCGGTATTGTGCCGTCCATATTACGCAAACTCCCGACGCGTTACGCCATGCGTTTGCCGGAGCCTTTGCAGGCGTTGGCCTTGCCGGTCGATTCGGTCCCCATCCTGCCGACTGTTGCCGCGCCCGATGCCGCCGCTGGCCTCATCGCCCGCGACATGCCCCCGCCCGCCATTATTATGGCCACGGCGACGGCCGACCCAACATCCCAAGCCGTTGCCCCTGAGGCAGATTCAACCCCGGTCGCTGCGCCGGTTGTGCCCAGCCCGACGACCACGCCGCCACCCACGGCAACTCCTTGGCCCGTCCCTACCGCCGCGCGAATGACCGGCTTCACCCATGTCTACCAGGAATGGAATAACTGTGGGCCGGCGACGATGGTCATGGCTCTGACCCATTTTGGGCGGATCCATAGCCAACGCGACACGGCGCAGATACTCCGACCGAATCCGGAAGATCGCAACGTTACGCCGCAAGAGATGGCCCAATTCGTCAACGCGCAGGATGGTCTGCGGGGAATGGCCAGGGTTAATGGCGATCTGAACCTCCTTAAGCGATTCCTGGCCAACGACATCCCTGTCATTATTGAGATCGGGCTTGATCCGCCCGGCGAATATCGTTGGCTGGGTTGGTATGGCCATTATTTGCTGCCGGTTGCCTACGATGACGCTACCGGCCAGATTTGGGTCTACGACTCATGGCTGGGCACCAGTGAAATCCCGCAGACCAATGCCGATCCCAACGGCCGCGTCCTGACTTATGACGAACTGGAAGCCTATTGGGCACAGTTCAACCGCTCTTTCATCGTGCTGTATACGGCCGAGCAGGAGAGCCTGGTTCGTGACCTGTTGGGCGAGGACGTGGACGACGGGATCATGTGGCAGCGGAGCCTGGAGCGCGCCCAGGCCGACGCCCGGCGTGACGCCGCCAACGCTTTCTATTGGTTCAATCTGGGCACCAGTTATAACGCGCTGGGACAATTTGAAGACGCGGCCGTCGCCTTTGATCAGGCACGGGCAATCGGCCTGCCCTGGCGAATGTTGTGGTATCAGTTCGGCCCCTACGAGGCCTATTACCGGACCGGGCGCTATGAGGATATCGTCCTGCTGGCCGATACCACGCTCAAGGATCGCCCCTATTTTGAAGAATCATTCTACTACCTGGGTCTGGCGCAAGCGGCCCTGGGTGATGACACATCCGCACGCGATAATCTGGAGAAAGCAATTGGCTTCAATCCCAATTTCACTCCAGCCTCGGATGCTCTGGCCGGTCTTGCGGCCGGGGGCTGACGAGTGACGCGCCGGGAGACGGAGAACACTATTTATCATGCGTAAACGTACCAAATCGATTATCCTGCTCGTCGCTGTAGGACAGATGTTGTTAATCCTCGGCCTGTTGGCCTTACCGGCCGTGGTACAAGCCGTTCCCGGCCGCTACCGGGTGTGGCTGCAGGAGAACTACCCGGCAATGGGTAAAATCTCTGAGAGCGTGATCGCCCAGGTGGCTCCCGTAGCTACCGCGCTGCCGGCCGCCCAACAGACCTCTGGAACCCAGATTGACATCTCATCGCTGATCGCTGAACAACCGGTCGCCACCTTGGCCGGTGACGCAGTGGAAGCCATCGAACTGCCACAAGCCGCCACACCTGCTGCTCCGGCTGTCGATGCAACTGACGCGCCGGCCGAACCGGTCGCCTCGCCCACTCCTGCACCAACAACCACGCCGGCTCCGACACCCACTCCCATGCCGCTACCCAGCCGGGTCGTTCTTGAAGATATGGGGGTGGTCAAGCAGTCCTTCAACAACTGCGGCCCGGCCAATCTGACCCAGGTATTGAACTGGTACGGATCCGATATTACCCAGGAAGACGTTGCCTCGTACCTGAAACCGAACCCCGAAGACCGCAACGTCAGCCCATGGCAGATTTCAGATTATGTCAATGAACAAATGCCCGGATATAAAGCAATCACCCGCAGCGGTGGCGATCTCGAAATGCTCAAGCGCTTCCTCGCGGCAGGCTTTCCCGTCGTGATCGAAAAGGGATACGAATTGCCGGAGTCGGGCTGGTGGGGACATTATTTGACCCTGTATGGGTACGACGACGATCTGGAAGAGCTTTATAGCCAGGACAGCTACCTCGGTCCGTTCGACGGCAGCGGCCGCACCGATGCCTATCGCGACTTCCTGCCCTTTTGGCAACAGTTCAACAACACTTTCTACATCGTCTATCGGCCGGAGCAGGAAGAAACGGTCAAGTCGCTGATGGGCGAGGAAATGTTCGACGACATCAAGATGTGGCAGAAGGTCGCGGCAATGGCCGAGCAAGAGACCACCGATCGCCCTGATGATGTCTTCTCCTGGTTCAACCTCGGCACGGCCCTAACTCGAATCGGGGGCCTGACCGGCGAAGCGAAGTATTACCAGGGTGGCGTGCAAGCCTTCGACAGAGCGCGCGAAATCGGCCTGCCGCCGCGCATGTTGTGGTATCAGTTCGAGCCTTATCTGGCCTATTTAAGGACGGATCGTTTTCAGGATATCATCGACCTGGCCGATGCGACGCTGGCGACCCAGGGCGGCCGTAACGTCGAGGAGACCTTCTGGTATAAGGGGCATGCTCTGGCCTATCTGGGTGATGTCAGCGGCGCTATCACCGCCTATCGGACCGCCTTGTCCGTCAACGCGAACTTCTACCCGGCCCAGATTTCCCTCGACTCTCTTGGCGGATAACGTCGCTCCGAATCAACCGGTTCACTAAAAGCGCTGGGCTAAAGGTGTGACTAAACACAATTTAGCCCGGCGCTTTTTTCGTAACGAGACAACTTAAGTTAACGATCCGCTTTCCCAGGCCCACGATTGGCAGATATCACCCTATTCGCGCTATAATATGAATAGGCGGATAATCTGACCCGGCCAAATCACAGGCCGATAGCCTGTTCATTTCCACCCTATCCCACATAACTATTTCCGAGGAGATCCTAATGAC
>DAOMSB010000021.1:30922-36403 GCA_035446145.1 Promineifilum sp. (SeqCode) | reverse complement strand
CTTACGGCAGCTGCGTGATGCGATCCATCGGACCGGGCGCAACCGGGGAGTTGGCAACGAAGTAATCTTCCAGTGCGTCGGTATCGACAGCGCCACCCAGCGGGTTGGTGCCCAACCGGAAGGCCGAGAAGCCGTCGCCACCATCAGCCAGGAAGCTGTTCATGGTCACGCGATAGCTGGCGCCCATATCCAGCGGTGCGCCATTGAGCATGACGTCGGAAACCTTGCTGCCCTTCGGCGCGCTCACGCTCCAGGAATAGCTGAACCCTTCCGAGATCTGCAGGATGCGGTTCTGGCCCACGCCCGGGTTATCGAACTGCTGCTCCAGCAACATCTTGATCTGCTCACCAGTCATCGTCTTGGTGACGAGGCTGTTGCCGAACGGCTGCACAGTGAACGACTCGCCGTAGGTCACGTTGCCGTCATCCTCGCCGGCGGCGCTACCTGCGTAGGTCAGATCGGCGCGGATACCGCCGGGGTTCATGAAGGCGATAACAGCATCGCCAAAGCCGGGATCGTCAGTGGCGTCCAGCTGCGCGTCGGCAATGACATCACCCAGGGCGGATTCGCCGGCGGGATTGGCCGCGCGGAGAATGTCGGCCGTGATCTGGCCGATGATCCGGTTAGCCAACGGCGCGGCGATGGCGTTGTACTTGGCGATCAGGGCGGTCATCGCCGAATCGGGAGCCACATCGCGCGTCACGAGCATGTTATTGGCCGTGATGGACTGAATCAGGCCCGTGCGCCGGCCAACCACCACATCGATCTTCGACAGCGCGCGGCCAAAGGACGAGGCGCTGGTCACAACGCGGCCGTCGATCACGCAGTTGTATGCCTGATGGGTATGGCCGGTGACGAACAGGTCAACTTCCTGGTTCGTGCGTTCCACGATATCGACGATGGGGCCGGAAACGCCGGGGCACTCATTATAGAGGCCGCCCGACGCAGGGAAGCCACCTTCATGAATCAGGACGACGATATTGCGGATACCCCGCCGACGCAGCTGACCAACGAGATTGTTCACGGTGTCGGCCTCATCCCGGAACTCCAGACCGGCAACGCCCGACGGCGTAACGATCGACGGCGTGCCTTCCAGCGTCATGCCGATGAAGGCAATCTTGATCCCGTGCTGGAAATTGCGAACCCGGAAGGCCGGGAGAATGGTGCGATTCGTGCCCTCATAGAACACGTTCGCGGCCAGATAGCGGAAGTCGGCGCCGCCGAATCCGTCACCATCCTGGCAACCATCGACCGGATGACAACCGCCACGCTGCATGCGCAGGAGTTCATTCAGACCCTCATCGAACTCGTGATTGCCTACGGCATTGAAGTTCACACCCATATCGTTGAACGCTTCAATCGTAGGTTCGTCGTGGAACAGGGCGGAAAGCAAGGGGCTGGCCCCAATCGTATCGCCAGCCGAGACAACTACCGTGTTGCGTGGGTTTTGCGCAGTTAGCTGCTTAATGTGGGTTGCCAGATACTCCGCGCCACCAACCGGCACGCGCGTGCCGTCCGGCAGGGTAAAGCTCAATGTACCCGGCTCCAGATTGCCGTGGAAGTCATTGACAGCCAAAATCTGAATGGGGAACTGGTTTGAAAACGGGGTCGCGGCTGACGCCGGCGAAATAGCGGCAACAAGCACCACTACCAACGCCGCGAGCACGAGAAACGGGACAAATCTACGCAACCTTGACACGTTCATATATCTCTCCTCTGCACAGTACTGAAATAGGTTGGGGAAATAAAAGGCCTCTTTACCAATCACCCTCTCGCCCCGGCACGTCAACGAGGCGCAATCGCGAGATAAAACAGGCCACCGACGACACAAAGCCGCCCTAAAGCAATCATACAGATCAAGCTTACAATTCATCTTACGACGACAAAAAATTCCCGCCGCATTCATGAGAGATCCCCCCGGTTCTGTTTCACGAACTATTGCTCAGCCGATGCTGCGCACTTCGAGAGTGCGTTGCGCCATCTCCAATCCCGAGTACAATCCAGTCATATCCATCAATCGGAGCAGTATTATGGATCCT
This sequence comes from Promineifilum sp. (SeqCode), assembly GCA_035446145.1. Classification (GTDB taxonomy): domain Bacteria; phylum Chloroflexota; class Anaerolineae; order Promineifilales; family Promineifilaceae; genus Promineifilum. Next base: position 34,364 of record DAOMSB010000021.1, on the reverse strand, counting down.
GAAAATCCACCGAGCATTGTTTTGCCTATCGCCATCATGATCGCCATCCTGGCTGCTTGCGGCATCCTGTCATTGGTCATGGTCGTCCTCATCGGCGTCATCACCCTGGCCGTTTAGCCCATCACAGGCTACACGGGAGGGAGCTTTAGGGAAGAATCGCGTCATGAAGTTCGACGTCAGTTTCCTGCAACCCAAACTCGAACAGATTCCTGCCCTTGCCGCCACGGCCGAAGCTTTCGGCTTCGACGGCTTCTGGGTAGCCGAAACCAATAGCGATCCGTTCCTCAACCTCGCGCTGGCCGCCGAGCATACCAGCAAGTTGGCGCTGGGTACGGCTATCGCCGTCACCTTCCCGCGCAGCCCGGCTATCCTGGCCTACACCGCCTGGGATTTGCAGCGCTTTTCGCGCGGCCGATTCGTGCTGGGTCTGGGGCCACAGGTGAAGGCCCACAACGTCCTGCGCTTCGGCGTCAAATGGGAAAAGCCGGTCAAGAAGATGCGCGAAACCATCGAGGCCATCCGCGCCTTCTGGGATTGCTGGCAAAACGGAACGCGCCTTGACTATGTGGGTGAGTTCTACAAGCTGGCGCTGATGACCCCCTTCTTTGATCCCGGCCCGATCAATTACCCGCCGCCGCCGATCTATATTGCTGCCGTCAATGAGCAAATGTTGCGTCTGGCCGGTTCGCATTGTGACGGCGTACACATCCACGCTCTGCACTCGTTGGCTTACCTGCGCGATGTGGCCTTGCCCGTCATCGAATCCGGCCTTGCCCGCGGCGGCAAAAAGCGCTCCGGCTTCTCCATCAACACAGCCGTGTTCGTCATCCCTACCAACGATCCGGCCGAGGCGCGCATGGCCGAAGACCACGTGCGCCAGCAGCTGTCGTTCTACATGAGCACCCCTTCCTACAGGCCCGTCCTGGCCCACCACGGCTGGGAAGCTGTATCCGACCAGTTGGGGCAGATGGCGCGCGCGGGCGAATGGGAAGCCATGAAGCGGCTAATTACCGATGAAATGCTGGACACATTTGCCGTCATCGGCCGCTGGGGCCAGCTGCCGGAAATTATCCACGCCCGCTATGGCGATCTGCTGGATCGCGTCAGCTATTACCTGCCCTTCGAACCGGGCATCAACGACACTGGCTGGCGCAACACGATCGACGGCTTCAAGCGGATCAATCGCAGATAAATCAACAGGCAGGAGAACCCGGCATTTTTCAGCCCGGCTCCCATTCATATCTGCTCTTCGTCAAGTTATTTGATATAAGGAACAGCGCATGTTCTCCTACTTCACTGCCGAACAAGAGGCCTTCCGGCAAACGGTGCGCCGGTTTGTCACCACGGAGATCAACCCCTATGTCGAGGCGTGGGAAGCGGCGCGGCTTTGGCCGGCCCACGACGTGTTAAGGAAGATGGGCGATCTCGGCTTGCTGGGCCTCAACTATCCCGAAGAATATGGCGGCGGTGGGGTGGACTACTGGTATAACGCTGTCCTGCTGGAAGAATTGGGCCGGGCCGATTGCGCCGCCGTACCCATGGGCATTGCCGTCCACACCGACATGGCCACCCCCGCGCTGGCCGAGTTCGGCAGCGACGATCTGAAACGCCGCTTTCTGGTTCCGGCCATCGCCGGAGAGATGGTCAGCGCCATCGGCGTCAGCGAGCCGGACGCCGGCTCCGACGTGGCCTCGATTCGCACCCGCGCCGTGGCCGACGGGGATGATTACGTCATCAACGGCGCGAAGATGTGGATCACCAACGGCACACAGGCCGACTTCATCACCCTGCTGGCCCGCACAAGCGGCGAGCGCGGCTTCCGTGGCATGTCGCTCATCATCGTCCCCACGACCACCCCCGGCTTCAGCGTCAGCCGCAAGCTGGAGAAGCTGGGCAACCACGCCAGCGACACCGCCATCCTCACCTTCGAGGATGTGCGCGTGCCCCAGGCCAATCGCATCGGCGATGAAGGCATGGGCTTCACCCTGCAGATGAAGCAGTTCCAGAAGGAACGCCTGGCGGGGGCGCTCATGAGCACGGCCGGGATGGAGAAAGTCGTGCGCATGACCATCAATTACACCCGCGAACGACAGGCGTTTGGGCGGCCGCTCATCGACAACCAGTGGATTCAATTCCGGCTGGCTGAGTTGCTAACGGAGATCGAGGCGCTGCGACAACTGAACTATCACTGCGTGCGCTTGCTGGTGGCCGGGGAAGACCTGACCAAAGAGGTATCAATGGCCAAGTTGAAGGCCGGGCGCCTGGCGCGCGAGGTGGCCGACACCTGCCTGCAATTCCACGGCGGCATGGGCTACGTGGAAGAATACCCGATGGCTCGCTACTTCCGCGATGCGCGCCTGCTATCAATTGGCGCCGGCGCCGATGAGATCATGCTGGGTATCATTGCCAAGTATGAGAACATCTCCTCAAGGTAGCGAATGACGAACTACAAATCATCACTGGTTTGCTCACTGACCTGTTAACTACTAAACACTGACCAATGGAGAAAACCCATGTCCCCCATTCGCATTGCTCGCTCCTTCATCGCCGCCGATTCCGTGGCCGAGCTGGTGGCCACCGGGTATGACTGCCCCGCGCCGGTCAGCGGCAAACTGTTCAGCAAGCTGCTGCGCACCCAGGACAATGACCACTACCTGATCACGACCGGCGACGGCCGGCAATACGCCTTTCGCCTTTACCAGCAAGGCGATCGCTATCGGCGGACGGAATCGGATTACCTGTACGAGATGGATTGGCTCAACTTCCTGCACGGCCGCGGGCTGCCCGTCTCCTGGCCCATTCAACGACGAGACGGTGGCTATCTTTCCCGACTGGAAGCACCGGAAGGCACGCGCTATTACGCGATGTTCTCGCTGGCCCATGGCGATCCGCTGTCGTTGAAAGACCCTGAACAACTCTACACAATGGGCGAGATGATGGCTCGTATCCATGTCGCGTCCAACGATTTCACCTCGCCCCACGCGCGCAAGCCGGTCGACCTGGCCTATCTGCTCGACCGGCCATTGGAGCGCATCGGCCGCTCCTGGACAAATGAACACATCGGCGATCTCGATCTGGTAACGGCAACGGCCGAAGAAGCTCGCGACGAACTGCAGGAGTTGATCGCCGACTTCCCGGCCGACGGCTGGGGGCCAATCGGCGGCGACTTTCATCAGAGCAGCGTCTATTTCGAAGAAGCGGATCAGCCGACCTTCTTCAACTTCGATCTCTGCGGCCCCGGCTGGCGCGCCTACGACATCGCCGCCTTCCTCTCCAACGCCGATCTGATCCACACCACGACCGAGCGCGCCGAGGCGTTCTTTGCCGGATACTTCTCCGTGCGCCCCCTCAGTGACGCCGAGCATGCCGCCATCCACCCCTTCCTCACCATCCGCCGCGTATGGCTCATGGGCGCGTTCGCCCGCGAGGATGGTCTGGTCGG
>DAOMSB010000021.1:0-30822 GCA_035446145.1 Promineifilum sp. (SeqCode) | reverse complement strand
CCATCCGCCGCGTATGGCTCATGGGCGCGTTCGCCCGCGAGGATGGTCTGGTCGGACATACGTTTATGGGGTCTATCTAAATCAAAGCCATCCTCATCGCCAACCGCGGCGAGATCGCCCGCCGCGTCATCCGCACCTGCCACAAGCTGGGCCTGCGCGCCGTGGCTGTCTATTCCGACGCCGACACCCGCAGCGCTTACGTGGAAGAGGCCGATGCCGCCGTGCGTCTTGGCCCTGCCCCGACGGCCGACTCCTATCTCAACATCCCCGCCATCCTTGACGCGGCCCGCCGCGCGGGGGCCAATGCCATTCATCCCGGCTACGGCTTTCTGGCCGAGAACGCCGATTTCGCTCGCGCCTGCGCCGACGCCGGGCTGACCTTCATCGGCCCCTCGCCCGAAGCTATCGCCGCGATGGGCGACAAGCGCGCCGCCCGCGCATTGGCCGAACACCTCGGCCTGCCGGTGCTGCCCGGCTTCGACGGCGGCGACCAGAGCAACACGGCTTTCATCGCCGCGGCCGAATCGCTGGGCTACCCGGTGATGGTCAAGGCGGCGGCCGGCGGCGGCGGCAAGGGGATGCGCCTCGTTCACAAGCCGGGCGAATTGCCGGAGGCGCTGGCCGCGGCCCGACGAGAGGCGGCAGCCGCTTTCGGTTCGCCCGATCTGCTGCTGGAACGCGCCTTGCTCCGTCCACGCCACATCGAGATTCAAATCCTGGGCGATCAGCATGGGCGGGTCATCCACCTCGGCGAGCGTGAATGCTCCATCCAGCGCCGCCACCAGAAGATTATCGAGGAGTCGCCCTCGCCCGCCATGACGCCGGAGTTGCGGGCAGCAATGGGCGCGGCGGCCGTCGCCCTGGCGGAAGCCATTGGTTATACGGGCGCGGGAACGGTCGAGTTCCTGTTTGCCGAAGGCCGCTATTACTTTCTGGAGATGAACACTCGCCTGCAAGTGGAGCATCCGGTGACGGAACTGGTGACCGGCATCGATCTCGTCGAGTGGCAGATACGCGTTGCACAAGGCGAGGCGCTCCCTTGGGGACAGAAAGACATCCAGCCGCAGGGCCACGCCATCGAAGCGCGACTCTATGCCGAAGACCCGGCCAACGACTTCCTGCCGGCCACCGGGCTGGTGCTACACTGGCAACCGCCGGTGGACGAGGGCGTTCGCATCGACGACGGCATCCGGACGGGCGACACAATTACCACCGACTACGACCCGCTATTGGCCAAGATCATCGCCCACGGCGATTCGCGGGATGTGGCTATTCGTCGCCTGCGAGGCGCGTTGGCAAATACCACGCTTCTGGGCCTGAAGACAAACCAGGCCTGTCTGGCTCATATCCTGAATCAGCCGGCATTCCTGAGCGGGGAGACGACCACAAGCTTTCTCGTTGAGCATGGACACATGTCAGCGGTATCAACCGACAAACGCGCCCTGTCGCTCGTCGCCGCTGCGCTGGCCCGCTACCGCACCGATGCGGGCGACGGACCAGGCTACTGGCGTAATAACCCCGGCACGCCCGCCCCTTATCGTTTCAGGGTCGGCGACGAAGCCATCGACGTCATCTTGCGGCCGGAGCGTTGGCTGCCCAATCGCTTCAGCGCGACTCTGTCATCGGGCGAAAGCGTCATCGCCACGATAGATCGCTTCGACGGCGTCGAGATGGCGTTGATCACCGACGGGGTGCGGCACAGGTTCATCCTGGCTGTGCGGGGCGGTGACTGGTGGGTGAAAGCCGGCTGGGGCGCGCTGCAGATCACGGCGCTGCCGCTGCTGCCGGCGCCCCGCCGCTCGGCCGATATGGGCCGTTCGCTGCGCGCGCCGATGCCCGGTCGTGTGCTGGCCGTTCTGGTGGAGGTTGGACAGCTCGTGGAAGAAGGCCAGCCGCTGATGAAGCTGGAGGCGATGAAGATGGAGCATACCATCCGCGCCGCCGCCGCCGGCGTGGTGGACGCCGTCTATTACGCGGTGGGCGACCAGGTCGGCGCGGATGAAACGCTGGTCAGAATCGCCGGTTGAGCGCCAATTGACCTCGGCCCGAGCGCCGACCTGCTTCTCAAAATAGCTACTGAATCTCCACCAGCACCTGGTTTCGCACCACCGACTGCCCCCCGGACGCGGAAATAGAGCTAACCACACCGTCGAACGGCGCGCGGATCTCGTTTTCCATCTTCATGGCTTCGAGGATGACCAGCGCCTGACCGGCCTGAACGGCCGCGCCGGGTTCAACCAGGACGCGCGTGATGAGTCCGGGGATAGGTGCCTTGACTCGACCGTCGCCACTGCGGGGGCGAGCCACGCGCTGGTTGCTATCCTCCACCTCGACCGTGTGCAGCCCGTCATAGGCATTGAGCCATTGCAAATTCGTGTCGGCGACGATCTCATAAGGGCGGCCGTCGATGATCATCCACTCCATCTCGGCCGCCGTAGCCTTTGGCCGCGGCAAGACGACCGACAGATTATGACCATCAACAGTCACATCGTAGGTCTCTCCGCCACGCGAGGCGGGTGTCAGTTTAACTGTAAAGATATGGTCATCAATCGTGACCTGGAGCGTGTTCATATCTCTCCTCCGGCGCTATTGAATGTGGCGGCTGGTGCGGTGCCATCCTGTGGCCCACTGCTCGGGCACTTCCGGTACAAATGCTTCATGGCGGCGCGCATGGAGAATGGCTGCGGCCACGGCCAGATCCCGCCGCAACAACTCAATGTCGGTGGCAGGTTTGGCGACGGGTGACTCGCGCAGAAAGTCGGTGGCATACGAGCCGGAGACGAAATCGGGTGCGCGAAGGATCGTCATCAACAAGGGCAGGTTCGTCGGCGCGCCGACGATGGCGAAATCTTCCAGAGCGCGGCGCAGCCGATCGATGGCGGCCGTCCTGTCGGTCGCCCATACCGTCACCTTGGCGATGAGCGGATCGTAGAACGGCGGCACCTCGGAGTCGCAGTAGAGGTAGGTATCGACGCGCACCTCGGGGCCACCCGGCAGGCGCACCCGCCGCAGATGGCCGGGGCTGGGCAGGTAGCGGCGCGATGGGTCTTCGGCCTGCAGGCGACACATAATCGCGCAGCCGCGAATGTCGACATCAGCCTGTCCATAGCCCAGCCGTTCCCCCGCAGCCAGGCGAATCTGCTCGCGGACCAGATCGATACGAGTCGTCATCTCCGCCAGAGTGTGGTCGATCTGGATACGGGCCTTGATCTCGGTGAAGTAGAAATCTCCGGCGGCATCGACCAGAAATTCAATCGTCCCGACATTTTGATAGTTGAACAGCCGTGCCAGGCGAACGGCCGTTTCCAGCAGCGCCTCGCGTCGTTCGGGCGAGAGGCACAGCGCCGGCGCTTCTTCGACGATCTTCTGGTTGCTGTGGATGATGGAACCTTCGCGATCGCCCAGATGGACGAGATCCCCATGCCGGTCGGCCACGATCTGCACGCCAACCTGATGGGCGGGCAGGATCGCCTTCTCGATATAAAGCTCGTTGCGGCCGTAGATAGCTCTGGCTTCGGCCCGGGCGCGACGAACGACCTCGAGCAATCGCTCCGGGTCGTTGACCAGTCGTTCCCCACGACCGCGGCCGCCGCGACACGACTTGACGACCAGTGGATACCCAATTGCTGCGGCGTCGGCCGCCAGAGCATCAAACTCATCCTCGCTGAAAGAGCGCCGCGAATAGGTCACCGTCGGGAATCCGGCCGCGCGAGCCTTATCCAGCGCGCCGATCTTGGTATTCACCGCCTCGATCACCTCGGCCGGCGGTCCGATGAAGGCGATACCGGCGGCATCACAAGCATGAATAAACATCGCATTCTCGGCCAGGAAACCATAGCCGGGATGGATAGCGTCGGCGCCTTGTTCACGGGCGATAGCGAGAACCCGCTCCACATCCATGAAGGCGTGATGGTCGGGCAGCTGGACGCATTCGTCCGCCAGACGTACATGGAGCGACTCGCGATCGCTGGCGTCATAGAGGGCCACGGTACGCACGCCCATCTCGCGACAGGTGCGGATGATTCGCACCGCGATCTCGCCGCGGTTGGCGATGAGGATTTTTTTGAACATTTCAGTAGTGCTCCTGATCTACATCGGCGAAATCCCGTGCTTGCGCGGCACGTGACGCTCGCGCTTGGACAGGGTCACCTCAAGCGAGCGAATGAGTACGCGGCGCGTCTCGGCCGGATCGATCACGTCGTCAATGAGGCCGCGAGCAGCGGCCACATACGGGTTATTGAACTTGGTCTGGTAATCGTCCACTAGCTCGCGCCGCTTGGCTTCGGGGTCTTCGGCCGCCTGCACCTCGCGCCGGAACAGAATGTTCACCGCCCCTTCCGCGCCCATCACGGCGATCTCGGCATTGGGCCAGGCATAAAGCAGATCGCCACGCAGCCCCTTGCTGCTCATGACGCAGTAGGCGCCGCCGTAGCTCTTGCGCAAAATCACCATCAGCTTCGGCACGGTGGCCTCGCTGTAGGCGTAGATCATGCGTGACCCATTGCGGATGATGCCACCATACTCCTGCTCCTTGCCGGGCAGAAAGCCAGGCACGTCCTGGAGCGTGATGATGGGCACGTTGTAGGCGTCGCAAATGCGGATGAAGTGGGTGGCCTTGATGGAAGCCTTGATGTCGATGCACCCGGCCAGCACCATCGGCTGGTTGGCGACGATGCCGACGACGTAGCCATTCAGTCGCGCGAAGCCCACCACCATATTCTCGGCCCATAACTGATGAACTTCGAAGAACACGCCATCGTCGACAACGCTGCCGATGACCTGACGCACGTCGTAGGCCTTATAGGGATCAGTCGGCACGATCTCCTTTAGCTCAGGGCAACGGCGTTCGGGATCGTCCATCGGCTTAACATAAGGCGGATCATCCTGATTATTGCCGGGCAAATAGCTGAGCAGGGTGCGGACTCGGGCCAGGCAATCGCGATCATCGTCGGTCAGGAAATGGCAAACGCCGCTCTCGGCGCTGTGCATCATGCCGCCGCCCAACTCCTCGAAGCTGACGTTTTCCTGCATCACCGAGCGCACCACGTCGGGGCCGGTAATGAACATATAACTGTTGTTGGTCATGAAGACGAAATCGGTCAGGGCGGGCGAATAGACCGCGCCGCCCGCGCACGGCCCCATGATGACCGACAGCTGCGGGATGACGCCCGAAGCCTCGCAGTTGGCGTCGAAGATACGGGCATAGCCGCCCAGGCTGTCCACCCCTTCCTGGATGCGCGCGCCGCCGGAGTCGTTGATGGCGATGAACGGGCAGCCGTATTTCAACGCCATCTGCATCGCCTTGACGATCTTGTTGGCGTGCATTTCGCCCAGCGAACCGCCCATGACGGCCGCGTCCTGAGAAGCAGCGAACACCCGCCGGCCGTTCACCAGTCCAAAGCCTGTCACAACGCCGTCACCCAGGCGCGAACTTTTGCCGCCGGGATAATTTTCGTGGCGTGGCAACACCAGCGTGTCGATCTCGGTAAACGTGTCGGGATCAAATAACAGATCGATCCGTTCACGGGCGGTCAGGCGATTCTTGCCGTGTTGAGTGGCCGCGTCTTTTTCCGTGCCCGCGGCTGAAGCGCGGCGCATTTGCAGGTCCTGGAGATAGGCCTCCATATCCTTAGCCATTCGTGTCTCCTAAATATCCGGCCGGACTTTTAAGCAATATCGAGCCGGCAGGTAATGTGGCTCCCCCACCGGGATGATCGGCGCGCTCAACGCTGGAGAGGTGGGATACTCTCCCGCCGGTCGCTAGTATTGTTGCATATCCAACAGCCGCTTCTTAGTGTCATCCGTCACCTGTTTTGGCGCGATCTGTCATGTGGCAGGATGACGGCCGACCGCCAATCGCCGACCACTGACCCACTGATCTACTGACCCACTGATCTACTGACTTACTGACCACTGCCCTCCCCCCACCAGTCTGCTATCATTCACCTCATGAATGATCTGATCCTGGCTTTTGATTTCGGCGGGACGAAACTGAGCGCGGCCGTCATCAATCGCGACGCGCTTGGCGATGAGCGGCCGCAGTGGCCGGCATTGCGCCGCGAATTCACCCCGGCGGATGCCGACGCGGCCTATGAGCTGGCGGCAATGCTGCGGCTGGCGCGAGAGTTGTTGGCCGGACGCTCTCCCGCGACCGTCGGCGTCAGCTTCGGTGGCCCGGTAGATTTCCCGCGCGGCCTCGTCCGTCTCTCCCACCACGTGCGCGGCTGGGAGAACGTGCCGCTGCGCGACCTGGTGGCGCACGAATTCGGCTGCCCCGCCTTCGTGGACAACGACGCCAACGTCGCCGCGCTGGGTGAGCATCGCTTCGGAGCCGGTCGCGGCGTCGATGACCTGATGTACATCACCGTCAGCACCGGTGTCGGCGGCGGGTGGATTCTGGGCGGGCGGCCGTGGCGCGGCCACGCGGGCATGGCGGGCGAGATCGGCCACACGGTCGTCGATCCGGCCGGCCCGCTCTGCCTGTGCGGCAAACGCGGCTGCGTGGAGCGGCTGGCGTCGGGGCCGTATATGGCGGCGGATTGGGAAGAGGGGCGGGGAGGAAAGGGAGAAAGGGAGAAGGGGAGCGGGGGAGTGACCGGGAAGGATGTGGCTGTGGCGGCCGCGGCGGGGGACCCGGTGGCGAAGGAAATTTTGTTGCGCGGGGCGCGGGCGCTGGGCATGGGCATCGGCAACGCGGCCAATCTGGTCAACCCGCAGCGGTTCATCCTCGGCGGCGGCGTGACGAAGGCAGGCGCGATATGGTGGGGAGAAGTGCGTCGCGCTGCCCGCGCGACGGCCTTGCCGGAAGTCGCCTTCGATGTCGTTCCGGCGATGCTGGGCGATGACGCGCCGCTGTGGGGGGCGGTGGCGCTTACCGAGCAACTTTAAGGCTTGGCAGGCCTGTCGGACTACCATGAACCCAATCACCTTCCAGGGCGATACCGGCCAACGCGGCGCATATCTGTTATGGATGCGAGCGCGTGAACAGGCGTCGGTAACGTTCGGCCGCTTCCAGGGCGGCCGTCCGGTCGCCATCTCTCCCGGCTGGTACGTCTACGTCGGGTCGGCCATGGGGCCGCGGGGCGCTTCGGCGCTGGCCGGGCGGCTGCTGCGTCACGCCACGCGCACCGGCGACAAGCCGCCCCATCTCATCCGCGAGACGATGGGAAAAGCATTTGCGGCCGCAGGATTAGGAGCCACATCGCTCCGGCCACCAACGCTAAAGAGCCTCCATTGGCACGTGGATTACCTGCTGGACCAAACGGCCATCGAGTTGGAGCATGTGACGGTTATCAGGACGGGAACGCGCATCGAGAGCGCGCTTGCCCGGCAGTTGGCCGCTCTGCCGGGGGCATCGACGCTCCTGAAAGGCCTGGGGGCAGGTGACGCGCCGGGAGAGACCCATCTATGGTATCTGGGAGACGGGGAGTGCGCGCCGGCCGCCTTCATACCGGCGATATAAGCATAACGCCGAAGCGCGTTCCCCCCGCCGTTATCTGTTTGCCGTCCAGCCCCATCCAACAGTCGCATGTGCCGGCCCGGTCTATCTGTGAATGACCAGCGGTGCAAATAAGGTGTGTGATTCCGTGTCTCTCGTAGGTGTCGCCGTCGGCTCCGGCGTTGCCGTGGGGCGCCGCGTCCTGGTGGGGGTGACCGTCGGCCCGGGAGGTGTCGAGGTGGCTGTAGGCGTATTCGTAGCGGTGGAGGCGACAGTCGCGGTACTCGTGGGGGTAGCTGTGAGGGTAGCGGTCGCAGTGTTCGTGGGCGTAGCGGTTGCGGTGGGAGAGGCAGTCGCGGTGCTTGTTGGCGTCAAATCAATACAATCAGCGCGGTAATTGGATATCATAAACCGCGTCTCATTCATGGAACGAGCCACATCGGAAGCGTTGTCCGGATCCATGCCAAAATCAATGCCGGTCGGTTCGTTCTGATACCAAACGGCGGGATTGGCCCATTGGTTGATGCGAAGGCATCCTCCATTAGGGCAATTGTAGGCCATCAAGGTACGGAATGTATTTTGCGGCGATTGGAACCCGTAAGAATAGGGAAATACCCCATTATTGCCGGCGCTAAATCGGTCGTGGGCATTGCCGAGATTGTGACCCAACTCATGGGTCAATGTCAGCTCATCGCACAAATAATCTCCGGGGTAATCAAGGGCAGTCACTCCAAAGGCGATTTCAGGGTTGGGCTGGGCAGTCAACAGTTGATTAGCGAGGCCACACCTCCCATCACTCCCTTGGGAGATAAGCAAAGCAACCAGATCGGCTTTCGTCGCATCGCGGGACGCATGGATATTGTCCATGTAGCCATCCGTCCTTCCCGCCAGGTTTCCAAGATCGCTGCCGATATTGCCTGATTCGGTATAGTCGACTTCTTCGACATCGGCCAGCACCCAATCAAAATCAACCCGGCTGACGTCGTTGGCGGTGTTCATCTCGCTGATGCGGCGGTTGATGAGAGCGATGATAGCCTGAGTGCCACCCACCATATCGCGCGCCTGTGCAGTGTAAGCGATCAACAGGCTGATTTTCGAGCCGTCCTCCTGACAGGTAGCCGTTTGCGAAGAGCGGGTATCATTATCGGCTGCGGACTGTGGAGCCACAACATAATCAGGCCCGGTCGGTTGGGGCGTGTTCGGATCGATCTCTCTGATCGTGTACAGGTCTGGGGTTGCCCCGCCGGCGTATTCGATCACGACCCACGCGCGGCCGAAGCGATGGACGCTGCCGGAGAGAACGCCGTCCTGAACGGCAAGCGTAACGGTGCTGCCCGGCTCTCCGATCACCTCGCCCACCCACACATATGCGCCGGTGATCGAGCTATCGGCTCGACTAAACCGGGCGGTGAGGTTGACGTCATCGAACAGGTTGAGGTGCAACTCATCGACACGCGGGGTCAGTGCGCTCCAGTTGACTTGTACCGCCCGAACTCGCCGAGCGCCCACAGGCACTACCTGAGTCGTCATCAAGCCATCGACAGGCTCGAACAACGTCTCATCGCTGAAAGCGGCGAACGGCAAGCCAAAGAGGAAAACAAACAGGAACAGAAAAGCCACAAACGCTATGATGAAGCGCGGGCGTTGAGTATTTAATTGATCGACATTATCAATTGGATGTTGTTCACCCATTCCAAACTCCACCCATACGGCCGATTTGAATACTGCTACCGACCTGGGATTGCCGCCGATGATGATATCAGCCTTATAACCATATCGCAGCGCCACAACTCACGGGGCCACGGCGGCGCGGGGCCACGGCGGCGCGGGACGAAATTTAGACCACGGATTCGAACCCGCAAAGGGTTATTTATCAACCATTAGGATGCCTCTCATAATCAAAACGGGCTTGTGTAAAAGGTACTAAAGTCTCGACGAGAACTCCTGCTATAATAGGGACGGTCATTTTACCGACGTCGAGTCGTCTTGTGGGATATTCTCCATCCTTGATACACGCCCGACGTATCGGCAACCATAAGGGCCTGTCCCTACAAATCAAAAGCCTGCCCCTGCCGGGCGACAGACGCCCCGTTCCGGACGACCAGCGCCCGCTCCGGGCTGTAGCCGTCAAGCACCGGGTTGGTATGGTTCAAATGTGTCAGAACCAGCCGGGTCGCATCCGCGCCGAAATAGGCCAGCGTATCGGATACGAGGGGATGGGCAACCGGCGGCCGCCCGCCCAATTCGGCCGCGCTGAAGAAAGTAGCGTCAACCAGAGCTACATCGACCGCGGCCACCGTCGCCCGCGCCGCCGGCCACTCCTCCCAGCGATCGATGTCGGGCACATAGAGCAGTGACCGGGACGGCCCGTTAATCCGGAAGGCGAACGTCCCCGCGCCCCACTCATCCCGATGTGGCACGGCCAGCGGCGTGACGGTCAGCCCGGGGGCCAACTCGACCGACCGATCGGGAGACAAGTCGCGCCAGATCAGGCTTTCGGCCAACGGCCGCCAGATGGCCGATTGGCCAATGACGGCAGACAGCGCCGGAGAAGCATAGACGGGCAGCCCCACGGCGGCCATCACCTCCGGGCCAAACTGGGGCAGCCCACCGATGTGACCCAAATGCCCATGCGTCAGGAAGATGGCGTCGGGGTGACGCAGCCGCCGGGGACGCTGCGGGTGTGGGCCGAGCGCCGCGGCCAGATCGTCGAGTTGCCATTTGATGTCCGGCGTGGCGTCGATGAGCCATACCCCGGCCGGCTCCGCCCGCGCGTCGACCAGCGCCAGACAGGCCGCCCGCCCGGCTCGTTCCGGATGGGCGAAGGCCTCGACACAGCGCGCGCAGCGGCAACCGGCATGAGGCAACCCGCCGTCCTGCATGACGCCCAAGACAACGGCCGACACACCCATGGGTAAATCAATCATCATATCCTCCTCAAACCGGTCCTGACGGACGAGCGCGGGCGAAGGCTTGGGGATGGTTGCTCATCGACAATACGCCGCGCTTTGCTAGAATTGTGACTTATGAAAGAATTATCCCGTCTCGTCAGCAGTATCCCACCCTCTGAAACGCTCGCGGTCAGCGACAGGGCCAAGGCTCTGAAGGCGGCCGGGCGCGATGTCGTCGCCCTCGCCGGCGGCGACCCTGATTTCGACACGCCGGACTATATCACCGCGGCCGCTTTCCAGGCCATTGAGAACGGCGCGACCCATTATCCCGCGCCGATGAAGGGCATCACCCCCCTTCTGGACGCCATCGCCTGGAAGATGGAGACCGACAGCGGCGTCAAGGCCAATCCCGGCACCGACATCGTCGTCACGCCCGGCGGCAAGTGGTCGATTTTTCTGGCGCTGTCGGCCATCCTGAACCCCGGCGATGAGGTGCTCTACCTGGAGCCGGTGTGGGTGTCCTACCCGCCGATGATCACCCTGGCCGGCGGCACCCCGGTGGGCGTCACCCTGTCGGCCGACGATAATTTTCGCATCACCGCCGACCGGCTGCGCGCGAAGATCACTCCGCACACCAAGGCGATCATGGTCAATACGCCCAACAACCCCACCGGCCGCGTACTGACCCGCGAAGAGCTGGACGCCATCGTGGAGGTCGTCCTGGAGAATGACCTCTACGTCATCTCCGACGAGATCTACGAGACGATCATTTTCGACGGCCGCAAACATCTCTCAATCGCGGCCGAGCCGGGCATGGCCGAGCGCACGCTGACCATCAACGGCCTGTCGAAATCCCATGCCATGACCGGTTGGCGGTTGGGCTGGCTGGTGGCTCCGCCCGCCATTGCCAAGCTGGCGGCGCAGATGAACGGCCAGACTGTCTCATCGGCGGCCAACTTCACCATGCACGCCGCCGTGGCCGCCCTGAAGGGGCCAAAGGACACCACCCGGGCCATGACCGACGCTTATCAAAAGCGGCGCGATTTCATGGTACCGGCGTTGAACGCCATCGACGGCGTGGAATGCATGGATATCGAGGGGGCGTTCTATCTGTTCCCGCGCTTCCCCAACAGCACAAAGACCAGCGCCGAACTGGCCGAGGCGCTTATCGATAAAGCGGGCATTGCCTCAGTGCCCGGCGGCGCATTCGGCAAGAGCGGCGAGGGTCACGTGCGCTTCACCATCGCCACAGCCATGAAAGACCTGGAGAAGGCGGTGGATAAACTGGCCAAAGCCGCCCACGAACTATAAGCATTCAACGCAAAGACACTTGAGAAGAAAAAGGGATCCGCAATGTTCTGCGGATCTCTTTTTTAAATCCTTGCGCTAAAGGTTCTTAATGACTCAGAATTTGTGACAGGAACAGCTTCGTCCGCTCGTTCTTCGGGTTGGCGAAGAAGTCATCGGGCGTGTTCTCCTCAACGATGAGGCCGCTGTCCATGAAGATGACGCGGTCGGCCACCGTGCGGGCAAATCCCATCTCGTGCGTGACGGCCAGAATGGTGTAGCCCGACAGAGCCAGGTCGCGCATCACGTCCAGCACCTCTTTAATCATCTCCGGGTCAAGGGCCGATGTCGGCTCGTCGAAAAGCAAAATGTGAGGCTCCATGCACAACGTGCGGGCGATGGCCACACGCTGCTGCTGCCCACCCGAAAGCTGGCCGGGATATTTGTTGGCCTGCTCCGGGATGCCGACGCGGCCGAGCCAATGCATGGCACGTTCCTTGGCATGCTCGCGGGTCCACTTGCGGACGTTGATGGGGGCGAGCATAACATTTTCCAGCACAGTCAGGTGCGGGAAGAGGTTGAACTGCTGGAAGACCATCCCCACTTCGCGCCGAATCTCGGCGATGTTGCGGATGTCATGACTCAGGGTGATACCATCGACGATGATCTCGCCTTCCTGATGCTCTTCCAGGCGGTTGATGGTGCGGATAAATGTCGATTTGCCCGATCCCGACGGGCCGATGATGACGACGACCTCGCCGCGTTTGACCGTCAGGCTGACGCCCTTCAACGCCTCGAACTCACCGTACCATTTATGCACATTCCGGCAGATGATGATCTCGTCCACGTGGTCTTTATGGGCGTGTTTGTGGGCGTGGTCCAGTGAATCGGTGTGTGTATTTTCCGTCATGATTCCCCTTAATCGGTTGGGCGCGAGTCTAGCGCTCGCCCACCCCGAGACGTCGCTCCAGGCGGCGGCTGTAAGTTGCCATCATGAAATTGATGACGAAATAAACGATTGCAATAAAAACATAAGGCTCGCGTCGCACGCCAAGCCAGTTTTGTTGGGCCGAGATGAGGTTGGCAACGCCCAGAAACTCGATGAGGCCAACCGTCTCGATCAACGTCGTGTCCTTGAAGAGTCCGATAAACTGGCCGACAATAGCCGGAATGACGGCTCGCAGCGCCTGGGGCATGATGATGAGCCGATATTTGCGCGCCGTACCTAATCCCAGCGCGTCGGCCGCCTCATATTGCCCTTTAGGGATCGACTGCAAACCACCGCGAATATTCTCGGCCAGATAGGCGGCGGCAAAGAGCGCCACAGCCACCAACACGCGCCACGTGCTCAGCACCTCCATCCCCGGCGGCAAAAAGATGGGGAAGAGGATGATCGACATGAACAACACGGTGATGAGCGGCACGCCGCGAATGACCTCGATATAGACCGTGCTCAGCAGCGCCACAACATTACCCCGGAAGTAGCGCATAAAAAGAAATGCGAAGAGGATCAACAGCAGCGGCCACAGCGAAAAGAGCTGTTGCCCCAGCCCTGCTGCGCTGCGCAAGCCGGGAATCGTCTGCGTCACCAGCAAGTAGATCGCCAACGGAATAACGACAAGCCAGGTGAGCCGTGCAGGCACGCCGCGGATCTGGCTGCGACGGCCAAGCGCCAGCATGACCCCCAGCGGGAAAGAGGCGATGATGCCGAATGCGGCCGTGATGACCGTCAGCAGGAACCCGCCCCAGGCGATGTCGGGATTGAGGCGAGCCAGCGGGCCGCTGCTCCCCACACCCACCAGCAACACGTAGGCGACGATGGGCGTGATCAGCCACAGAAGCGTCAGCACCCGGCGCAGGCGCGACCGGCGATACGCCTCGCGGCTGAACACGAAGGTGCTCGGAACGAATAGCAACACATTCCACAACACCAGCAGCCACAACCGCCAATCCTGCTCCCGCGGAAAGCGAAACACAAACAAGTTGCGGAAGTTATTGATGACCGCGCCCCATTTCGCGCCGGGGTTCTCCCATTGCGACAGCTCTTGCGCCGCCACCTCGGGATTGACGGAAAAACTGGCCCGCACAAATGCCCAGCCGATAAAGCCCCGTATACCCGCAAGGAGCAGCAGAACAATCACCAGCGAAATGAGCGCGCCCGTTATGGAGTTGAACAGATTCTTGCTCAACCAGAAGGTAAGCGACGTGTGGCGATGCAATGCGCCGCCGACCGCCGTGATGCCGACCAGCGCCAGCCAGGCCAGCAAGATCGCCCCGGTCGTCACAGGCGCGGCAACGAGCTGACCGGCCACCACGCGATAGGTGACGTAGGCCAGCAACAGCAGCCAGACAACATTCCACCAACTGCTGAGCAGCTGCTCGCGAATGAACTGCCGCCAGCTGAAATTGCCCGTGTCGCCGCGCAGAAATGTTTGCAGGTTTTGAATGTGCGTCGCCATCGTTATCTCTCCACCAGGGCTACGCGGCGGTTATACCAGTTGAGGAAAGCCGAAATCGTCAGGCTGAACAACAGGTAGGTGCCCATCGCGATCAGGAACACCTGGATGGCTCGCCCCGACTGATTCAACGTCGTGAACGCAGTCGACCACAGGTCGGGGTAGCCGACGGCGATGGCCAGACTGGAGTTCTTGGTCAGATTCAAATATTGGCTGGTCAGCGGCGGGATAATGACCCGCAAGGCCTGGGGCAGCACCACAAGCCGCAAGCGCTGCGACTCCGACAGGCCAAGCGCTCGCGCCGCCTCGCTCTGTCCCTTGGCCACGGACTGGATGCCCGCGCGCACGATCTCGGCGATGAACGCGCCGGTATAGATGGTCAGACCGATGAGGATGGCGGCAAAGTTGGGCGATAGCTTGATGCCGCCCACGAAGTTCAACCCTTCAATGCGCGGAATCGAAAATCGGACGGGGAGTTCGCGCACGGGGGCGATGGCGCTCGGTATCGTCGCGGAGATGCTTTCCAATTCGGCCGACAATGCCGCCCGGCTCGCGGCC
Source organism: Promineifilum sp. (SeqCode) (assembly GCA_035446145.1). GTDB lineage: Bacteria > Chloroflexota > Anaerolineae > Promineifilales > Promineifilaceae > Promineifilum. Next base: position 16,192 of record DAOMSB010000021.1, on the reverse strand, counting down.
ATGATGTCACATTCTCCGGCGGCGTAGGCAGATGAGGCGCGCGCCATGTCCTTGGCGCGTGACATACTGAACGGAATATGAGCGCGACGCAATTCGGCGGCCAGGTTTGTTTCGGCCTTGTCGCCCTGAACGACGCAAACCCCTACGGTAGCCGCCTTGACCTGGTCTTCGGTCAGCGTCCCGGCCGCCACGGCCGCGCCGATCCCCGATAGATCTTCAATGCCCAGTTCGGCGCGCGCGGCCGCTCCGAGGCTGTCAACATCCGTAATGCCGGAGCTTTGGGAAGCCAGAAATCCCTGATTGCCGGCGGCCATGGTTGTGGCAATAAACCATCCGGCGATTGCCACGGCCAGAAACGTCACCACAAACCACAGCGAGCGATTGACGTCTCGCTCCGTTTCGCGCTCGCGGCGGCCGAGCCACCACCAGACGGCCGCGCCCAACACGGCCCCCGCCACGAGAAATATCAACCACGTCGTGAAGGACGACATGAGGACCGGCCAGGGCAGATCAATGCCACGCTGACTCAAATAAACGGGCAGGCCGAAGGGCTGGATGGCATCCTTGATAGGCGGAAAGGCTAAAATGACGGCGAAGAACAGGAAGAAAAGCTGGAGCAACAGCGGCGTGTTGCGAATGAGATCGACATACCACCGCGCCACGGAACTGACAAGCCAGTTAGAGGAAAGCCGGGCGATACCCGTCACCGTACCCAACACCGTCGCCAAAATAATGCCCAGAATTGAAACCTTGATCGTATTCAGCGCGCCGACCAGCATGGCGCGGGCGTAGGAGTCGCTGGGATCATAGGGGATGAGCGACTCAGAGATCGCGAATGATGCATCAAGACGCAGGAAATCGAACGCACAACGAAAGCTGCTCGTGCCGTCGGCGCAGAGAAACTGGCTGCCGCCAAGAGTCGACATGTTCTGCGTGACGTTGCGCACCACCCAGGAAAACCCCGTGATGACGACGATGAGAAACGCAATTTGGGCCAGCACACCCAACACGCGAATATCCCGCCAGAATGGCACCGACTCCGTGCCCTTGGGCGCCTGCGGTGTAAGTTCAGTCATGAGCGCGCCTCCTGTCTATTGCAGGGGCGGGTATTGATCTTCGTACCCGCCCTTGCCCGATATTGCCAAACAGTAGGGGCGGGTCTCAAACCCGCCCCTACAAAAAAGACTAACGGAACGGCGGCGCGTACTGGATACCGCCCTGGGTATACAGCGCGTTCAGGCCGCGCGGCAGGTTGAACGGCGTATCGGGACCCAGATTGCGGTCATAGATCTCGCCGTAATTGCCGACCTGCTTGACGATCTGATAGCAGAAGTCGTTGTTGACGCCCATGGCCACACCCAGGTCGCCCGTCTCGCCCATCAGATTCTGGATGACTGGATCTTCGCCGCCCAGGAAGCTGTCGACGTTAGCCGAGGTGATGCCGTATTCTTCAGCGGCGATGGTGCAGAAGACCGACCACTTGACGATGTCGAACCAGTTATCGTCGCCGTGACGAACGGCCGGAGCAAGCGGTTCCTTCGACATGGTCGCGTCGAGGATCTTGTGAGCCGCCGGGTCAGCCAGAAGAATCTGCTGCGAAACGAGGCCGGATTTGTCGGTCGTGAAGCCGTCGCACTGGCCTTGATCATAAGCCTCGCGGGTGGCATCGGCGTCATCGAAGACGACCGGGGTGAACTCAACGCCGAGCGCGCGATAGACGTCGGCCAGGTTCTTCTCGGTGGTGGTGCCGGACTGGACGCAGATCGTGCCGCCCGCCAGACCTTCCAGCGTGTCAATGCCGCTATCGACGCGGACCATCATGCCCTGACCGTCGTAGAACGTGACAGGAGCGAAATTGAGGCCCAGCGACGTATCGCGGCTGATTGTCCAGGTCGTGTTACGGCTGAGGACATCGACCTCGCCCGTCTGCAGAACGGGGAAGCGCTCGTTAGCCGTGGTCGGCCGAACTTCCACCTTGGTGGCATCGCCCAACGCAGCAACGGCGAAGACTTTGCAGAAGTCAATATCGAAGCCTTCAAATTCATTGGTGTCGGGGTTGATGTAACCGAAACCGGGGACGGACTGATTGCCCGCGCACTTGAGCGTGCCGCGCGTGCGTACAGCTTCCAATGTATTCCCGGTGGGGACAGCCGGGGCCGTCGTGGCGGCCGCGGCCGGGGCCTCGGTCGCAGCGGGAGCCGCTTCGGTAGCAGCCGGAGCTTCGGTCGGGGCAGCCTGTTGCCCACCACCGCCGCACGCCGCCAGAGCCAGAGCGAGCACCGTCAATAGAACCAAAAATAAACTCAGTCGCGCTTTCATCTCTATTTTCTCCTCCGAAACTTTAAATAGGATCCTTTATCGGATTCTTTCACTGAATTCGTTCCTCGTGTTCGGTTATAAATGTTCTGTTATCCCGTTTGCCCTCCCCTGTCGGAAACACGCCGGTTTCCGACAGATTCAACTGCGACACGACGGCGAGAACCGTCTCTCGCCTTCCTCGATGCGGATGGCGATCCACGCGAAGTTGCTTCCAGAAAGGGGATGGCGGCTTTCCCGTCAGCCATGCCACCAGTAAAACCCATCCCCCAACCGTTGTCGGGCATCCAATCAGCCCACACACCGGTAGTTGGGCGACAATCTTAGGGCAAGATTAGCAATTTGGCAAAAAAAGCCGCCCGATCTGGAAAATCAGGTGGCGAAGGGCGTTTTCGGCGAAGAAACGATGTTTACCAGGGCAGCATCAGGTCAACGCAAATAGCCACCAACAAGACCAGCAGGTAGTAATTTGACGACATAAACAACCCGCGGGCATTGACCGGTGACGGATCGCGAATCAACTGCACGTTGCGATAAAAGAGATCGGCGGTGATGATCAGCACCGGCACGAAGAATATCCAGCCCAAACCGGGCAATACCACCATCAGCAAACTCAGGATGCCTGTAGGCAGCGTATGGGACATGACCCACCAGGCGGCCCTTCGTGGCGTTGTTTGCGTCGGCAGCATGGGCACGTCGGCTCGACTGTATTCCTCGCGATAGAGGATGGCCAGGCTCCAGAAGTGGAACGGCGTCCACAGAAACAGGATCGCTGCCAGCGCCAGCGCGCCCGGCGCGTCCCACATGCCGGCCGCCGCGCTGCCGCTTAGGACGGCGGCGCTGCCGGCCGCGCCGCCGATGACGATGTTGAGCAACGTCCGCGGCTTCAGCCAGATAGTATAGATCCCCACATAGATGAAAGCGCCGAGCGCCAGAAAGAACGCCAGCGGGCGATTAAACGGCAGCACCGCCAGCACCGGGACAAGGATCAACGCGACACCCACATAGGGCACCCAACGCGGGTTGGTGATGTCGCCATTCACAAGCGGACGCTTTCGCGTGCGACCCATCAGCCCGTCCTTGCCGCGCTCCCAATACTGGTTCAGCGCCGACGCGCCCGCGGCGGCCATGCCCCCCGCCAGCCAGACGAGCGCCATCACGCCCCACCCGGGCCAGCCGCCGGCCGCCAGGAATGCGCCGCCGGTGGCGGCAACGAGCAACAAAAAGACGATGCGCAATTTGAACAGCACGACCGCCGTCCGCAGAGCGCTCCGCCGGCCACTAATCGCCGCCGCGCCGCTTTCCAGCGGGCTATCAGGCGAATCCGTCATCTTCGATAACGACATATCATCTCCCAACCAGGCTATCCCCACACCCTGTGTTTCCGACAACGCGGAGGATTTTAGCAAGCCCCATAAGGAGGGACAAACGATCGGCGCGCCCAAGCCTGAAAATGCCCAGGAAGGGCCGATCTCGTCTTGACCCGCCGCAGAGGTGCGACTATAATCCTGATTCGCGGCTTTTTCGCCGCTTGTTTTTTGTCGTCTATCGCCAATCCAGGCGTGTGGTGATCACAGGTTCTATTAGATAGAGAACACCGGTCGTCTATCGCCCGCGGCGTTAAATCTAAAATTGAGGAAAAAACATCATGGGTGCAGTTCCCAAGCGAAAAGTATCTAAAGCGCGCCGCGATAAGCGTCGCACCCACGACGCGCTCAGCCTGTATCATCTCGTCCCCTGCTCCGACTGTGGCGAGATGAAGCGCTCGCATCGCGTCTGCCCGAACTGCGGCAAATACAACGGCCGCCAGATCATCCCCGCCGCCAGCGAAGAATAATTCAATGATTGTAAGGGCGATCACCCGCCCCTGTCCGAGTTTATTATTGCAGGGGCGGGCTTAAAGCCCGCCCCTGCTCAAATCAATGTCCACCGCCTTCCTCTTCCCCGGACAAGGTTCACAATTCGTCGGCATGGGGCGCGACCTCTATGATCGCGAGCCGGTTGCCCGCGCCTTGTTCGACGAAGCGGACGCGCTGCTCGGAATCCCCCTCTCGCAGTTGTGTTTCGAAGGGCCGGAATCGGCGCTAACCGACACGGCCGTCCAGCAGCCGGCACTGTTCACCACCAGTCTGGCCGCCTGGGCCGTCTTGCAGCAGCGCGGCAAGGCGAACCCGACCTGGGTCGCTGGTCACTCGCTGGGCGAATTTTCAGCGTTGGCCGCGGCCGAAGCCATGAGCTTTGCCGACGGGCTGGCGCTGGTGCGTCGGCGCGGTGAATTGATGAAGCTGGCGGGCGAGCGCAGTCCGGGTGGCATGGCCGCCGTGCTGGGGCTTGACGCCGCGCCCGTGGCCGAGCTTTGTGCCCGCGCCGCGGCCGAAACAGGCCAATACGTCGGCGTTGCCAACGACAACTGCCCCGGTCAGATCGTCATCTCCGGCCACAACGACGCCCTGCCGCGCGCCATCGAGCTGATCACCGCTGCGGGCGCGCGCAAGGTCGTGCGCCTGCCCATCTCCATCGCCGCCCACACGCCGCTCATGGCCACCGTGGCCGATGAATTCGCCGCGGCCATCGACGCCACGCCCTTCTCCCCAACCCGTGCCATCGTCGTCGGCAATGTCAATGCCCATCCCGTCCAGGCACCTCACGAGATCCGCGCCGAACTGAAGGCCCAACTGACATCCCCCGTCCGCTGGACGGAGTCGGTGCGCTATCTGAACGAGCAAGGCGTCGATACCTATCTTGAAGTCGGGCCGGGGGACGTGCTGCTGGGACTCGTAAAACGAATCGATAAAGAAGCGCAGCGAGTCAAGTTCGAGATATAATGATGGTGCTCAGCCCATCGAGGTTGAGGAAAAGAGTCGCAGGCCGAAACGCTTGCGCCACACTTACAATCAGGAAGATCGAATGTTACTGGAAGGCAAAGTTGCAGTCGTCACGGGAGCCTCGCGCGGCATCGGCCGCGCCATCGCCGAGGAGTTGGCCGCTGAAGGAGCCAAAGTGGTCGTCAATTACCACAGCAATGCTGCCGCGGCCGAGGAAGTGGTCGGCGGCATCACGGCACGGGGCGGCACGGCCATCGCACTGCAGGCCGACGTCAGCGATTTCGCCGCCGCCGACGCCCTCATCAAAACCGCCATCAACACCTGGGGCGCGATCGACATCCTCGTCAACAACGCCGGCACCACCCGCGACACCCTGTTGCTGTCGATGAAAGAAGAAGAATGGGATGTCGTGATGACCACCAATCTGAAAAGCATCTTCAACACCTGCAAGGCCGTCACGCGGCCGATGGTGCGACGCAAACAGGGTGGCCGAATCATCAACATCTCGTCGGTCTCCGGCATCGTCGGCCAGCCCGGCCAAACCAACTACGCCGCCTCGAAAGCGGGCATCATCGGTTTCTCCAAGTCTCTGGCTAAAGAGCTGGGTTCGCGCAATATCACCGTCAACGTCGTGGCCCCCGGCTTCGTACCCACCGACCTGACGGCCATCATGCCCGACGACCTGGTGAAGCAGACCTTGGCGTTTATTCCCCTTGGCCGCTGGGGTGAGGCGCAGGAGATCGCCCACGCCGTCACCTTTCTGGCCTCGGACAAGGCCGCCTATATCACCGGAGCGGTGATTCAAGTCGATGGAGGAATCGGCACATGAACGAAGGACAAGAGAGCATCGGCCGCATCGAAGTTGCGCCGGAAGTACTGGTGACGATCGCGCGCATCGCCGCACAAAGCATCGAAGGTGTGCAGCAAATGGCCCAGGTTCCGGCGGACTATGCCCGGCTCTTCCAGCGTGGCTTGCGCCAGGACGGCGTTTTGCTGGATTTGTCGGAAAACAAGGTGCGTTTCAATATCTATGCTATAATGGCCCCACACGTCAACCTGCTGGAGGCCAGCCGCGCCATTCAGACAGCGGTCACCGAGTCGATTGACACCATGGTCGGCATCCAGGTAGACGCCGTGAACGTGTTCGTGGAAGACGTCCATTACACCAAGGGCGAAGTGGTCTAATCTCAACTAGAAACCGAATTCCCCCGAAAACCCGGTTTCTAGGAGCAAGAGTATGAAAACGAGGCGTCGCGCCCGTCGCGTAACCTTAGAAACTTTATACGAGTACGACATCGTCAGTCACGATCCGGCCGAGGTGCTGGAGCAGCGACTGGAGGCGAGTCCAATGGAACGCGCCGGGGTGGAATTCGCCCAGCAGCTCATCCACGGCGTCATCGCTTACCAGGAGCAGATGGACACGCTCATCGCCCGCTTCGCCCCCGAATGGCCGCTGGATCAGATGGCCGTCATCGACCGCAACGTGCTGCGCATCGCCATCTACGAGTTTCTGGTGACGGACGAGACGCCGGTCAAGGTAGCTATCAACGAGGCGGTGGAACTGGCCAAGGTCTACGGCAGCGACAGCGCCCCACGCTTCATCAACGGCGTGCTGGGCACGCTGGCGGATCATCAGGAAGAGTTGCGGCGAGAGATTTTGCGGGGGGCAGCGGTGGCCGTAACGACATAAGAAATAAAACCCATCGTGATATCCAACAGGCCAACAGGCCTGTTTTTGTTTGACCTGAAAGCCCCCTCCCCAAAGTACGAGTTACGAATGAGAAGCGCGCCTCTTTCGTAATTCGTCACTCTCTTGTCGTCTGTCGTCCGTCGTCCGTCACCCTTCGTCACTCATCATTCCATCTCCCCCATACACCTCTCTCGCCTTGCTGGTTCCCGTAGGCGGGCCGATGATGCCCTGGTCTTCCAGGGCGTCCATGAGCCGGGCGGCGCGGGTGTAGCCAATGCGGAAGCGCCGCTGCAGCAGCGAGGTCGAGGCCTTGTTGAGAGAGCGCACCAGGGCGATGGCTTCCGGCAGCAACTCGTCGTCCCCTTCGGCCACGTTGCCGTTGTCGTTTTCCATCTGCTGGAGCGCTTCCCACAGCGGTTGCTGGAGAACATCGTCGAGATGACCGCCGGCTGACGCGACCCCTGTCGCGCGGCCGACGCCGGAAGCGATCACCTCATCAGCATCTTCTTCCAAATCCGTCACCTCGTCATCCATAACCGGTTTTCGGTGGGCAGAAGTCCGCTCGTCGTTCGTACTTCGTACTTCGTCCGGCGGTCCCATCGGGATCTTCGGCGCGCGGCGTTGCGGGGCGGGGGTGGTCGTGTCCGTCACCGGCGCGTTCAAGTGGGAGATGGGCGGCGGCACGTAAGCGGGCGGTCCCGGCTGGGGATCGATGATCACCACCGGCTCCTTCACCGGTCGAGCCTGTGTGGGCATCGTCTGTGGACCGTGGTCTGTGCTCGTCCGTCGTCCGTCGTCCGTCGCCGGTCGCTCGACAGGAGCCGCACCCGCTGTTGCTCCCGGCGCGGCGATCACCTGCGCCCGGCGGGCCGTCTGCCAATAGCTGATGAGCCTGGCCAGCTCGCCATCGCTGACGAAGCAGCCCTGCAGGCGCACGGGTGCGGCCGCGTCGGGGCTTTGGAACAGCATATCTCCCTGGCCCAGCAGCCGCTCCGCGCCGGTGGCGTCGAGGATGACCCGGCTGTCGGTGCTGCTGGCCACGGCGAAAGCGATACGGGCCGGGAAGTTGGCCTTGATCAGGCCGGTGACCACGTCCACCGACGGCCGCTGCGTGGCGATGACCATATGGATGCCGGTGGCGCGGGCCATCTGCGCCAGCCGAGTGATGCTGCGCTCGGTATCTTCCGGGGCCAACATCATCAGGTCGGCCAGCTCGTCGATGACGATGACGATATAAGGCAGCTTCTGGACGGTGGCATCGCGGCGAATCTTCTTGTTGTATTCCACCAGATTGCGCGCCCCGGCCCCGGCGAACAGCTTGTAGCGATTGTCCATCTCGCGCAGCGCCCATTGCAGCGTGCCGATGACACGGTCCATATCGACCACCACCGGCGCGGCCAGATGGGGAATGCCGTTATAACCGGTCAGTTCCACCCGCTTGGGATCGACCATGACCAGCCGCAGGTCGTCGGGCGTGTTTTGCAGCAGCAGGCAGGCGATGATGCCGTTGACGCACACCGACTTGCCCGATCCGGTCGTCCCGGCGATCAGCACGTGGGGCATGGCGGTCAGGTCGGCGGCGATCGGTTGCCCGGCCACATTCTGGCCCAGCCCCACGCGCAGCGGCGACTTCATGCGGCCGTATTCAGCCGATTCCATCACGTCGCGCAGCGAGACGAGCGCCTTGGCGCTGTTGGGCACTTCGATGCCCACGTAGCCCTTGCCGGGCACGGGGGCCTGGATGCGAATGGAGCGGGCGGCCAGCGCCAGCGCCAGATCGTCGGCCAGCCCAGCGATCTTGCCGACCTTCACCTTCGTCCGCTTGCCGCCGCGCATGACCACATAGTTTGGCTCCACGCCGAACTGGGTGATCGTCGGCCCCTGATTGATCTCCACTACCGTGGCCGGCGCGCCAAAGCTCTCCAGCGTCTGCTCGATCACCTCGACCCGCTCGCGAATCGAGGCGCTGTTGACGTCGATGTCGGTGCCCGATTCCAGCACATCGGACACGCGAGGCAGCGTCCAGATGGAGCCGGGAACGACGGCCGCCGCGGGCCGGTCAGCCTCAATAAAAACGGGCGGCGGCGTCTCTTTCTTGCCTCGCTTGGGCTTCTCATGAACAGACACGGCCGCACCACGCGCCGGGGCTTCCCCTTCCTCTGGAATAAGCCGCAATTGAGGCTCCGGCCGGCGGTCGGCGGTCGGCGGTCGCGCGACAGGAATCGCGTTGGCGGCCGCCTCCCGCCCTGGATTAATCCGCACAGTTCGCTCGGCAGGCTCCGCGCCAGTCGACGGCCGCGGCTCGCGCTCGAACCAGCCGGCCACCTGATCACGCGAGAGGCCCGCGGCCAGGACGACGCCGGCCAGCCCGACGACCATCAACGTGGCGATGGTGCCCAGATCGCCCAGCAATCGGGCCAGCGCCGTAGCCAGCAACGAGCCGAGATAGCCACCTCCCTTGCCGGCCGCGGCCACGGCGTAGAGGCTCTCATAGGCTTGCTCGCGCTGATAGGCGATCATCGAGGCGAAGGCCAGGAAGACGAGGAAGACGACGGCGGCACCCAGCAGCCGGAACCAGGGCAGCTCCGGCTCTTGTTCCATGCCGCGCAGGACGAGGAAGACGCCGATGCCGCCGGTGATGAGCGGGATGACGACGCGGCCGATGCCGAACGCCAGCCCAGCCAGCCCCGACAGCCATTGGGTGAACTGCCCCTGGTTGGGCGAGAGCAGGCTGAGGGTCAGGATGGCGGTCAGGAACAGGATGACGATTCCGGCCAGCAGGCTGCGCTGGCCATCGTCGAGGCGCGGCGGCGGAGCTTTTTTAGCGGCCGTCGATTTTTTGGCGGCGGGGTTTTTGGCGGCGGGCTTGCTGCTCGAATTGCTCTTCGCCTTGCTCGTGGCGCTCGCCTGGCGTTTGGCGCCCGTCTGACGAGTGGTGCTCGTCTTGTCGCTCTTGTTACTGGTAGCCATAGCTCAAATGTTCCTGCGGGCCATTATAGCACGAAATAGGGCGGACGACCGCCGACGGCTGACCGCCGACCACGGACGACAGACCACAGCAAGAGCGCGCTCGTCACTCGTCGCTCGTCACTCGTCCTATCTCCCCTGCCACCAGTCATTGCGCGAGCGCGCGTCGAGGAAAAGGCCCCAATCGCGCACGGCCGCCTTCACCTCATTGCCCGACGCGCGACCGAACGGGGCATGGCCGCGCAGCGCCGGCAGCGAATGCCGTCCGGCGGCATGAGACTGGCGATAGAGCGCCACCAGGTCGGGATCGACGCACACGTCCTCGATGTGGACCACATAGCCGAAAAGCTCATCTTCGCGGCCGATGTGGAGCGTGACTCGCGTCGGAGCCGCATAGAGCACCAGATATTCATACCCGCCGCCGATGTCATAGCCGGAATCGGGCGTATGGATCACCTCGCCCGGCTTCGTGCCCATGCCCAGCAACGTCACCTCCCAAGGGGGATTGGGGCCACGGTCGGCGTTATAGGCGCTGGTGAAAACCGGCGTCCGCTTGTCGCCAAACATCCCCCAAAGCTGCGGGGCTTTCGCGTCATGCACCGGCCCCAGATTCTTCAGCTGCAGCGCCGCATTGATTCGTATATAGCCGCGCACGCCCAGGTTCAGGTCGCGGTTAGTCTCCGGGTCCACCGTCAGCGGCGGGCCGGCGATGCTGAGCGTGGTGAAGGACGCGCCGGGGACGTTGCAGTCCATGGCCGGCGGTCGCTGGAACATCACAGCGGGCATATAGGCTCGCTTGCCCTGCGCGTCGTCCTCGGCCAGGACAACGCCTGTGCCGGCGACGAGCATCGTGGCGATGGACAGCAGGAGCGCCGCCCATCCCAATCGAAAGCGCAACAAGTTTCTCATGTTCATGCAACCTCCATGAGAGACCCGACGGGCAAACGATCTGCTATCTGCCCACCGGATTCGCTAATTGCAAAGCAAGGTGATTTGTTGCTTGAGTCAAGGCCGCGCCGAAGTATAATCTGACAATCGGCGAGAACAACCCCCGGCGGGCCGCGCAAAGGCAGGGTTGTTAGCAAATGCTCACCAACGACGACCGATCGGCCCGATACCGACAACGAGGAGAACGACATTGCCCCTAAGAACAGCCATCGCCAAGGTCATCAATCGCCAGGACTTGAGTTTCGAGGAAGCCGCCGCAGCCATGGACGCCATCATGGGCGGCGCGGCCACTCCAGCCCAAATCGGCAGCTATCTGACCGCGCTGCGGATGAAGCGCGAGACGGCGGATGAGATCGCCGGCAGCGCCTTTTCCATGCGGCGGCACGTCATTCCGGTAGAGGTGCCGCTGAGCGGCGACGAGTTCCTGCTGGACACCTGCGGCACGGGCGGCGACGGCAAGCACACGTTCAACATCTCCACCACAGCGACCTTCATCATCGCCGGGGCGGGGCTGAAGGTGGCCAAGCACGGCAACCGCGCCGCCAGCAGCCGCAGCGGGTCGGCCGATGTATTGCTGGCTCTGGGCGGCAATCTCGACCTGGACGCGGCACAGGTGGCCGAGTGCATCGAGGAAGTGGGCATCGGCTTCCTCTATGCCGTGAAGCACCACCCGGCCATGCGCCACGCCATCGGCCCGCGGCGAGAGCTGGGCCAGCGCACCATCTTCAACCTGCTGGGGCCGCTGACCAACCCGGCCGCGGCCACCCACCAGCTCATGGGCGTCTATGACCCGACGCTGACCGCCACGCTGGCCGAAGTGCTGCGCACGTTGGGCAGCCGCGCGGCCTACATCGTTCACGGGGCCGACGGGCTGGACGAACTGACCACCACCGGCCCCAACCGCGTCAGTTCCCTGCGCGATGGGCAGGTGACGACCTTCGAGTTCGACCCGGCGAGCATCGGCCTGCCGCGCGCCCAGCTAGACGATCTGCTGGGCGGCACGCCGGAAGAGAACGCCGCCATCCTGCGCGGCATCCTGAGCGGCGAAGATCGCGGCCCGCGGCGGGATATCGTGCTGCTCAACGCGGCGGCGGCGTTGAGCCTGGAGACGGGCGATTGGGCCGCCGGCCTCGAAACGGCCCGCCACACGCTCGACAGTGGCGCGGCGCTGGCCACGCTGGAGAATTGGGTGGCGATGACGAACCGCTTCTGAGAATGCTCAGCTATGGTATACTTATTGCGAGGTGAACAATATGACAACCAATATGCTCACTCTTCAGGACATCATTGCCGACATTCACGCTCTGAATGAAGATCTCGCCATGTATGAACGCAAGTACGGCGTTCTCTCGCAAACTTTTTATGACTCCTGGCAGCGTGGCGAGGAACCTGATGATGACGCCTGGGTGCTGGATTGGGCAGATTGGGCGGGCGCCTACAAGATCTGGCTCCGCCGACGCGAACAATACGAGCGGACGATCGAGGCTTTGCGTCAACAATCCGAAACGCTGGTCGACGTCATCGAGAGGACTATGAGACGTGACCCCATTCCAGTCGCTGCGTGATTACGAAGAGTTCGTCTATACGCTACAAAAACAGTTTCCTTCCATCCTGCAATCCACTCTGGTTCTTGTACCACGTGGACGGCGAATTGCCATCTTGCAGGGAGATATCCTGTTTGAGCATGGGTTTCGCCTGAGCATCAAGGAGCGCTTGTCTGACGATATGGGCCGCGTCGCCATTGAGGCTTATGGGTATGAAATGTGGCGGGATGCAGAGAAAATATCGTGGTATGATGCTCAACCGCATCCCGACGTTCCCGAATTGCAAGCAACATTCCCGCATCATAAACATATTGCACCTGACATCAAGCATCACCGCATCCCGGCCCCCGGGATGAGTTTTGACCATCCAAACCTGCCTCAGCTTATCATGGAAATTGAAACAATATTGGCAGGAATAGTTGACGAACAAGTCGAACGACCTGACTGAAAACTTATGAGCGTCACCAACCTGGCCAAACGTCGCGGCGAAATCCTCGACGAGATTATGGCCCACCATCGCGAGAACCTGCCCAAGGTCATGGCCGACGTCCCGTTCGCCGACCTGCGGGCCATGGCCGGCGTGGCCCCGCCCACGCGCGACTTCGAGGCGGCCGTGCGCGCGCCCGGCGTCTCCCTCATCGCCGAATGCAAGAAGGCCTCGCCCAGCCGCGGGTTGCTGGTCCATCAGTACGACCCCGTCCGGCTGGCGAAGCTCTATGAGAAGGCGGGCGCGCGGGCTATCTCCGTGCTGACCGACACCCGCCACTTCCAGGGCACGCTGGCCCATCTGCGCGACGCGCGCGAGGCGGTGCGCCTGCCGGTGCTGCGCAAGGATTTCCTCTTCCACCCCTACCAGCTCTATGAGGCGCGGGTGGCCGGGGCCGACGCGGTGCTGCTCATTGCCGCCGTGCTGAGCGACACCGAGATGCGCGAGCTGCTGGCGCTGGCCCGCAAGCTGGGTATGGCCGCGCTGGTCGAAGTCCACGACGAGGCGGAACTGGCCCGCGTGCTGCCGCTGCAGCCGCGCATCATCGGCGTGAATAATCGCAACCTTCAGACGTTTGAGGTGGATTTCGACAACACCGCCCGACTGCGAACACTCATTCCGGCGGAGATCGCCGTGGTGGGCGAGAGCGGCCTCAAGTCGCCCGACGACGTGCGGGCCATGAAGGCCGCGGGGGTCGACGCCGTGCTGGTGGGCGAGACGCTGGTGCGCAGCAAGGATGTGATCGCGACGACGCGGTCGTTCGCCGCCGCGGGTCGCTGACCGTCAGGCGCGGCCCATCTGTCGATAGAAGGCCGTCAGGTTGAGCGCGTCGCCAGGGTCCAGCACGCAGACCTGCACTTCGGGGGTCATTCGCCCGGCGTAGGCGGCGAATTCATAAGGCGGGCGGCTGAGCATGCCGGGCAGTAGGGGGCGCAGCCCGGCCGGGAAGTAAGTTCCCCAATGGATGGGGATGGCCAGCGACGGCCGCAGCAGTTCCAGCGCCCGCGCCGCGCGCCAGGGATCCAGATGCCCCGCGCCCAGCGTCGGCCCCCACCCCCACACCGGCAATAAAGCCACATCGACATGCTCGCCGATGGCCGCCATGCCGTCGAACAGGTCGGTGTCGCCGGTGAAATAGATGTCGCGGCGGCCATGGATAAGATAGCCCAGGCACGCCGTTCGCGGGCGGCCGGGCAGCGTCCGCGACGGATGATTGGCCGGTGTGGCCTCGATGTCGATGCCGGCCACCCGGACGACTTCGCCCGCGCCGATCTCCGTCACCCGGCGAAACCCGTGACGCGCCAGCCAGGCGGCCGACCCGCGCGGGGCGATGATCCGCTGCTCCTTGCCCAGCCGCCGCATGGAGCGCAGATGCAGATGGTCGGCGTGGAGATGGGAGAGCAGGACGGCGTCGAGGTGGGGGGCATCGACGTCGGACACGGCTGAGGTGCGCAGCAGGTGACTGACGCGGTTGGTCAGCAGCGGATCAGTCAACAGGCGCACGCCGTCGATCTCGATGAGGACGGTGGCGTGACCGATGTAGGTAACTTGATTCATGGCGGTAATTATGGCAACCGGACGGATGAGCGGCAAAGGATCGGATGTTGCTCTCATAACACGGGCCGGGACGATCCCGGGCCTCGTTCACAGATAGCGTCGGACGCGCCGGGAATAGTCGGCGTATTCCTGACCGTAATGGTGTCGCAGGAATTCTTCCTCGCGCAAAACCTGGCGGTGGATTAGCCCGATCCCGCCGATGAGGTAGGCCAATGTGACCCAGTTGGGAAACACCAGAAACTGGCCGATCAGCACGCCGAAGAAGGCCACGTAAATCGGATTGCGCGTGATCCCGAAGACGCCCGACGTCACCAGCCGGTCGGCGCGGTCGATGTCGATGCCGACGCGAAAGCTCTTGCCGAACGCGATGAGGCTGAGCAGCAGGAACAGCAGACCGGCATAGCAGAGAGCCACGCCCACCCAGGCCAGAAGATCGGAGTGGAAGAAGCGCCGGTCGCTCAGCAGCGGCCAACCGAAAGCGGCGGCGAAGACGGTGTAGAAATAGAACAACGCGAACGGGGGTATCAGGAAGTCGCTCTTGTCGATTCGGCCGAAATTCATGACGCGAATCCCCGATCGGTGGAGCCACAGGGCGCGGGCGATCACCATACTCATGAGCAAAAGAAGCGACAGGGCGGCCAGATATCCTTGCATTGATTAGCCTCTCCTTCGTCCTTCAGATATAGAATCCATAATAAAACGTCCAAAGAAACGACAATACCCATGAAATAGTTTCATGCGGAAACGTATCAACCTTATCCTATCCAAGGAGTATTCAAAATGCTAAACCTGAACTCTGTCATGATTGGAACGAAGCAACCCGAAGTTCTGGCCGCTTATTATGAAAAAGTCCTGGGGCAACCCGCCGGAATGGTTGATGAGGAATACGGTTTCTATGGCCGGCAAGTGGGGTCAGCTTTTCTGTCCATTCTGGATCACTCCGAAATGGGTGGTCGAACGAAGGACCCCGGCCGCATCATGTTTAATTTTGAAACCGCTCAGGTTAAAGAAGAGTTTGAGCGAATTAAGGCCGCGGGAGGCACAGTCATCCGGAACCCTTATGAAATGGAGGGGGGATGGATCGCGACTCTAGCCGACCCGGACGGCAATTACTTTCAACTGGTAACTCCGATGGGGTAAGGTTGCGCATGCCGGATTGGCGCAAGAGATTATCAAATCATTATCTCTTCGGAAACAAAATCGTATCGATCAGCACCTTGCCCATATAGGCGATGAAGACAAAAATCGTCGCCGGCACCTGCCAATAGAGGAACCAGCCGGGCGTCCACGCGGGCAGTGGGGCCACGGCAATGAAGAAGGCCACGGCCGCGGCCAGGATTAGCCGCCGGAAGAATGCCCGCCAGTCTCGTTTTTTCATCGTCCTATTCAAACCGCAACGCCTCAATCGGGTGCAGCCCTGCCGCGCGCGAGGCGGGATAGATGCCGAAGAACAGCCCCACGGCCACGGAAAAGCCGACGGCCAGCGCCACCGAGTTGACCGTCACCGACGTGTCCAGCTCCGGCACATAGAGATTGATCGCCGTCGCGCCCAGCACGCCGATGACGATGCCTAGCGCCCCGCCCAGCACAGCCAGCACCACCGCCTCGGTCAGGAACTGGCCCAGGATGTCGCGTCGCCGCGCGCCCACCGCCTTGCGCAGGCCGATCTCACGCGTGCGCTCCGTCACACTGACGAGCATGATGTTCATGATACCGATGCCCCCCACCAGCAGCGAGATACCCGCGATGGCCCCCAGAAAGAGCGTCAGCACGCTCGTCACCGCGCCGAAGGCCTGGATGAAATCGCCCTGGGTCAGAATCTGGAAGTCGTCGTCGTCGCGGAAGGCGATGTTGTGGC
>DAOMSB010000020.1:0-37639 GCA_035446145.1 Promineifilum sp. (SeqCode) | reverse complement strand
ACCAGGACGTGGCCCTTTCAAGGCCGAAACCGGGGTTCGAATCCCCGTGAGGGCATAGCGCAGCCGCTCTGTAACAGGAGCGGCTGTTTCGTTTTTCGACCTTGACTTCTCTTTCACCCTGCTATACATTATTCATATACACCACTCTTTTGGGATTGGCCAATGATGGAGCGAACGCAAATATATCTGACACAGGAAGAGCGCAAGGCATTGCGGATACTAGCCGAACGGGATAACAAATCTCAGAGTGAAATTATCCGTGAGGCTCTTGACCGCTATATTGATGATGAGATGAAAGAAGAGGACGTGGCCGGGTGGTTGGAAAAATCGTTTGGCATATGGGCTGATCGAGACGATCTGGACGAGTTCTTCGAAAATTTGCGTCGGGAAGGAGACGCGCGAATCCCATCATGATAATAGATCGCTATTTGCTGGACTCCGACATTCTGATCGAACATCTACGTGGTCGTTCACAGGCAAGCACCTACATCACTAACCTGAAATCTGAGGGAGATCTTCTCGTGTCGGCAATAACGGTAGCTGAACTGTACGCCGGCGCGCGTCATGAGCGAGAAAAGGATGCTATTGATTCGCTCTTGCACTTGGTCAAAATCATCCCGGTCGATGAAACGATCGCTATAAAGGGTGGCCTATACCGTTTACAGTATGGGAAAAGCCATGGTACCGGTTTAATGGACGCCCTCATCGCCGCCACCGCCGAGCAGATTGAGGCTACCCTTATCACCTTCAATCAGCGCCATTACCCAATGCTCCCAAATCTCATCGTTCCCTATCAGAGGTAAACCATGCGTCTTGGACTTATGCTCGGCTACGCCGCCGGAAAAATGGAACTCCCGCTTGAACTGGTACGTGAGGCCGACCGGCTGGGCGTCCACGCCGTGTGGACGGCCGAAGCCTACGGTTCCGACGCCGTGACGCCGCTGGCCTGGCTGGGCGCGCTGACGGAGCGCATCAAGCTGGGCACGGCCATCATGCAGATGCCGGGCCGCACCCCGGCCAACGCGGCCATGACGGCCATGACGCTCAACCAGCTCTCCGGCGGCCGCTTTCTGCTGGGCCTGGGCCTCTCCGGGCCGCAGGTGGTCGAGGGCTGGCACGGCGTCAGCTATGCCCAACCGCTGGCCCGCACCCGCGAATACGTGGAGATCGTACGGCGTATCTTCCGTCGCGAATCACCGCTGACCTTCGAAGGGCGGCACTACCAGATCCCCTACCGCGGTGAGGACGCCACCGGGCTGGGCAAGCCGCTCAAGAGCACGCTGGTCGCCGACCCATCTATCCCCATCTATTTAGCTGCCATCGGCCCGAAGAACGTCGAGTTGGCGGCCGAGATCGCCGACGGCTGGCTGCCTATCTTCTTCGCCCCCGAACGGTATGACACCGTCTTCCGCGACCACGTGGAAGCCGGGTTGGCCAAGGCGGGCAAGACGATCGACGGCTTCGACATCGCCCCCACCGTCTCCGTGGTCATTAACGACAATCTCGACATCTGCTACAACATGTTGCGGCCGTTTTTGGCGCTCTACGTCGGCGGCATGGGCGCGCGCGGCAAAAACTTCTATTATGATCTGGCCGTGCGCTATGGATTCGAGGAAGCGGCGACCGAGATTCAGGACCTCTACCTGGCCGGAGACAAGGGCGCGGCGATGGCTCGCGTGCCGGCCGAGTTGATCGACGCCGTGGCCCTCGTCGGCCCGCGCGAACGCGTCCGCGAACGGCTGGCGATCTGGCGCAACAGCCCGGTGACGACGCTCAATATGACTGTGTTCGACATCGAGACGTTGCGAACTGTGGTAGAATTGATGGCAGAGTGAGGTATGAACCATGGAAGCTGAGTTATCGACTCTTCAACTCCCACCGCAAGCCGACGTTCGCATTGAGATCAGCGTTGCCGCGCACTTGGGGATTACCGCCCAGTCAGCACAACGCAAGGTCAGCAAGTTAGTTCTGGATCAGGTGGGCAATCTCTTATATGGAAATCCGCCAAACCTGGTTGCAGGGCCACGTTTGCTGTGGCGTGTTCCTGTATGGGTCTCCTCGCCCGATCGCGGCCCCATAGGGCAGGCCGGAATTCTGGACGTGGATGCCCAGACGGGCGAGGTCCTTTATTCTCAAGAACAGCTAAATAACATAGGCGAACAAGCTCGTGCCCTTGCTCAACGTACCTCATCAAACCCAGATCGAGGATAGTTGGTGCTTGCCCGCTTGTGTAGCGATGGTGTGTGCCTATTGGGGGCGACCCGAATTCCAGGGCGACGTCGCCCGCTGGTTGCAAACGACTGAAATTGGCACACCCGCCAGAAACATCAGCAGGCTGAAAGATTACGGTTTCGACCCAACGTATCTCGAAGGATCATTACAATTTCTAATCGAGTCACTTCGACAAAGCATTCCCTGCATCCTTTTCCTTCGAACCGGCGAACTACCGTATTGGGAGATCGATACCGCCCATGCTATCGTCGTAATTGGTCTTGATGATCAAGAAATCTTTCTGAACGATCCATTTTTCGAGGACGCTCCGAAAGCAGTACCTGTCGAAGAGATGCTGTTGGCATGGTCTTCATTTGACTACGCTGTCGCGACCTTAACGCCGACGAACTAACGATATTTTCCACAATGCAAAACGAGATCTCAGTTCGAGAAGCGGAATGGCTGGATCGCAACCAACCAATTGACGTTGCCGGTCGCGAAGCGCTGCTGATCGAATTGATCCACGCCCTGGTGGCCTTGCGGCCGTTGACCGGCAAGCGCTATAACCGCACGATGCAAACCTTCGCCCGGCGCGGCTTGCCGTGGCTCTCCAAAGGGCAGGTGCTGGCCGCCTACGAGCAGTTGTGCACCGACGGCCGGCTGGAATTCGACCCCGACGTCCGGGCGCATTTGCAGATGAAGCCGATGCGCACGCAGTCGGGCGTGTCCGTCGTCACAGTGCTGACCAAACCCTACCCCTGCCCCGGCCAGTGCATCTTCTGCCCCACCGACGTGCGCATGCCCAAGAGCTACCTGCACGACGAACCGGGCGCGCAACGCGCCGAACGCCACCACTTCGATCCCTATGCCCAAACCGCGTCGCGTTTGAGAGCGCTGGAGCGGATCGGCCATCCCACAGAGAAGATCGAGCTGCTCATCCTGGGTGGCACCTGGTCGAGCTATCGGCGCGACTATCAGGAGTGGTTTGTCAAGCGCTGCTTCGACGCGCTGAACGGCTTCGAGGCGGCCTCGCTGGCCGAGGCGCAGACGGCCAATGCCACCGCCCAACGGCGCAACGTCGGCCTGGTAGTTGAGACGCGCCAGGATCGCGTCGATATAGACGAGCTGCGCTGGTTTCGCACGCTGGGCGTGACCAAGGTGCAGGTCGGCATCCAGACGCTCGACGAGCGCGTGTTGACCCTCAACAAGCGCGGCCACGACGTGCAGAGTACCCGCGACGCCTTCCGGCTGCTACGTCTGGCGGGATTCAAGATCCACGGCCACTGGATGGCCAATCTCCTCGGCGCGACCGTGGCGAGCGATATCGAGGATTTCGGCCGCCTGTGGAGCGATCCGGCCATTCGCCCCGACGAGCTGAAGCTCTACCCCTGCATGCTGCTGCCCAATGCCGAACTCCACGACTACTGGCTGCGCGGTGAGTATACGCCCTACACGGAAGAAGAAGTTGTCGAGGTGCTGGCCGAGTGCAAGGCCCAGGTGCCGCGCTACGTCCGGCTCAACCGCGTTGTCCGCGACTTCCCGACGACCAACGTGGTAGCCGGTAACAAGAAGGCCAACCTGCGCCAGATAGCTCAGGAAAAACTACGCGAAGAGGACCGACCGTGTCGTTGCATTCGCTGTCGCGAAATTCGGCGCGATGCCATCTACTTCGAAGACCTCGAATTGCGCGATCTGGTCTATCAAACGGACGCGACGACCGAGCATTTCCTGAGCTACGAGACGACCGCCGGCTTTCCCCACGAGGATCGGCTGGCGGGCTTCCTGCGCCTGTCGTTGCCCGATCCCGGCATCGACCACCCCCTGCCCGAACTGATCGGCCACGCCATGATCCGCGAGGTCCACGTCTATGGCCCGGCGCTCAACCTGGGCGACGACAGCCGGGGCGAAGCCCAACATATCGGCCTGGGGACGCGGCTCATCGAGCGGGCCAAAGCGATCGCCCGCGCCGGCGGCTATCGACACATGGCGGTCATCAGCGCTATCGGCACGCGCGAATACTACGCGCGTTTGGGATTTGAGTTGAACGGTCTCTATATGACCTGCGCGCTGGATTAGGTTTCGTACCGATCGAAATATCGCTTCTATGCCGGTGAAAGCAAACCAATGAACCCGAAGGCCCCCATCTCCGCAACATCGTTGCCTAAAAGTTCGATCCCCATACTAATCCGCGAGGCGCGGCCGGAAGACGCGGCGGCGCTCATCGCCCATTTTCGGCAGATCTTCGCCGAACCGGGCATCAATCTCATCACCGAAGCCGACGAGTTTTCCCCACCGGTAGAGTCCGAATCCCGCGTCATCCGCCAAATGGCAAGCTCTCCAAACAGCCTGTTTCTGGTGGCTGAAATCGATGATCGCATCGTTGGCCAACTGACGCTGGAAGGCGGCAAACGGCGCAATGTGCAGCACACGGCCGTGTTGGGCATCACTGTGGCGAACGGGTGGCGCGGTCGCGGCGTCGGCCATCGCCTGATTGACTACGCCATACGATGGGCGCGGGAATCCGGGGTCATCACTCGCGTTGAACTCCACGTCTTTTCGCGCAACGAACGAGCGATGCGGCTCTATGAGGAATTCGGCTTCGTCATAGAGGGTCGCCGTCGAAATGCGGTGATTCGCGACGGGGTTTATCTGGACGATCTGGTAATGGGCCTTTTGCTCTGATCCGCATCATCGGCAAGCTAGGGCAAATCCGTCTCCCCCATCAGCCAGCGATCGACCTCACGAGCGGCCGCCCGACCTTCGTGGATGGCCCACACGACCAGGCTCTGACCGCGTCGCGCATCCCCGGCGGCGAAAACGTGGGGCGCGTTGGTCTGGAAGCGGCCATAAGGCGCAGCGATGTTGGCTCGCCCATCGAGTGCCGCGCCGAACGAGTGTGGCAAATCGCCTTCCGGCCCCAGAAAACCCAGCGCCAGAATGACCATCTGCGCCGGCCATTCCCGCGCCGTGCCGGGAAGTGCATGGGGCGCGGGGCGGCCGTCGCCGTTGACCCGCCAGGCCACATCCGCCGTCCGTAAACTGCGCAAGCAACCATCCTCGTCGCCCAACAGCTCCACCGTTTGCACGCAAAACGCACGGGGATCGCCGCCGAAGACGGCCGCAGCCTCGGCCTGCCCGTAATCTGTCTTGTATATCCGCGGCCATTGCGGCCAGGGGTTGTCATGGGCGCGCACCTCCGGCGGCTGGGGCATGATCTCGAACTGCACGAGGCTGCGACAGCCATGGCGCAGCGCCGTCGCCACGCAATCAGTGCCGGTGTCGCCGCCGCCAACGACGATCACGTCCTTGCCCGCGGCCGACAGATAACGGCCATCGCCGTGGTCGCATCGGCCGGGATCGCCGGAATCGAGCAAGCTCCTCGTGTTGGCGTGGAGAAAATCCATCGCGAAATGCACCCCGCCCAACCGGCGGCCGGGCACAGACAGATCGCGCGGCCGCGTCGCCCCGGTGCAGAGCACAACGGCGTCGAACTCCCGCTCGATGTCGGCCGCCGCCATATCCACGCCGATCTCGACGCCGGTGACAAACCGAATGCCGCCGGCGCGCATAACCTCGATGCGCCGTTGTACCAACTTCTTGTCGAGCTTCATATTGGGGATGCCGTACATCAGCAGCCCGCCGGGGCGATCGGCCCGCTCGAAGACGGTGACCTCGTGCCCGACACTGTTGAGTTGCTCGGCGCAAGCCAGCCCCGCCGGGCCGGAACCAATGACGGCCACTCGCTTCCCCGTCCGGCGCATGGGGATGGCGGGCGTCACCCATCCCTCTTCGTAGGCGCGCTCAATGATGGCGAACTCGATGCTCTTGATGGTCACCGGCGAGTCGCCGATGCCCAGCGTGCAGGCCGCCTCGCAGGGCGCGGGGCAGACCAACCCGGTGAACTCGGGGAAGTTGTTGGTCTTGCGCAACCGGTCATAGGCCTGCCGCCACAGGCCGCGGTAGATCAGATCGTTCCATTCGGGGATGAGGTTATTCACGGGACAACCGGTGGTCATGCCGTTCAAGACCTGACCCTTATGGCAGAAAGGAGTGCCGCAATCCATGCAGCGCGCGGCCTGGGAGTGCAAACGCTCTTCGGGCAAGTGAATGTGAATCGGCCGCCAGTCGCGCACGCGCTCATCGATCGGTCGTTCGCCCGGGGCTTCCCGGGCAAAGGTCATAAATCCGGTGATCTTGCTCATATTGAGTCCCTGAATAAGAATCCACAGATGACACAGATTTCACAGATTAAAGAGACGTGATGAATATTTATGTCAATAACAACATTGGTCGGTGAAAGTCTTTCTTAAATCTGCGTCATCTGTGAAATCTGTGGATTCCTCCTCTTCTTAATTCCCGCCGAGACGAGCCAGGTCGCGACGATTGGCTTCGAAGGCGGCCATGATCGCCTCGTCGCCGGTCAGTCCTTGCGCCGTGGCCTCGGCCAAAGCGCGCATAACGCGGCCATAATCTTTCGGCAGCACCTTGACGAAGCGCGGCCACATCTCCCCCCAGCGGCCGATCATGTGCCAGGCCGTCGTGCTGCCGGTATGGATCGCGTGCTTCCACACCATGTCGGCCAGTTCGCGGGCGTCGACCTCATCCAAAGGCAGCAAGTCGACCATCTCCGGATTGCAGCGCCGATTGAACGTCCCGTCGGGATCAAACACGTAGGCAATGCCGCCCGACATGCCCGCGGCGAAGTTCCGGCCGGTGGCGCCAAGCACGGCGACGCGGCCGCCGGTCATGTATTCGCAGCCATGATCGCCGATGGACTCGACGACGATAGTTGCCCCGCTATTGCGCACGGCGAAGCGCTCGCCCGCCGCGCCATGGATATAGGCTGCCCCGGCCGTCGCCCCATAAAAGGCGACATTGCCGATGATGACATTCTCTTCGGGCATGAACGTCGAGCCATCCGGCGGCTTGATGGCGATGATGCCGCCGCAAAGCCCCTTGCCGACGTAGTCGTTGGCATCTCCTTCCAGCGTGAAGATGAGGCCGGGCGCGAGGAAAGCGCCGAAGCTCTGCCCGGCCGAACCCTGAAACGTCAAATGAACAGTGCCTTCCGGCAGCCCACCCGCGCCGTACCGCCGAACCACGGCGCTGCTGAGCATCGTTCCGGCGGTGCGATGGACGTTGCGAATGGGCAGGGTAGCCGCCACCGGTTCGCCGCGCTCAAGCGCGGGCGCGACCAGATCGAGCAAGACGGTCCGGTCAAAGCCGGCCGCCAGCCCGTGATCCTGAGCCGTCGTGCAGCGACGATCCACATCTGGCCCGGTTTCCGGCCGGTGGAGCAGGGCCGACAGATCGAGCAGCCCTGCCTTCATGTCCCTCGGCGCGCCACGCACGCTCAACAGATCCACGCGGCCGACCAGTTCATCCATCGACCGGACGCCCAATGCGGCCATGTATTCGCGTACATCCTGGGCCACGAATCGCATGAAGTTCTCCACATGCTCCGGCCGGCCGTCAAAGCGCTCGCGCAGTTCGGGGTTTTGCGTGGCAATGCCGACCGGACAGGTATCCAGATGGCAAACGCGCATCATGATGCAGCCCATCGCCACCAGCGGGCCGGTGGCAAAGCCGAACTCCTCGGCTCCCAGCATGGCGGCGATGACCACGTCGCGGCCGGTTTTGAGCTGGCCGTCGGTCTCCAGCCGCACCCGGCCGCGCAAGTTGTTGAGCACAAGCGTCTGGTGGGTTTCGGCCAGGCCCAGCTCCCACGGCAGGCCGGCATGTTTGATGCTCGACGCCGGTGACGCGCCTGTGCCGCCGTCATGGCCACTGATGAGGATGACATCGGCATGGCCCTTGGCAACACCGGCGGCGACTGTGCCCACGCCAACCTCTGAGACGAGCTTGACGTTGATGCGCGCCTGCGGATTGGCGTTCTTCAGGTCGTAGATGAGCTGGGCCAGATCTTCGATGGAATAGATGTCGTGGTGCGGCGGCGGCGAGATCAAGCCGACGCCCGGCGTGGAATGGCGCGTCCGGGCGATCCAGGGGTAGACCTTGTGGCCGGGCAACTGCCCGCCCTCGCCCGGCTTGGCGCCCTGGGCCATCTTGATCTGTATCTCCCGCGCCTGATTCAAATACTCAATGGTGACGCCGAAGCGGCCGCTGGCGACCTGCTTGATGGCGCTGTTGCGGTTGAAGCGGCCGTCGGGATCGGACGCGTAACGCTCGGAGTCCTCACCACCCTCGCCGGTGTTGCTCTTGCCGCCCACCCGGTTCATAGCGATGGCCAGCGTCTCGTGCGCCTCCTGGCTGATCGAGCCATAGGACATGGCGCCGGTCTTGAAGCGCGTCATGATCGCCTCCACCGGCTCGACCTCATCCAGCGGGATTGGGGCACAGTCGGTGCTTAGTTCCAGCAGGGAGCGCAGCGTGGCCAGATGCGTCTCGCGATCGTGAATCTCGGCCGCATAGAGTTTATAGGCCTCGTAATCGCCCGACCGCACAGCGTGCTGCAAACGATGAATCGTTGACGGGTTGAACAGATGAAACTCGCCGCCCTCGCGATACTGGTAGCGGCCGCCGGCTTCCAGCGTGTGACCGTTGGCCGGGCGCTCCGGGAAGGCGGCATCATGGCGCTGCTGTGCCTCGTCGGCCAGCACGTTCATGTCCGCGCCCTCGATCCGCGTCGGCGTGCTGGTGAAGTAGCGGTCGATGACACTCCGGCCCAGACCAAGCGCCTCGAAGATCTGCGCCCCGTGATAGCTCTGCACGGTGGAGATGCCCATCTTGGAGATGACCTTGACCACGCCCTTGGTCGTGGCCTTGAGATATTTCCCGGCCGCGGTGTCGTAGTCGATGCCGGTCAGCAAGCGGTGCTCGATCAGATCACGGATAGTTTCGAACGCCAGATAAGGATTCACCGCGTCGGCCCCATAGCCGACCAAACAGGCGAAGTGGTGAACTTCGCGCGGTTCGCCCGACTCCACGAGCAGGCTGACGCGAGTGCGCGTTCCCCGACGAATGAGATGATGGTGGAGTCCGGCGACGACCAACAGCGCGGGGATGGCCGCTTCATCGCGACTGATCCCGCGGTCGCTCAGGATGATGAGATTGGCGCCACCGGCAAGCCCACGATCGGCGGTGGCGAACAACTTGTCCAGCGCGGCCGCCAGTCCCGTTCCCCCACTACCCGACGGGAACAGCATCGGCAAGGTGACGGCGCTGAACCCGGCGCGATACGGTTTGTGGCCGCCGA
This sequence comes from Promineifilum sp. (SeqCode), assembly GCA_035446145.1. Taxonomy (GTDB): domain Bacteria; phylum Chloroflexota; class Anaerolineae; order Promineifilales; family Promineifilaceae; genus Promineifilum. The sequence goes on along the minus strand of DAOMSB010000020.1, from coordinate 28,212 downwards.
TGCCGCGCAATCTTGCCAGTTCGGCGTTGGTCAGCACGGGCGATTGCAGACGAATCCGGCGGCAATCTTCCGGCCGCGGGTTCACAAGGTCACCTTCGGAACCGAGCAGCATCGCGCTGCTGGTCACTAACTCCTCGCGGATGGCGTCGATGGGCGGGTTAGTCACCTGGGCGAACAGCTGGCGGAAGTAATGATAGAGCAGTTGCGGCCGTCGCGAGAGTGCGGCAATAGGCGTGTCGTCGCCCATGGACGCCAGCGGTTCAACCCCGTCGCGGGCCATGGGGGCCAGGATCATGCGCAAGTCCTCGAACGTGTAGCCGAAGGCGTGCTGTCGCAACACGATGGTGTCATGGCCCGGAGCGCGCTCGCGGCCGCCTTCCGGCAGTTCCTCGAGCGTCGACATATGGCGGGCCAGCCACTCGCCGTAAGGGTGTTCCGCAGCCACGCGCTGCTTCAACTCATCGTCATCGACGATACTCTCCTCGCTCGTGTCGACCAGCAGCATACGGCCGGGCTGGAGACGACCCTTATAGCGGATCAGCTCCGGCGGCACGTCGAGCACGCCGACCTCGGAGGCCATAATCACCCGATCGTCGGCCGTCACGTAGTAGCGCGACGGCCGCAGCCCGTTGCGGTCGAGCACCGCGCCGACCACCACGCCGTCGCTGAAGACGATCGACGCCGGGCCATCCCACGGCTCCATCAGGGCGCTGTGGTAGGCGTAGAAATCACGTTTCCCGGCGCTCATCTCGGGGTTCTTCTCCCACGGTTCGGGGATCATCATCATGACGGCATGAGGCAGCGAACGCCCGGCCAGCGACAGAAACTCCAATGCGTTGTCGAACATGGCCGAATCGGTGCCGTCTTCGTCGATGATCGGCAGCACCTTGGGCAGATCGTCCCCGAACAGATCGGAGTGAAACAGCGCCTGCCGCGCGCGCATGGCGTTGACGTTGCCTTTGATCGTGTTGATCTCTCCGTTGTGGGCCAGAAAGCGGCTGGGATGGGCGCGCTTCCAGGCCGGGAAGGTGTTGGTGGAGAAGCGGGAGTGAACCAGGGCGATGGCGGAATCGATCAGCGGATGGGACAGATCGGGGAAGTAGCCGCGCAGTTGCTCAGCCAGCAGCATCCCCTTGTAGACGATGGTGCGGCTCGAAAGAGAAGCGATATAGAAGGCCGCATCCCCTTCGCTCGCGTCGCGGCCGATCTGCTTCTCGGCCAGCCGGCGAATGACGAACAATTTGCGCTCGAAGGCCAAGGGGTCGTCGGACAGGCCCTGACCGCGGCCGATGAACACCTGTCGCATAACCGGCTCGCTGCGCACGGCCGTTGCCCCCAGATCGGCGTTGCTCGTCGGCACATCGCGCCAGCCGAGAAGCGTCTGCCCTTCGGCGGCGACAATGGCCGCCAGCGTCGCCTCGCATTCGGCTCGCCGGGCAGCTTCGCGCGGCAGGAACACCATGCCGACGCCATACGCTCCCGGAGGAGGCAGGTGGATATTCAGTTGTTGCGTTAATTGTGAAAAAAGGTTGTGGGGAATTTGAATGAGGATGCCCGCGCCGTCGCCCGTGTTCGGGTCCGCGCCGCGCGCGCCGCGGTGGCTCATGTTTTCAAGCATGGTCAGCCCATCGGCGATAATGGCGTGCGATCGTCGGCCCTTGATGTCGGCGAGAAAGCCCACGCCACAGGCTTCATGCTCGAAACGAGGATCATACAAGCCTTGATGCTCAGGCTCCCGGTCGACCGGCGGCGATTCGTGACCCGGTTGGTCGCTTGAAAGTCGTTGCCCAAAACTCCCCATGGTCTTCTTCTCCTGTTACCGGCCCGGTCATCGAAGTGGCCGCCCAGACTTTGGTCGCAATACGAACTATTAACGTACGACGGACATCACAAGGATGTCTACTTTCATCAAGTGTAGCGATTTGTTTATCGCCTGAATTCATGCACTTTCAACAACATTCGAGTCGTTGCAATTATTAATATTCGTGCATTGACACACAGCGTCATTTGAGTATCATTGATACTTGTGTTCACAGGCAGGTGCCCTGAAGGGTAGTGCCAGGTGAAACGAACAGAATATTCAAAACAGGCCACGACGCCTCACGTACGACACGACGGTTGTACGGCGAGGCGTTTTTCATTTGAGATCGCGAGCCTTACCCGGCTCTTCGCCTGTCACAAGAAATCAATCGGATATTATGCAAACTTGTTTGGGAGAAAAGAGAATGAAACCCGCAGATGTCACGAAGTTGATCAAGGACAAACATATCGAGGTTATCGACGCGAAATTCACCGACCTGTTCGGACAGTGGCAGCACTTCTCGCTGCCGGTGGAACACTTCAGCGAAGAAAGCGCGTTCGAGGAAGGGCTTGGCTTCGACGGCTCCTCCATTCGCGGCTTCCAGAGCATCGAGTCAAGCGATATGGTTCTCGTCCTGGACCCCTCCACGGCCATCGTCGATCCGATCTGCGAAGCGCCGACACTGAGTCTGGTGGGTGACGTCTATAATCCCGTCACTCGCGAGCCGTATAGCCGCGATCCGCGCCATATAGCTCGCAAATCGCTGAAGTATCTTGAGGGCACCGGCATCGCCGACACAGCCTACTTCGGCCCCGAGGCGGAGTTCTTCGTATTCGACAAGGTGATGTATTCGGCCGGTGAATACTCGTCGGCCTATCAGGTGGACAGCATTGAAGGTCCGTGGAACACGGGTATCTTCGGCTACGGTCACTCGGTGCCCCACAAGCGCGGTTATTTCCCGGTTGCGCCGGTGGATACGTTGCAGGACCTGCGCTCGCAGATGGTGCGCACGCTAATTGAATCCGGTGTGGATGTCGAGCTGCACCACCACGAAGTCGGCACGGCCGGTCAATGCGAAATCGACATGCGCTTCGACACGATGCTGAAGATGGCCGACAATGTCCAGCTCTACAAGTACATCGTCAAGAACGTGGCCCAGAAGCACGGCAAGACGGTCACATTCATGCCCAAGCCCATCTACGCCGATAACGGGTCAGGCATGCACACCCACCAAAGCCTTTGGAAGGACGGCAAGCCGCTCTTCTATGACGAAAAGGGGTACGCCGGACTAAGCCAGATGGCCCTGTGGTACATCGGCGGCATCCTGAAGCACATCAACGCCTTGCTGGCCATCTGCGCGCCGACGACCAACTCCTACCGCCGCCTCGTGCCGGGCTACGAGGCTCCCGTCGTCATCGCCTACTCGGCCGGCAATCGTTCGGCGGCCGTTCGCATCCCCATGTACTCCAAATCGCCCAAGGCCAAGCGCATCGAGTTCCGCTGCCCCGACCCGGCGGCCAATCCCTACCTGGCCTTCGCCGCCATGCTCATGGCCGGGCTGGACGGCGTCAAGAACCGGATCGACCCCGGCGATCCGGCCGAGAAGGACCTGTTCCACGACGAGAACATGAGCAATGTGACGATGACGGTCGGCAAGCTGAACGAGGCGCTCGACGCGCTGGAAGCCGACCACGACTTCCTGCTGGAAGGCGGCGTATTCACGAAGGACGTGCTGGACGCCTTCATCGCCTACAAGTATGAGACGGAGATCGGCCCGGTCAGCCTGCGGCCGCATCCGTATGAGTTCTTGCTCTACTACGGTGTGTAATTTCTGCTAAAGCAGATCAAGACTCAAGTCCTGAGAGTTGAAAGGGGCGGGTTAATGACACCCGCCCCTTTTTGATTTACGGTGGCCCGGCGGCCGTGCGGAAGCTCCAGGTGTAGGTCTGCCCATTGGCGTCCACCCGCACGGAATACGTCGAGCCAGGCAGCATCGGCTGCTGGGGAATGATAATGATGGCGTCGCGATTATCAAGGATCAGGCGAGCAGTCCGCTGCCGGAACTCGTTGGGGTGGGTGAAGTTCGTCTCATCGAAACGGCAATGGGCCAGCGGTTCGCCGTCGCGGAACAAAGCCGAAGCCGTCACGTTCGGCACCTGGCTGCCGTCGCCGATTTGCAGCATGATGGGCGCGCCGGTCGGCTGCTGATAGCCTGCGCAGGTGCTCAGCGCTTCAGGGAATTCGGGCAGTGAATAGCGCAGCACCCAGGTTAGGCCGCCATCACGGGGGAACATAATGGGGTAACTAACGCCATCAGGCAGAGGGCCCAGGCCGCGTTTAACGTCCAGCGTGGCCGTTAACGGCTGAACGCCCGAGACATCGCGATATTCGGCGAAGCCGGTCGTGGCCAGTTGGGGATCGATGATGGGGAGCGCGTGAAACGGAGCCGACATCCAGTAGTTGATCGCCCATTTGAATGGATCTGAGTTGATAAAGCCCGCGGCGATGTTGCCGTTTTCGGCCGCGGCCTGGCCGCCTTTTGTGTAATACTGGCTGGCGGCATCCTCGTTGTGGCTCAGATTGCCGGTATAGGTCATGTAGCGGCTGTGCTGCGCATCATCAAGGGACCAGAGGGTGTTCTCCAGCAAAGGCGGCAGATTGGCCTGCTGCCGAAACAGATTGAGATACCGCAGCCAGTCTGTCCCCACGGCTTCGACGGTAGGTGTCGGTGGGTCGGTCGGAACAGGGGTTGGGGTCGGCGTCTCCGTTGGAGAGGGCGACGGTTCTGTGGTTGGCGTCTCTGTCGGCGCAGAAGTGGGCGATGGCTCAGGGGCAACTTCGGTTGAAACAGGCCCGGATGATTTCGCAATCGGAGATATCGGCGGACGCGTCACGCGGATGACCGCGGGTTGAGGACGGCGAGTGGATGTTGCCGGAGGGGAGGGCGCCGTTGCCGTGGGGGACACGTCCTGTTCGACGGCCGCCGCAACGACAGGCCCACCGGCATTATCCGCCCGCTGCCGAATGAACACCACCAGGAAAGCCCCACACAATATGAGGAATGCCGCCAGAATGACCCCCAGCCACTTCCTTTCCATTTCGGTACTCCTTTTTAACTCGGATCGATGAACCGGCGCGAAGCCGGTATTTCTGCATTGTCAGAACTACATTGTAAAAGGTTATAGGAAAAAACGCATTAGGTATTATTACACCTGTTAGCGAGTCAGATCGGGCGGGCGTATAATTCTCGCCGATGGCAGCCGATGTTCCCGTTAACCCGCTCCACGCGCACCCGTTCGCCTCGTTGCGAGAGATCGCGCGGTCGCTGAGCGCGGCGTGGGATTTGGACACCACGCTCGATCTGATCGCCCGCAAGACGACCGAGGTAATGCGCGTCAACTCCTGCACTATTTATCTGCTGGATACCGACAGCCAGACATTGCGACTGCGGGCGTCGACCGGCCTTGCGCGACAGGCGCTCGGCCGCGCCACCTTGCAGATCGGCGAAGGCATGACCGGGCACGCCGTGGCCCGCAATCGGCCCATCTATGCCGCCGACGCCCAGCACGACCCCCATTTCAAATGGGTCGATGACACCGAAGAAGTTAGGTTTCGCTCCCTGCTGGCTATGCCGCTGGTGCTCAACGATCGTCCTATCGGCGCATTGAACGTGCAGACGGCCGAGCCGCGAGACTATGACGAGGATGAGATTGAGCTGCTGGCGCTTATCTGTGATCTGGCCGCGGGAGCATTAGCCAAGGCTCAACTCTATGATCGACAGAGGCGGCAACTCGACGACTTGCGCACGCTGGCCCAGGTCAGCGAAGCTATCACCTCGCCGCAATATCTGGACGACATCCTCACCGTCGTCACGGGCCTGGCCGCCGGAACCGTGGGCGCGATCGCCTGTTCGATCTACCTGCTGGAAAGCGCGGGCGATGACCTCGACCAAACTGCCAAGTCACCTGTGTTCACCCCACCGGCCGGAACAACACAGAGCGACATCGCAACGTCGGATTATGCCGTGCTGGAGGAGGTCGCACATACCGGGCGGCCGCATCGTGCCTTCCGGCAGGATGACGTCGTGTCGTATCCACTATTGGCCGTGCCGCTCAGCATTCAGGAACGAACCATCGGCGTGCTGGTTTGCCTGGGCCCGGTCGGACATGAGTTCAGCGAAAGCCAGGAGGTGCTGCTCACAACGCTGGCCAACCAGACGGCGCTGGCTATCGAGAACGCCCGACTGGTGACCAGCGCGGCCGTCGTCCGTGAGATGCACCATCGCATCAAGAACAACCTGCAAACCGTGGCGATGTTGATGCAACTTCAGTTGCCGGAAGCCGACCGGCTGGAAACCCGGCAGGTGCTTCTGACCAATATCCACCGCATTCGCAGCATCGCCGCCGTCCACGAGATCCTGTCGGAGCAAGGCTTCCGGCTGGTGAACGTCAAGCGAGTGCTGGAGCGGATCGCCCAGACCACGATGACCGGCATGACGCGGCCGAATCAGGCAGTGGAGATCGCCGTACGTGGGGATAATCTGCAACTGCCCAGCCGGACGGCGACGGCCCTGACCGTCGTCGTCAATGAACTGCTGCAAAACAGTCTGGAGCACGCCTTCGTCGGCCGCGCGTCGGGACGCATCGACATCTCCCTGGCCCGCACGCCGGACGCGCTCATGATCATCGTGCGCGACAACGGTATCGGCCTGCCCGACACTATCGCGCCAAACCTGGGCCTGGAGATCGCCGAAGCGCTGGTCGCCGGAGACCTGCACGGTGAAATGCAATTCAACCGGCCGGAGGCAGGCACGGAGATCACCATCCGCCTGCCGCGCGGCGCTGAGCGGCCCGATGCGGCGGCAAACGAGTAGGCAGTCCTCATGGGGCACATGACGCGGAGCGAACGATGCTGATTCTGATCGCCGATGATGAATCTATAATCCGCCTGGGCATCAAGTCGATGCTGGAAGGGTTGGGGCATCAGGTGCTCGCCGCCGCCAACGGTCGCGAGGCGATTCGCATGGCCGAACGGCAGCAGCCCGACCTGGCGATCCTGGACATCCAGATGCCCTACACCGACGGCCTGCAGGCAGCAAGGACGATCATGGCCACGCGGCCGTTGCCCATTCTGATCCTGACCGCCTTCAGCGAGCAGGACCTAATCGACAAGGCGACCGACCTGCCGATCCAGGGCTACCTGGTCAAGCCTATCGAGCCGGATGCCTTGGGCGCAGCCATCAAGGTAGCCGTCAAGCGCTTCGCCGAAAGCCAGGCATTAGCCACGCGAACGGCCCAGCTGGAAGCCGACCTGGCAACGCGCAAGCTCATCGACCGGGCCAAGGGAAAATTGATGAAATCAGGTCTTTCCGAAGAGGAAGCCCATCAAACAATTCAGGATCGCGCTCGGCAGAGCCGGCAAACAATGGCCGCCGTAGCCGCCATGATCCTTCAGGAGCATTAGAAGACGATGGCCGAAAGCGGAAGGAGACAAGTTTAAGAGATGACCACGCGGATCTATTTAATCCGGCATGGCGGAACCGCGGCCAGCACTGAGGACAGGTTTTCCGGTAACACCGATATCGATCTTTCCGATGACGGACGCCGGCAAGCTGCTACCCTGGCTAAACGACTGACCGATGACGACATCGCCGCCATCTATTCAAGCCCAATGCGACGAACTATCGATACGGCGAGGATCGTCGGCGAACCCCACCATCTGACCCCCATCATCAGGGAAAGTTTGAAGGAAATCCATCACGGGCATTGGGAAACGATGTTACGCGAGGATGTGGAAAGGCTTTACCCGGAAGAATACGCGGCCTGGGTGGAAGACCCCTTCACCTTTGCGCCTTTGGGCGGGAAACCGGGCGTGATGGTGATGGCCGAGGCGTTGCCGACCATTCGGGAAATCGTAGCTAACCATCCCGGCCAATCCGTAGCAGTCGTGTCCCATAAAGCAACCATCCGGCTGATCCTCTGTGGACTGCTGGGCATTGACGGCCGAAGATATCGCACCCTGTTGGATCAATCGCCGGCGAGCCTGAATATTCTCGATTTCAAGAATCCGGCACGGGCGCGACTGATTCTGTTTAACGATATTTCGCATTATGTCAATGCTATCTCCGACATAATCAATCCACCGGATTCAATATGAGCCTTTATCTTCCGGGGGTGAGCCCGGGTTCCTCATACCTAATAGCCGCCATTTGGCAAACAGTTCCAGCAGGCTCTCCGCCAACGCATAGCTCTCCTGCATAAAATGAGATCGATCGCTTTCACGACAGACGCCCACACAGCTTAAGCGCCATGATGGCTTCAACGGTGACGTGCGCAGCGTTATCGGCGCCCTCATCCGACGGCCATGGCCCGGCCGGGTCGCGCAGCTCCACGAGCCGCTCTACGGCCGAGGCCACTGTTTCGTCGGCCGAAGGGATGCCGCCCTGCCGCAAAGCCAGGACCATCCAGGCCAGATTCCCGGCCGAGAGTTCGGGCACACCGGCGCGCAAATAGGCCAGTCCCTTGCTCGTTTCGTCGTCCATATTCTCGTGACTCCAGACGGCCGCAGCCAGCCAATGCGTGTGGGGAAAGGACGGCAATCCACCATTTTCATCCAAATGGAAACTGAGCCAGGTCGCCGCGTCGTGGGCGGCTGACGGGACAAGGCCTGTCATGGCTGTCCAATAGGCGCAATTGGCGGTCACGTAGAGGTTCGCCGCAAGATCGCCCGACCTGGCCCACACCGGCGCGGCATCGGCCACCGATGGCTCTTCCGCCCACGAACCGTCGTACGCCTGTCGCTCGGCCAGAAAGCGCACCGCGTCGATCACCATCGAGGAGCGCATATCCACGCCAAGCTGCTTCAGTTGAGCCAACTGATAACAGGTCGCATCCAGCGAGCCATAATCCGGCGCCCAGAAAGGGGCCCAGCCGCCATCACCGCGCTGGGAGCGCTCGAACTGCTCAACCACGTCGCGGGGCGGCGGCTCGCCGTGCAGAATGTGGCGCAACTGTGCCCGCTCCTGAGGTGAACCCTGCCGCTGGACGTAATCAATGGCAGGCTGAAGATCGATCATTACAAAACCACGCCACCCGGATCATTGCCGGCTTCGGTAATAGCCCGACGCACATCGACGCGGCTCAATAGCAGAAGGCCCACGACAAAGAAGATGATCAGGCTGACGATGGCGATACGCTGCGAGCCGGTCAATTGCACGGCCAGCGCAAACGCCGCAGTGCCCAACCACGCCGTTCCCCGCTCGCTGATCTCATAGAAGCCAAAGTACTCAGCCTCTTGCTCAGGCGGGATCATCTGCGAGAAGAGGGAGCGGCTGAGCGCCTGCGAGCCGCCAAGCACGAGGGCCAGCACCGCGCCCATAGCAAAGAGCTGAGTCTGATTGTTCAGGAACAAATAGGCGTAGATGACGATACCCGACCAGATGACGAGGCTGATCATGATCGCCTTCTTGGCACCGATACGTCGGGCGATTCGGCCGAACAGGAGCGCCCCGCCGAACGCCACGAACTGGATCATCAGCACAAGAATGAGGATCGTCTGGATCGGGACACCCAACTCATCGACCGCGAAGGTCGCCGCCACGAGGATGATGGTCTGGATGCCATCGTTGTAGACGAGATAAGCGATCAAATAACGCAGCGTCATCGGGTATCTGTGCCACAGCTCGCTGAACGTGTTCGATAGCTGCTTAATGCCGTGCGTAAACAAGTTGACGTCGGCCCGGGAACGACTTGGGGCGCGCTGGATGAGACGTTTCTGCGGAAACAGAAACGTGAACACCAGCCACCACACGCCCGCGCTGGCTAGGCTGATACGCATGGCCAACGCGGTATCCTCCATGACCATGAGCAGGAGGAGATTGAGCAACAGCAACAGGCCACCACCCAGATAACCAACTGCCCAGCCCTTGGAACTCACTTCATCGCGTTTGTCGGGCGAGGCGATTTGCGGCAGGAAACTGTTGTAGAAAACGATTGCCGCGCCGAAGGCCAGGTTGGCGATGATGAAGAGCAGGCTGCCGACAACGACCGCGCCTCTGGTGCCAATGGCGGGCATATCGGCCCTGACGAAGAAGAGCAGGATCGTGGCAAACGCGCCGGTATAGGCGAACGCAAGGAGCATCCGCTTTTTCAAATGGGTGTAGTCGGCGATTGTGCCCAGAAGCGGCAGGAAAAAGACCTGGAGGATGACGGAAAGGGAGGCAGCCGCCGGATAGATCGCCCCCGGCTGAATGGCCGTCCCGAAAACCCTGAACGGCTCGGTCGCCGCCTCGACCAGATCCTTGATGTACGGGCCGAGGAGAGCCGTAACCACGGTCGTACTGAAAGCCGAATTGGCCCAGTCATACATCATCCAACCGGTAATCTCGCGCTTGTCGTTCAACGTGTCCTCCCGATAATCGCCTGCCCGCCAAAAAAGGACGATGGCTGCTCCATCGGCAGGCCATCGTCCTCAATCTTGTTTCGCCACGCGGGTTTCATGGCGAGGAATTATGCCCGTTGCTCACTAAACAAGCAATTTACGACTCCGGCGGCAATGACGATTGGGGCGCGTCGAACGCCGGACGGCAGGGATTGTAATCATTGCCGATAATCACACGGTAATTGAACTCCGACGGCTCATCCACGAGCTGGATGTCGGCCATTCGTTTGCCCATCACCCAACTGAACAGCCAGTCATAGGAGCCTTTAAAATTCTCCCCGAAATAGAACATCTCCGTGTTATCCTGCGGCTCACGGGTCTCGCCCAGAACCGGCACGAAGCCATACCAGGCCAGATTATCGGCCGCCAGCAATCCCTGGGCCGGGTATTGGCTGGCGTTAATGATCTCGACCGTGATCGGCGCACGGTCGGCCCGATTGAGCGCCGGGGGCAGGAGCAGGCGACGGAAGGTGTCCTTCATCATGTCCTCGCCTTCCCAGATAGGCAGTTGGACCGCCGCTCCGCTTTCGGGCACGGACCAGGCCTGCATTTTCCCCGCCAGATACAGGTGCTGAATGCCGTTGGCGCGCACGTCAGGAGCCATCGCCGCCAATTGCAGAATGCGGCCGATATCCATATTCGTCTCAACCACGCTATTGAAGGTAGACCACAGCTCAGGCGCTTTGGCCACCAGCCCCAGGTCTACGCTCTGATTGAGCATACCTTGCAACAGCTGTTGCTGGCGGCGGCCGCGATCGAAGTCGGTGGTCGTCAGACGCGAGCGGGCATACCACAACGCGAGGTCACCATCCATCTGGTACATGCCCGCTTCCAGCTTGAATCGCTCCCAGTTTTCTTCCAGTGCCGGATCAAGCTCCGGCGAGATCAGTCGCCAGTCCTCCAGCGGACAGCTCACCGCCATTTGCACGCCGCCCAGGAGATCGACAATGCGCTTGAAGCCCTCAAAGTCGACCTGGGCGTAATAGTGGATCGGGATGCCGAAGTTATAGAGGATCGTCTGCTCCAACAACTCAACCCCGCCGAGGGTGACGGCCGTATTAAGCCGGCTCATGACGCGGTTGGGCATGTAGACGTACAGGTCACGCGGCAGGGAGATCATCGACGCCGTCCGCGTTTCGCGATTGATGGACACGATGATCATCGTATCGGTACGGCCGTCGCTGCCGTCGGCGTTCTGATCCTTGCCCAGGAGCAGGATGTTGGTCGTGCCGTCGGGCAGCTCAAAGATCGGAACCGGGGACGGGATGGCTGTGGCCGGCGTCGGCTCGCCCTCACGCATCGAGCCGGTGATGTTGAGCGCCGCCGTTGGGTTTGCCTGCGGCAGGCTGGTCGGTGTGGCCGTGGGCCGGCGCGTGGGCGAAGGGCGAACGGTCGGTGATGGCCGCGGTGTGTCCGTTCCCTCGGGCGCTTCCGTTACGTCCGCGATCGGCTCCTCGGTGGCGGGCACATCGGTGGGTGCCTCGGTCGCCTCGAGAGTCGGGGTCGCGGGTTCGGGCATCGCGGTGGATTTACCTTTGGCCGTGCCGGTCGGGAAGGGAGTGACAACAGCCGTGGGCTGTCCTGCATTGCAGGCAGTCAGCAACAGGCCCGCCAACAGGACAATGGCCAGGAACATTGAACGAATGGATTTCATACGCATTTGTGAATGGGGCAGAGGCGACGGTTATAGTTTTTCGCCAAAGAGCGGATTCAACCGATTGAATACCGCATACCCCAGAATAAAGACGATGATCGACGTCACGAACGTGCGCAGCAAATAAGGGGAATACATTGACACCGGGCCGCCGCTGTCATACGTACCCCACAGCACGGTGCGATAGCCGTCAATGATCGAGGCCATCGGATTGATCCAGCGCAGCAGTTGGGCCGGATAAAACGTATATCCCAGCACAGTTGCCGTGTTGCCGAACATCTCCAGTGAATAAAAGACGGGCGTCAGAAAGAACCAGGCCAACATGACCACTTCCAGAATCATCAGCACGTCGCGATAGAAGACCGTCAGGCTGCCCAACAGCAGCGCAAGCCCCAATGTGAAGATCAATTGGGTGATCAGTATGAGCGGCACCCACAAGGCATGGACGGTCAAGCCAATGCCGAAAATGTACAGGAAGGCGATCAATACCAAAAAGGCAAACAGGAAATTGACCAGGTTGGACAGCAAGGCCGACATCGGCAACAGTTCGCGCGGAAAGTAGACCTTTTTGACAAGTCCCGAGTTGCTCGAAATTGAGACGGTCCCGCTGATGAGCGATCCGCTGAAAAAGTTCCAGGGAATAAGGCCGGTCAGGACGAAGATCGGGTAATCCCGTATCTGATTATTGGCGAGGACGGAGAACAGGATCGTGAACACCAGCATCAGAAACATCGGGTTCAGGATGCTCCACAGGATGCCGAGAACCGAATTCTTGTAGCGCGCCTTGAGATCGCGGGCGACGAGATTGCGCAGCAGATTGCGGTAATGCCACAATTCACGCAGCTTGTCGCGCCAGTCGAACCGACCGCGGTCGGCATTATAGGTATAGGTGGGCATTTCGCCGTCGGCTCGTGGCCGGCTCTGATCACTCATCCGTTGCACGCACTCCCACCGCCGACAAGTCGCGGCGGCCGCTGCCCGAAAGCAACGACATGGGATTATAGCGTATTCGGGCCGATTGCCGACCCATGGTTGCCCAGCGTTAAGGTGACGCGATAGATGTCCTCGATTTGGGCGACGTGATCCGCCTCTGTGCGAACGGGCGAGATCTGTGCCCTTAGGTCGGCCAGCCGTTCGGGACGATCGATCAGCCCGCGCAGGATCTCTCGCAGGGCGGCCGCGTCGCCGGGTGGGAACAATAGCCCGTCAACGCCGTCGCGAACCATGCTGCCTGGCGCGCCCAGATTGGAAGCGATGACCGGCAGCCCGGCGGCGAAGGCTTCGCGGATAGTCGCCGGGGAAGCCTCATACCAGAGCGTCGGCATCACCAGCGCGTCGAGATCGCCCAAAGTCTCCCAAAGTCGATCCCGCGCGAGCAGGCCGTTGAACTGAACACCAGGGTGCCGATTCATCGCTCTTGCCTCGGCCACATAGTCGGGGAAGACAGCCGGATCGCCATAGATATCCAGGCTGATGGAATCCGGCAAGCCGTTCAGCGCTTCGATCAGCACGTGCAGCCCTTTTTGCGGGCTGAGGCTGCCCAGATAGCCCAATCTTATATTGCCCGTCGGCCTCGTCTCTCGTTGGGCGGCCAGGTGTTGGATCAATTCCGGCGGCGTATCAAGGCCAAGCGGGTTGATGACGACATGATCGGTCGAGAAACCCATTGTCGCGTGGATGTTGCGGACGAACTCATTCGGCGCCAGCACGCGGCCCGCCCCGACGAAGATCGGCCGCAGCAGCGCATCACGGCGCCGCAAAACGGGTGCCGCGACCGGCCCGAGCAACCCGGCGACGGGCACAAGTCCGGCGCGGGCCACGGCGCACCGGCCGCAATTATGAAACCGGCTATCCGGCCCGTCACACAACCTCTTCGTGTCGTTGGTCAGCAGTTGACCGTTGGCACAGCCATACCAGTAGTCATGGAGCGATATAACGTAGGGCGCGCCGGATTGTCGGATGGCGTCAACGATAGCAGCCGGTATGCCCATCAAATGCTGCAAATGAACGACATCGGGCTGCTCGCGCGCCATGACGGCATCGAATGCAGCCTGTAATCCGGCATGGCCGAATGTGCTGCGAAAGACGGCCGTGGGGCTGCGCCGGCCGGCCGGCACGCGATACACTCGCACCCCTTCCTCCACGGCCGGCTGAGCGGAGAAATGACTATCCCGATTCAGGGGCGTGAAGACGGCTACCTCATGCCCGGCTTTTGCCTGGCGGCGGGCCACGGACTGCGTATACAGCTCTGTCCCGGCTACGTGATCGGGCACATACTGGTGGACGACGTGGAGAATGCGCATGAACGCCTCAACCCGTCCCGGTAATGCGCCGATACTGTTCGAGCGCTCGCGCGGCGACGACGTCCCAACTGTAATGGGTACGGATTTTCTCGCGTCCGGCTTCGCCGACGCGCTCGGCAAAAGCCCCGTCGGTGATCAGCCGCTCAACAGCGTTGGCCAGGCCATCCACGTCGGCAAACGGCACCAGCAGACCATTGGCGCCGTCATCGACAACGCCGGGGATTCCACCCGCCCGCGCGGCGACAACCGGCACGCCATGGGACCAGGCTTCGAGCAGGACGATGCCGAACGAATCGGCTCGCGAGGGCAACATCAGGAATTGGGCGCGGCTCAGCACCGCGTGCTTGTCCCGGTCGGAAAGGATACCCAACGGCCGGATAGCGGCCCGGTCTTCGGGCGAGAGTCGCCGCCGATACTTCTCAAACTCAGGCGCGGCCGAACCGATCAGCAACAGGGCAATATCGCGTCCCCGCTGCCGGAGAAGGCGAACGGCGTCGGCGGCATGGAGCGCGCCCTTGTCGAACGACTGACGGCCGATATAGACTCCGAAGTCGCCACGGGCCTCATGATGTTCCAGCGAAAAGTAAGGCGACTCGGTGTAGTCATCGGGAATCGGGTCCACGCCGCTGCCGATGACGTCCAGCCGTTCGGGGCGGACGTGATAGCGGGCCAACCCATCCGCTTCCAGGCGCGTGAGCACCAACACACGGGCCGCGTCGCGCAACAGGCGTAACTGGTGGTTCATCGTCGAGTTACGAGCTACGCGCCCCAGGCTCGACTCGCCCAGATGGGCAAAAGGCGTGGCCACCAGCGGCACGGCCGCGCGCCGGCTATACTCATGAGCGGCTACAAGGCCATGCTCCCATGAGATGTTGAAGCCGTGAACGACATCAACCCCGCGCAGGCCATCCAGCGTCTCGTCCAGCCCGTCGATGGCCGGGAAACGGCGGGCCATGCCGGCCAACATCGATGACTGATCACCGGGCATGGCCGACAGGAGAACCATGAGGCGACGGCGGCGCATCAGCGCATCACGTCCACCAGCCGCAGGCAATATCGGTAAGCGAATGACTCGCACGCCATCCTCATCGCCGTCCGAGCGTGATTCAACCCCATTCCAGAAATCAGCTTCGGCCGTGGCAGAGCTGGTGACGACAGTCACCTTCGTGCCTGCGGCAACCAAAGCACGCGCCAGCGCCCCGACATATCGCTCGCCACCGCCCGGCAATGGCGGATAGGCGGGTGAGACCAACGCCACATGAAGAGGCTGGTCATTCATCAGGGAGAGACCCCCGGCAGCAGGTTTAGTTGTTGCAAATACCCAATGAATTGTTCACGCACTCGCGGCTCCAGAAAGGCCTGAACGCGCGAGAACTGGCGATCAATGACGCGACGACGTAACCCTTCGTCCTCCAAAAACAGGTCGACGAGTTCCGCCAGCGCCTCGTAGTCCTTGCGATGGAACAGGACACCCGCGCCGCCCAACGTGTCGGGGACGGCGCTGGACGCATACGCCAGGACAGGCAAGCCACAATACATGCTCTCGATCAGCGGCTTGCCGAACCCCTCGTGTTCGCTCATGGAAACGTAGAGATCGGCCGCGCGATAGTAAGTGATCATGTCCTGATGGGAAACGTGGCCGGCAAACGCCACGGCCGCATCGACGCCCAGATCGCGGGCCAGCGCGCGCTGCCAGTCCACATATTCCCGGTTGTCGGTGTTGCCGACCAGCACCAGGCGAGCGCCGGGCCGGGCGCGACGCAGATAGTAGAGCAGCTTGATGAGATCTTCCTGACGCTTGTTGGGCATAAAACGACCGACAAAAAGCAGGAGCGGTCGGCCGTTATCGCATCTCCTGACTAATTCATCATTCGACGAAATCGAATATGACGACTCATCGAGGACAATCGGCAACACACCGGTCGGCGTATATCCCAGCGAGATTAGCTCGCCCTCGCTGTAAATTGAGGCGCCCAGACCTAACAGGACCAGCGGCCGCATCTGCGCCAGTTGCTGCCGCCCTCTTTTCAGGCTGTCAGCCAATGCCGGATTCGTCTGCTCAAAAAATTCAGGCGGGGTGATATTGTGGTAGATCAGGATTTGCGGCAGGCCGATCTTCATGAGCCGCCCGGCGATGATAGAGCCGACGGCGTGATGGTGGATGAGGCATGTCTCGACCGACCGCGGACGATACTCGCCGGCGGGCAGCACGCGCCCCGCCAGTTCCGGCTGGATGCGCTCGGCGTATAGCTCCGACACAAAGCCCAGCTCCCGCAACCAGCGCTGGATGAGAAACGCCTGATCGCTGACGGCGTCGCCGACGTAGGCTCCCTCAGTAAACTGATGCAACACCCGCTCAGGCATCATCGCCTCGGTGCGGCATGTCCGTCAGCGTTTCCAGCACGGCCCTGTATTTCGCCAGAATGACGTCCCAACTGTAGTTGGCGGTGACGAAGGCGCGCCCCTGACGGCCGAGTTGCGCGCGCAAGTCGTCGTGGGCCAGCAGCATCGTCAGCGCCGAGGCGAACTCCTCGTACGAATAGTAGTAGAGGCCGCCATTGCTCTGCCGGGACTGATATTCCAGCACCTCGCAGCGGCCGTTGAGCAGCGTCGGCGTCCCCATCAGCCACGCCTCCATCGCCACAATCGACAGGCTCTCGAAGAGCGAGGGCATCACCAGCACGTCGGCGGCACTGATGGCGTCGAACTTGTCTTCCTCGGACACGAACCCCAGCGGCACGATATCCGGCCGGTCGGGCACGTAGACCTTGACCTTGCCAATCAGCAGCAGCTTCAGATCGGCGCCCGTCTCCTCGCGAAAACGGATGAAGTGATCGAACAACTCGGGGACATTCTTCGACTCCTCGACGCGACCGACGTAGAGGATGAACCGGCCGTCGATGCCATACTTCCCCCGAAAACGGGCGGCCGAGACATCCGCGGGGACATCAACCCCCACCCCGGCAACGATTTGCGGTACATAATGATTGTGCATCACCCGATTCACCAGCAGCTTCTCCGGCACCGTGTTGTAGATGATCATCTGCGGCAGGTGAAATAAAGACCGGATGATCGGCAAGTGCAGATAGGGTTCGTCGTGGGCGTTGGGAATGAGGACTGCCTTGTCGGACACAAGCGGCAGCCCGAAGAACACCGGCGGGTAGAGATAGGTGACGAAGATATAGAGATCGTACTCGTCGTAGGAATCGTAAACGTAATTGAGCAGGTCCGAGGAGTACGGCCCTTGCTCCTTCATCCAGTGGACCTGGGTGAAGATGGAGCGGTGGCCGCCGAACAACTCGTTGTGATGGAGATCCGTGCGCAGGCCGTCGACCCGAAAACGATGAATCACCACACCGTTCAACTCGCTCTCGCCCGGCGAGTAGACATCGGCCCACGTGTGATGATCGACGGCGCAGGTCGTGATCACGTGCATCTCGGCCAGCGCCGTCAGATGCTCGGCCACCCAGCGAGCCAACATCTCCGCCCCGCCGTTGACTTCCTCGCCGTAGCGCTGCACGACCATGGCCACCCGCTTCTTGCCGCTCATGCCTCGATTTGCTCCAGATAGCTAAAGAATTGCCGGCGCACCTGCGGCTCCAGAAAATGCTCAACGCGTGCCCGCTGCTTCCCGATGATCCGCCGTCGCAAGGTTGCATCCTCATAGAGCATGGCGATCAGTTCAGCCAGCGGCTCGAACTCCTTGCGGTAGAAGACGACGCCCGCGTCGCCCATCGTCTCCGGGACGGCCGTGGAACCATAGGCCATGACCGGCAGGCCCAGCAGCATGCTCTCAATCAGAGGCACGCCAAAGCCCTCGTGGTCGCTCATCGACATGTAGAGATCGGCCGAGCGGTAATGCGCAAGCAGCGCCTCATGAGACACCTTGCCCGTCAACTCCAGCCCTTCTGCCACGTTCAGGTCGGCCGCCAATTGTTCCACCCAGCGATCATAACCCATCTCCCAGCGATCGCCGACGAGGGTCAGGTGGGCCTGGGGATGAATACGCCGCAGGAAAAAGAGCAGCTTCACCAGGTCTTCCTGGCGCTTGTTCGGCGCGAGACGGCCGACGAACAGCAATCGCGGCTCTGCGCCGGCCGGTGTCTCCGGCAACGTGCCATTCACCGCCGCTTCGTACTGTTCAGCCTGCAAACAAATAGGCAATACCGCCGTGCGAATAAACCCGTTCAGCAGCAGGTCCCGCTCGTTGTAATGGGAATCGGCCAGCGCCAGTTCGGTCAGGGGTTGCAGCATCTTCAACTGGGCAATGCCCTGTCGCGCGAGATAAGCACGCAGGGGATCGCTGTTCTCAAAGAACCCCGGCGGGGTGATATTGTGATAGATCAGGATGAGCCGCAGATCGCGCCCGGCGAGAAATTCGGGCACGTCGGAGCCGATGCTGTGATGATAAATACCTCGCGTCTCGCCACGCGCCCGACGGTAGGTGCTCATCGGCCGCGCCGCCGTCGCCATGCTGTCGTGAAGATGCCAGGCGTAGATTTCCGACTCGTAGCCCGCCTCGCGCAGCCAGCGCTGGATGAGCAAGGCTTGTCCGGTGATGGCATCGCCGGCGGTTGCGCCGGTGAGAAATTGATGGAGAGGGCCGCGATTCATGATTGCCAATGCGACAGGGCCGATCAGTTCTCGCGGCGCCAGATTTCGGCCCGCAGGGCGTCAATCTCGGCTTGCTGGTCCTGAATGACGCGCGTCAGTTCATTGAGCGTGCTGACCAGATTGGCATTGGTTCGGCTCTGCTCCCGTACCGACTTATTGACATAAAACAAGACCAGATTGTGCATTTCGCCACGAATCTTCTGCCACAGGCCGCCGACCACCGGCGCGCGCGTGGCCGGCGAAGGGGCGAGAAGCGGCTCAACCGAAGCCGGCGGCATCCTGTTCGCCTGCTCCAGATAGTAGAACAGGTGCGGGCTGACTCGCTTCTCCAGCGGCACGTCGGGATAGGAAGAGACGTAGCCGAAGGCGGGAAACACTACTTCCACGGCGCCCAATTCAGCGCGACGGCGGGCAACCCGTTCCTCGACCTGGCGAACAAGTTCTTCCGAGCTGACCTGCTCATCATGGATAACGATCCACGGCGAATCGGCCGCGTGTTGTGATTCCATTGCGCTCATTTCGTTTCCCGGCCGGCCGGACGAGTGTTTAGAAACGATTCGATCAAACGGTCTCGGGTAACGCGCTCGGTCGCCAACAGGTTCGTCCAGTAATCCAGATCGGCCGCTTCGGGACCGTCGCCAAAGAACAGGCGGTAGCCGGCGCGAACATCATCCAGCGTCACGGGCGCATCCTGGTTGACGCTCGCCATCTCTCCCAACGCAGGCGTCTCGGCGGGATCGGCCTGCCCCAAAATACTGAGCGCGGCCAGAATATGATGGTTGACCTTGGCCTGATTCATCGCCGAGCGATTGATGTAGAACACCACCAGCTCATGGAATTTGCGCCGCACGAAATCCACGACCGGGCCGACCAGCGGCACCCGTGTGGGCGTGACGAGCAAATCGACTTCGTTTCGGCTCTGAGCCAGGGCGGCGCGAAACAGCTCTTCGTAGTATTCCGGCCGTTGGCTGCCGGCGGCCGCTTCCGGCAAGCGCACCTGCCCGGGCAGCTTGCGCTCCAGGATTTCGCGGCGCACCTCCATCATGACGTGCTCAATATTGACCGGCTCTTCTGTCCGTTGGCCGGAGCTATTTTGATTCATTCGTGACCGGTTCCAGATAGTTCAGCGTCAGCACCGAGACTTCGGTATCGACGCGGTAAGGTTTATGCTGATAACTGCTCTCCAGCCGGCGGCGCGATAGCGTCACCTGCTCCGCGCGGTAATCCAGACCTTGCTCATCCAGCCAGTTGGCCGGGCCGACCCAGATCACCGTTCGGTCGTTATTTTGCCACGTTTTGATGGTCTCAACCAGCACAGGAGAGATCGTGTCGGGTGACTGCCGCAGGGCAAAGACCCCGAAATCATAGATGAACCGCAGCGGCGTGCCCCAGATATCCCCCTCGCCCACCGGCGACTGGTCATTGAACAGCAGGACGGCATCGGGCGGCAAACCGGCGGCCAGCGCGTCGATCTGGGTCGTCAGACCGGCATGATCCACCTGCGATACAAACCCGCGCGCCGACCAGCCCAACCCCGCCAGCCAGCCCACAGTGACGGCCGCGACGAGCAAAGGCCCCGCCGGGTGTGGTAAGCGTCTCAGGAAGCCCGGCGCTGCCCTGTCCCAATCCGCCCGGCGAAAACCCAAATGACCCAATAAATAGGCTGCGCCGAGGATGAAGAACGGCATGACGGCCGGGACATAGCGGCGCATGACGTAGACGTGATGGGGGTTGGCGCTGATGTTCCACAGGTACACGCCCGCAAACATCATGCCCAGCGCGAGAACCATCACGCTTTGCCGATTCACGCGCCACAGCATCAGCCCTGCTCCCAGCACGCCCAGCCAGATGCCCAACGGTGACAGATACCAGCCCAGCCGAATCCAGTTCTCATGATTGGTGACTGGAATCTCGCCCGCGCTGAAGGTGTCGGGTCGCAATGTAGTTATGTTAAGTTCAGGACGAAGGAACCACCCGTAGAGCGCATAGGCGAACAACAGGGTCAACAGCACGTAGCGGACGATGCGCTGGACGTGATCCGGCGCGCGATAGCGCCCAACGCGGCGCGGCAACCACAGAAGCAGCAGCGCCAACGCCAACAGTCCGCCCAGCAAGAACGGCCACAGGCGGCCCAGCAGGATGAAGCCATAGCCGACCGTCTCGTAGAAATAAGGCGCGCTGAGGAAATGGCCGTGGAGCAGGGAATGGATCACCAACACGCCAAAGGGGGCGGCGAACCAGCTATCGAGCCGCTGCCAGCCGCGCAGCCAACGCCAGAGCAGCACGATGCCAAACACAGGCAGAAGCACCAGGCTATCGATGCGCACCAGAAAGACGGCGCCGAACGCGCAGCCCGATACGAAAGCCCACAACGCGGCTGGCCGGCGCTCTTCCAACCAGCGCCCGGCGCTCCAGATACCGGCCCACAACAGGAACTGGGTCAACGCCTCGCTGGTGGGATAACGGCCGAACCAGACTTGCAACCCCGAAAGCGACAACCCGGCCAACGCCAGCGCGCCGGTCACCGGCCCACCGATATCCCGTGCAGTCAGATAGACGGCCAGCGACCCCAGCATGATCCACAGCCCGGTGAGCAATAGTTCCGCGCGCACTCCTGACGCCCCCCCGCCGGCAAAGCCGTAGACAATCGCCTGCAACACCGGATGCAAGGGATAGAACTGCGGCGTCAACTGCCCGGCGGCCTCGTTGGTCACATAGAAACCGGGCAGATAGTACGAATCGGCGAAGGGTGTGTTGGGCAGCGGCCGCAGCACGGCCGCGCGCATCCCCGGCGTCATCCCGGCCAGCAGCTCATCAGTCACGCGAAAGCCGCCTTCTTGGGCAATTTCAGCTCCCAGGCTTATGTAAACTCCGGCGTCCGCGGCGCCAAAGACGTATTCATGCGGCCGAAAATAGAGCCACAACGCCGCCGCCAGCCATACGGCCAGCATCGCCCATTCCCAACGGGCCAATCTATCTTCGGGCGATGCGTATTCGCCCGCCGCATCCCCCTTCCCGGCCCCGCGCCATCGCCAAAAACCGAGAAGCCCGACCGGCACAGCCAACGCTACGAGCAAGGCCGGCAGGCTGAAGACCCCCAACTCTGCCAGAATCAGCGCCACCCAGCCGACAGAGATAACTCCCAGCGTCAGCGCAGCAAATGCCGTTGGCAGGTTCCAGCGCGACCCGCGCGGGATGAACCGGGCCGCAAGCAGGACGCCGGTTAGCGCCGCCAGGATGAGCAAGAGCAACACCCCCAACCAGCTAACCATTCGGCCACCCCAACACATCCCGGATGAATTCGGCGTAGGCCGCGGCCACGCTTGACGGCGCGCAATGCTCCACCACATAGTCGTGACCCGCCTGCCCCATCATCAGTCGTCTTTCAGGCGACGTAGCCAGTGCTTCCATCGCCTGCCGGAGCGCTTCGTCATTGTCCGGCGGAACCTTGATGGCGGCCGCGTCCGGTATCTCGCTGTACCAGCCATGGTCATAGACGATCAGCGGCCGTGCCGCCGCCATGGCCCGCAAGGCGACGGCTGATGTCTCGCCAACGGTTGGCTGCCGCAGATTCACGACGACATCGGCGGTGCGAATCCAGTCCGTAAACTCATCCAGGTTCCTGACGTAGCCGATGCGATTCACCGCATGTCCCACGCCCAGCCGCACCACAAGACTATCCAGATCAACGTCCGGCCGCGGATCGCCAACCAGCAGATAGTGCGCGTCGAGATAGCGCTCAAGCACGTCGCGAAATGCGCGCAGCGCGACATCGATCCGCTTCTCGGTCGTGATCTGACCGAAGCTGCCGAAGAGGATCGCATGATCCGGCAATTCCAGTCGATCACGCATCGAGTGACTCGAACGTGGTTCGACCAACGCCGGAACTACCGCCAACGGCAGATCGGGGCGATAGTGACGCGCCCGTTCAGCCGCATAGCGGCTGTGGACGATCAAGCCCAGGGATGCGTCAATGAGCCGCTGGTTGAGCGGCTCTTCGAATAGTGGCGAGACGGTGCTGCCACGGCGCACGGCACGGGCCAGTTCGCGGCCGTCCCCACCGATCGCGTAGGTCAACTCCCGGCTATATGCAGTCCATTCGCCACGCCCCACGGTGCGGTGGCGGATGAAATGGTGGAGAAAATAGTCGTGGAGCACCACCGCGCCCGGATATCGCAGCAGCATGGCATAAACCCACTCATGCTGGTCGCTATTGCCCATCTGATAGAGCGGCAGGTCAAACTCATCATGATTCACCACAAAGTCGCTCACTGGTCGAACGGTGAGACCCGGAAGGGTGATCGTCGCCGGATCAGGAGTGAATACAGTCAGATCAACCAATTCGGCCAGATGGGGCAACAATTCAGCGCTGTAGTCGGCGATGCCGCTGCGCGACGGGGGAAGCGGGCTAAACCAGGCAATTCGCGGCCGCCGGTTAATCTTGTCCTCGCTCAACCGCCGGGTCGCCATCGACAGGCGCGCCGCGTCTCGCGTCAACGTCGTTTGCGTCCGGTCGCTTCGCGCGAACAGGTCGTCTACCTCGGCCTGCCCCGGCGGCCGTCCCAACCGTTCGGCCAACGCCCGATTGAAGGCCGATTGCTGCTCCATCACCGGCCGCGCCTGCCATTTCGTCGCCACGCCGTTCCAGGCCCGGCGTAATCGTGCGATCAAGCCGCCAACGACGGGCGCTTGCGAGTTAAACTCATACTCCTGAAGCGTCGCACGTTGCCGAAGGATATTCGACGGGTCGGGCTGAGGGCGGTTGTCGGTCATTGAACGGGATGCGTCAGTCATGCCACGTGATCTCGGGCACGGCCGCGGGGACGGCATAGGGGCCGGCGGCGAAGTCGTCGAAGTAGCCGTTGGCCTGCAACGCGCCATAGGAATAGAGCGCGTGGCCGGCCGTGCCCAGGTCACGGGCCGCCTCGATGCGCTGGACGACATCGTCAAATGTGAGTAACCCCGGCCCAATGCCGCCGATGCCGGGGATGATAAAACGACCGCCGCGATTAGCCTGATGGTCGGCGGCCAGGATTCGCCACCTGTCCAGCGGAAACGGGTTCTCCGCGGGCGGCTTGTAGGAGTAGATCATCGGAGCCAGCGCGTCGATATAGCCGTTCTGCACCCAGGCGCGGGAATCCTGGTAATAGTCACTGTACCCCTGGCTGTAGCCCCAGCCCCATTTATCCCGATAGGTGGCCCAGACGGCCGCGCTCAGCCATATCTTTCGCCCGGCGGGCACGACAACGTCCTGATAAATCTCGCGCACCAGCGTGTTCACCTGCTGCCGCTGCCATTCGTCATATGGCAAGCCTTTATTCGTGAAGCATGGCGCCCCGTACATCGCTTCGCTGACCGGATCGCATGAGGTGGTGCGCCCGGCGTAACGCACGCGATCCAGATGGATGCCGTCGATGTCATAACGGTTCACCAGATCGGCGGCCACCGCTTTCACATGGGCGCGAACGACCGGCGAGGCGGGGGTGGCATAGAGGTAATCGCCACACGACACCTGATGCTGCGTCGTCCATTGCACACCGTTGAGCTTGCCGTCGGTCGTGCCGTGGGCACCCTGCAATTGGAAGTAGAATGGCGTAGGAGCGACCATTGCCGGAGGGTTGGTGCAATTGTCCCACACCGGATAGACGTTGATATAGGCATGGAGTTGCAGCCCACGGGCATGAGCGCGCTGCACGAAGTAGGCCAGTGGATCCCAAAGAGGCGCAGGGGCCTGACCATACGCGCCGCCAGTCACCCGCTGCGCCCATGGTTCCAGACCGGGCGCGTAGTAGGCATCGGCCGCCCCGCGCACCTGAAACAGGATGGCGTTGAACCCGGCATCAGCGGCGTTGTTGACGATCTCATCGATCTTGGCCGGGCTGGCCGGGGCTTTCGAGCTGGTCCAGTCGAATCGCGTCACCCACAAGCCGCGGAACTCGACCATGCCCGGCGGCGGCGTGGGTAAAACAGCGATCTGGTAAATTTCGAGAAAGGCCAGTTTGTTGTTGACGGCGTTGGGACCGCTGCGAACCGTGAGGCGACCGTCGGTCACGGGGACGGTTCCGGCTACGCCATGGAGAAAACGGCTATCAACCGATGGCGCGCCGTCCGTCAATGTGCGCCCTTCGGCCGTGCTGTTCATATAGCCGTCCCAGGCTTCGGGATCGCCGGCCACGGCATAGATATCATAGATGCCCGGCAGCAGAGCGATCTCCCAAACCGCGTCGGGATTCTCCGGCTTCTGAAGATGGATGAGGGTGTCATAGCGCTGGTCGGGCGCATTGGCCGAGTTGCGCTCGCGCGTGGCGGCGCTATTATCGGCGTTCCAACCGTAGCGGAAACCGTTGCCGCGATCGGCGTAGGTCGCGCCACTATCGGCCAGATAGCCGGGCGGTACCGCCGCGCCGGCGGGCTGGAAGTTGATCTTGACGATTGGATTGCCGTTCGACGCTGCGTCACGCTGCACGACCGGCAGGAAAGCGCGGCTTCCTCCCTGGGCCAGCGCCGCCAAAGTCAGGCCCAACAGGGCCAGCAGCAGCGTCATTGTCGACGCGATCCGTTGGTTTCGATTCATCATCTCCTTGTTATTTTGCCACAGATAGCGCGTTCGTCCCATATTGGCGATTGGCGTCTCATCAAGACCTGACAGGTCGGCGATGCGACACCTGTCTATCTAAACCCCTAATCGCCGACCTGTCAGGTCTGCCGCCGCTATTGCTCCAATTGACACCTCATCAAGCGGTCTCTATACTCGGCTAATCTAACATGATTCTCCCGAGGCGAGCTTGCGATGAGCATACGATTCCATGACATCACCCGAACGATGTTTGCCGGCATGTCCGTGTGGCCGGGCGACGCGCCGTTCGAGCTGGAGCCGACCACCGGCATCGCCGAAGGCTCCACAGTGAACCTGACCCGCCTGAGCATGAGCGCCCATACCGGCACCCACGTCGACGCGCCTTATCACTTCACCGACGACGGCGCGACGATGGAACAAGTCGACCCGGCCATCTACTGGGGATCGGCGCAGGTTGTCACCGTCAAAAAGGCTACTGGCCCGCTCGTCCCGGCCGACTTCGCCGGCTACGATCTGGGCCTCGCGCCGCGCCTGCTGGTTCATTCAGGCGCCAGCGCGGCCGACCCGCGCATATTCCCGCAGGAGTTCGCCTACCCCAGCCCGAAATTGGCCGACTATCTGGGCGCGCTCGGCATCATCCTCTACGGTACCGACGCGCCGTCGGTCGACGCCTCGGACAGTCAGACCCTGGATGGCCATCACGCCCTGCGTCGTAACAACATCGCGATCCTCGAAGGTCTCGACCTGACCGACGTGCCTGATGGTATTTACGAATTGGCGGCCATCCCCCTCAAAATTCTGGGCGGCGACGGCAGCCCGGTGCGAGCCATATTACGGACTACAGGAGCAAACGAATGACATCTCCAGACTTTCTCAGCCGCGAACATGCCCGCGCGCTCGACGCGGCCGATCCGTTGCCCGCCTTCCGGGAGCGGTTTGTCATCGATGATCCTGAACTCATTTATCTGGACGGGAATTCCCTGGGTCGCCTGCCCCGCGCCACGATTGA
The DNA here is from genome assembly GCA_035446145.1 of Promineifilum sp. (SeqCode). Lineage (GTDB taxonomy): Bacteria > Chloroflexota > Anaerolineae > Promineifilales > Promineifilaceae > Promineifilum. The sequence goes on along the minus strand of DAOMSB010000020.1, from coordinate 1,815 downwards.
CCTGCTGGACGATCTCGTTCGCCGGCAATGGGGCGGTCGCCTGGTGCGCGGCTGGAGCGAGGGCTGGTTCGACACCGCCAACCGCATCGGCGACAAGATCGCCGGTATATTGGGCGCAAGCGAAGGCGAAATCATCGTCGCCGACTCCACCTCGACAACGCTCTTCAAGCTGGGAATGGCGGCGCTGATGGCCCGCCCCGGCCGCCGGACCATCCTGACCGACGACCTCAACTTCCCCTCCGACCTCTACATCCTGCAGGGCATGGCCCGGCTCGCGGGCGACGACTATCGGGTTCGGGTGATCCCTTCGGCCGACGGCATCAACGGCCCGGCCGAAGCATTGGCCGCGGCCATGGACGAGGACACGGCGCTCGTCACCCTCTCCCACACCGTCTTCAAAAGCGGTTATCAATATGATATGGCCGCCATCACCGCCGCGGCTCATAATGTCGGCGCGCTGGCGCTGTGGGATCTGAGCCACTCGGCCGGTTCCGTGCTGGTCGACCTGAACGGCGCGGCGGCCGATCTGGCCGTCGGCTGTACGTATAAATATCTCAACGGTGGCCCCGGCGCGCCCGCCTTCCTCTACGTGCGCCACGATCTGCAGGACACGTTGGCAAACCCCATCAGCGGCTGGATCGGTCAGCACGACCCGTTCGATTTCGCGCTCGATTACGTCCCGGCGGCGGGCATCCAACGCTTCCTGACCGGCACACCGCCCTACCTGTCGCTGGCGGCCATCGAGCCGGGGGTCGATCTGCTCCTCGAAGCGGGGATGGATCGGCTTCGCGAGCGCTCCGTGCGGCTCAGCGAATATTTCATCGCGCTGTGGGAAGCCCGGCTGGCTCCGCTGGGGTTCCGGCTCAATTCCCCGCGCGAAGTAGCGCGGCGCGGATCTCACATCTCGCTGGGCCATGATGAAGGCCTGCGCATCAATCTGTCGCTCATTCGCGACGTGAAGGTCTTGCCCGACTTCCGCCGCCCCGATAACATCCGCATCGGGATCGTCCCGCTTTACAATACATTTGCCGAGTTGCACGAGGCGGTGGATCGCCTCGTGACGGTGGTCAACGATCGCCTCTACGAACGCCACGACACAACAGGTCTAAAAGTAACCTGACCGGCAACGATCCCCGGAATTCATTGTCATGCACCCACCACTACGCTTTGTGACCGGAGATGGCCGGATCATCTACTCGTTCCGTGTCCGGTCATTCCCTACGCTGGTCAACAATATCTATCTCATCGATGGCGGCGAGGGGCTGATTCTGGTCGATTGCGGATCGGGCATGCCCCAGGCCAATGCTGAGCTGGAGGCCGGGTTCGCGGCCGTCAGCGAGACGTTCGGCCTGGCTGTGTCCATGGCCGACATCAGCGCCATCCTGATCACCCACGGCCACATCGACCACTTCGGCGGCCTGAATTTCGTCCGGCAGTTTACCGACGCCCCCATCGGCGTCCATATCCTCGACCGGCGGGTGCTCTCCAACCACGAGGAGCGCGTCGTCTTTTCCTATCGGCGACTGGAGACCTTTCTGGAGAGCGCGGGCGTCTCGGCCGAACTGCGCGAGGCGTTGATGAGCGTCTATCTCTTCGCCAAGACCTACTACCGCTCGACGCCGGTGCAGTTCCTGCTGGAGGAAGGCAAGCCCACAATCGACAACATCGGCGTCTACCACGTGCCGGGCCATTGCCCGGGGCAGGTCTGCCTGGCTGTGGACGACATCTTGCTGACGGCCGACCACGTCCTGTCGCGCATTACCCCCCATCAGGCCCCGGAGAGCATCACCCACCACATGGGGCTGAGCCATTATC
>DAOMSB010000019.1:0-37824 GCA_035446145.1 Promineifilum sp. (SeqCode) | reverse complement strand
TCGTTGCCTTTATGGTGGCGTTGGGTTTGATTGCCGGATGGCTGGCCTTGCGCAATCAGGGGTCGGTCGTGATGGCGGCCTTCATTCCAACGACCACACCGCTACCACCGACAATCACCAACACGCCTACCTGGACGCCTTTGCCGAGCGAGACCGTACCCCCGTCGCTCACGCCGGGGCCGACCAATACTCCCGCGCCGACAAGCACGCCTCGGGATCCTCGTTTCCACACGGTAGCGGCCGGAGAGACGCTTTTTGGCCTCTCCTTGCTCTATCGCGTATCGGCCGACAGCATCGCCCAAAGCAACGACTTCGACATCAATGCCCCAATCCAGTCGGGACAATCGCTGGTGATCCCCTGGCCGACAGCCACGCCGCCGCTGGAGTCCGTCTTGCTGGAAATCAACGGCCAGCAAGTTCTGGCTGATGCCACAAATTGCGAGATCGTCGAGATTCAGGGAGGTGATTCGGCGTATGGGTTATCGGCGTTGAAGGGCGTGCCATTGGAGGCGATCATCGCCGTAAATCGACAGACACAAGAGTCGATTCAGCTCATTCAGCCCGGCGATACGTTGTGCATCCCCAAGATCCTTTTTGGCGACACGATTCCGCCCACGGCCGGGCCATCACCTACTCCATCGCTAACGCCTCCGCCTGGCGGGCCGTCACTTCTCTATCCGACCGACGGGATGGCAATCGATACGCTTGATGCGCCTGTCGTGCTTCAATGGACGGCTATCAAGAGCCTGGACCCGAATGAGTGGTATATGATTGAAATGTCGGATGCCGACGAACGCGACAGCCTCCCCCGTCGGGGCTTTACCCGCGATCCGTTTTTCCGTGTGCCTCAGGATTGGCGACCGGCGATCAATGAAGTCCGCCGGATGCAATGGAAGGTCAGTATTATTCAGGAAACAGGCCGGCGCAGCGATGGTGGCCTGATCTACACCTTTGGCGGGAATAGCAGCCGGCCGTCCTATTTCCTGTGGCAGGGAGCCGTGCCCACACCGACACCAAGCCCAACCGTCACGCCAACACCGGAGCCTTAAACGATCATTCCAACAAGAACGGGTTCGAGTAGCGTTCAGCGCCGATAGTCGTGGCCGGACCGTGTCCTGAGAGGACCGCGGTTTCATCCGGCAACGTCATCACCTTGTCGTGAATGCTGCGCATAAGCAGCTCGTAGTCTCCTCCCGGCAAATCGGTGCGGCCGATGCTGCCCTGAAAGAGCACATCTCCATCGAACAGCACCTGCCGGTCGGCCAGGTAGAAGCAAACGTGGCCAGGCGCGTGGCCCGGCGTGAACAATACGGCCGCCCGTAACTCCCCGATCTCGATGATATCTCCGTCCGAGATGAACATGTCCGGGGGTGGCGGCGGATCGATGGAGAACCCCCACATTTCAGCGGCGGCGGGAGCATACTCCAGCATCATTATCGCGTCGGCATGCGCATAGATGGGCGCGGCCGATTTTCCCTTCAACTCGCTTAATCCGCCCACATGATCGAAATGGGTATGCGTGAGCAGGATATGGCTGATGCTCCAGCCTCGTTGCTCGACCTGGTTCAGTATGGCGCGGCCGTCCCAGCCGGGATCGACCACGGCCGCTTTCCCGGTTACCGTGCAGGCCACGATGTAGCAGTTTGTCTGAAGAGGGCCTAGAGGGAGTTGAATGATTTGTATGGTCATAGATGAATTCAGGATTTGATGGGTTGAGCCTTTGGCGAGCCTAACAGGCTAACGCCGGTCGGCAAGATACGTTGCAATTGTCGAAGCAGATAGAGCACCTCGCCGACAGATGCGAGGTTCAGGGCGAGAGCGGCCGCCGGCAAACCTTGCCAGCGTGCCCATACCCCGATCGTCAACATGCCGGCGGTAATGACCAGGTTGATGGCCATGCCGACATTCACGGAACGGGTGTGGCGGCCCTGGATCAGTAAACCTCGCAACCAGGACGTGATGACGGTCAAAGCCGGGTAAAGGAGAAACCATGTGAGGCCCACCAGAACCAGATCGCCAACTTCCTGGGTCATATCCTGCACGCCAAATACATACCAGGTCGCCAGAGGCGTCATGGCGAAGACGACAATGATCAGAGTCGTTGCCGCCGTCACCGACAAGGTGAACCGACGAAGCGGGTTAAACGTGGAAGCATCGTGGTGCAGAGCGATGATCACTTCGGGCAGAGCCATAGCTCCGGCACGAGCCATGAGCATGATCTGGAAGACTACGGGCCAGGCAGCCAGAGAAGCTGTGGGCTGGTCAAGCCGGGCCAGACTGGAAGTCACCAACGGCTGAACCATGAGCAGCAATACTGAAGTGGCGGCCAGCGGTAAATGGAATCCGAACAGAGAGCGGTATGTGAGAGGCGCGCCGACATCCGGCGCGGGAGCAGATTGAGGAGACAGGTGGGCGCGAATGATCGGCCGCGCGGTGATTGTCGCGTAAGATGCTTCGGCGATCACCCCGGCCAATAGCCCGACCGATCCGATAATGACGCCGGGCCATTGCCCCCACAGCGCCAGCGCGATGACCGTCCCCCCGGAGGTGATCAATCGCACGACCGTCCCATAGGCCACAAAGCGCGTCTGTTTGTTGCGGATCATGATCCCTTGCAGGAAGCGCCGCCAGCCAATTGCCGCTGTCCACAAGACCATGATTTTCATGCCTGGCCGTACCCATTCGGCGATCGCGTCGGGCACGTCCAGCCATCGATAGACGATCAGGTCAAAAAGCGGGGTGTAGGCGACGAGGACGGCGACCAGCGTCAGAGCCAGGCACCATTGTATGGTGTATCGACGCACGAGGAGGTAGGACTCATGATCGCGTACCAGCGCCGTCGAAGTTGCCAGCAGGTTGAGGATGGGGCTTTCGATCGTGACCGAGAGACTGGTGACGATCCCCATTGCTGCCAGCATGATCACCTCTTCCGGCAGGCGGTTGATGGCGGCGGAAATGAGAGGTCCTTCGGCCGACATGAGCAGCCAACTGGCAAACAGCGGCATCCAGAACCAGAATATATATCGTTGACGCATGCATTCACTCCAGCGCTGGTGACAATATCGTGATTCTTAGATACCTTCTCGCGCTTTCGGTACAATATGGATTATGATGAATCCCGGACAGTGAGTATAGCATGGCCCATGTGGGTCGTCAGTACTCCTCTGTCTCCCAACATTCCATTTCCACAGGAGCTGTAGCATGATGCGGAAAAAAGCTATTCTGATCACCGGCGCGTCCGGTGAGATAGGCCAGGCGCTCGTCACCAATCTTGCCCAAACTTCCAACCTGCCGATTCTGACGCTTGACCTGCACCCCGTCCCCAAAGAGTTGCTGGACTACTGCAGTTACATCGCTGGCGACATCCTCGATACCAAGCTGTTGGCACGGTTGGTGACAGAGTATGATTTTGAAATCATCTTCCACTTGGCCGCATTGCTATCGACGCGCAGCGAGTTCTCGCCGGAGTTGGCCCACCAGGTCAATGTCGATGGGACGCTGGCACTGCTGCAGGTGGCGGCCGAGCAATCCCAGCGGCGCGGCAAGCCGGTCACCTTCATCTTTCCCAGCTCGATTGCTGCCTATGGGATGCCCAACCTCACCGTTAAGGCGCGCGACAGCAAAGTTAAAGAGTGGCAATGGAATAACCCAACGACGATGTACGGCTGTAACAAGCTCTATTGCGAGCACCTGGGTATCTACTATAGCAAGCATTACCAGCAGCTCTCGGCCAGCCGGCCGGTCATGCTCGACTTTCGCAGCCTGCGTTTCCCCGGCCTGATCAGCGCTTTCACTGTCCCCTCCGGTGGCACGACGGATTATGGCCCCGAGATGCTCCATGCCGCCGCCCAGGGAAAGCCTTACGCTTGTTTCGTGCGCGAGGACAGCATCCTGCCGTTTATGGCCATGCCGGACGCGGTCACGGCGCTCCTCGAGTTGGCGGCTGCTCCGCCCGAGAGCGTGAACCACCCTGTGTATAATGTGACCAGCTTCAGCCTGTCGGCGGCCGATTTTCGCGATCAGGTTATGCACGCCTTCCCCGACGCGGAAATTACCTTTGAGCCTGATCTGCTGCGACAGGGAATCGTAGATAGTTGGCCGGCTGAATTGAATGATGATGCGGCGCGCAATGATTGGGGGTGGTCGCCCGCGTATGATCTTCAACGCGCGTTCCACGAGTATCTGGTTCCCAATATTCACAAGCGATACCATCGCTAATGAGACTATTGCAACGCTCCGCAACACCCTGTTTATTTTCGTGGGGTGGGGTTGCTCGCTTAGGGTAACCTAACGGCTGTTTGATCGTTCCGGATTGATTGCCACGGGATGGCAGGCGATAATCAGCATATGGAATCTCGTGGGATATTGACCCGCTATGCCTGGCTATCTGTTGCCACAGCCATAGGTGTCATCGCTCTAAAAATCACGGCTTACTTGCTGACCGGCTCAATGGGCTTTCTCTCCGATGCCCTGGAATCCGGCGCGAATATCATTGCCGCCATCATCACGCTGGTCGCATTGCTGGTTGCGGCGCGCCCCCCCGACAAGGAGCATGCCTATGGTCATAGCAAGGCCGAGTATTTGTCGTCCGGGGCAGAAGGGATTCTGATCCTGCTCGCCGCGCTCTTTATTGCCTGGCAGGCGTTGATTCGTTTGCTGGACCCTGAACCATTGGCTCAGGTGGGGCTTGGTATCCTTGTCTCGGCCGTGGCGGCCACCGCCAATTTTGTGGTCGCCCGGATTTTGATGAAGGCTGGGCGGGAACATCGCTCGGATGCGTTGACGGCCGACGCCCACCACCTGCTGACCGACGTATGGACGTCTATCGGCGTGATCGTCGGCGTGGCGCTCGTCAGCCTTACCGGATGGCATTGGCTGGACCCGGTTGTGGCCCTGATCGTGGCCATCCAGATTCTATTCACCGGTTACAAGCTCGTTCGTAATTCCGCCAATGGCCTGATGGACGCGGGCCTGCCGGAGGAAGAGGTCAGCCGGGTTAAAGAGATATTGGCCAGGTTCGACGAGGCAGGGGTTAAATACCATGCACTACGCACTCGACGATCCGGCGCGCAGCGCTTTGTCTCGGTCCATATTCAGGTGCCGGGTGACTGGAGCGTGCAGCGCGGTCATGAGCTGCTCGAAGAAATTGAGCGCGAGATTCGTCTTGAGTTAAGCCCCGTCAACATCATCACGCACATCGAGCCGGTTGAGGATCCAGTCTCCTGGAAAGACGCGGCGCTCAATCGTCCCGACTAAACGAGATTACCCACGCTGCGCCGGCCGATAGAGCATAATCCCGATCAGGCCGCCGAGAAGGATCAGGATCAGCCCCGCCAGGCTGCCCATGACTGAGAAGAGCGCGGAGCCGGGCATTTCCAGGGCGTAGTAGTTGTACACCAGCAGGCCTCCGGTGATACCCCACAGCAAGCGGCCGAGGCGTTGAGTGAGGGAGCTTGCGGGCAATCGTCGGTTCGCCACAATTGCCACAAAGGTGATCGTCAGCAACCCGGTGAAAATACCTAATAATGAACGTAATTCAAAGAGGCCGATGAGCCGACCCGACTCGCTTTCCGCCTCGGATACGGGCGGCGTTGCTGTCGGCGGCTGTGGTTCGGGGGTGAGGGTAGGCTTTGGCGTTGCTGTAGGCGTTGGCGAAGGCGTCACCGTCGCTGTCGGCGCGGCGGTGGGGATGATGATCGATAGCCGCGCGTCTTCTTCGATGATGATATCGACTTCCTGAGACAGGGTTGCTTCGCCGGATTCGGCCGTGATGCGAAATTGCCCCGGTCCCATGCTGGCGTCCAGAACATAATCCAATTGGGCCACCCCGCCGGTCGTCGGGCGATCCCCCAGGATGGTGACCGTCCCCCTCACTCGATCGCGCAAGATAAACCGAACCAGTGTGCCGTCAGGAACAGAGTTCCCGTTCTTATCGATTACGACGCCTGTTTGTAGATGCAACGTGTCCCCGATCGCCGAAGCCACTGGCTCCTGGCGGGATGGGGATTCTATTTCGTTCCCGATGATCAAAAACAACTCGATAATCTGATTGGACGATGGCTGGGTCTGCGTGAAAAGGTCGTATTGGATACCTGCCACGCTTACCGGGGGGGCGCCATTGAGCGGAGATTCCAGGAAAAGCGCGCGCACGGCCGCGTCGACGAAAGCCCCCGTCTTGCTGTAGACTCCATAATAAGCCGTTAGCTTGCTGATTTCCGTGCTGTCGAGGAAGTAAGGGGCGTCGAAGGCCATGACAACCAGCTTATTGGTGCTTGCCAGATCGGGCCGCAGTGACAGAAAGCGGCTGAGGGCATTGGAGTTATCGGTGCCGGCCCGATTTCCCGCATTGAGCAAGGCAAATACCAGCCAATCAGCGTCGCGCAGCGCCTCCTGCACGCGATAATCTGCCGGCAAGGTCGAGGTCGGCTCCGGCGTCAGATCGGGAGATTCTGTCGCCGTGCCGTCGTCGGCCGTCGGTGTGGGCGGCGCGGTCGGAAAAGGAATGGGGGTTGTGCCGGCGGCCAGGAATTCATTGAGATCGGCGAATGAAAAGCTGATGACATTATCTGGTCGGACCTGACCACTGCCTAAAGGTCCATATAAAGCGAGAATCCTTTCCTGAAGTGCCGTTTCGGACAGAATCGGAACCGGCTCACAGGTCGTGCATACCTGGGCATTGTGTATGTCGGTGAATATGACGATCGTGTCGTTGTTGGAAGGGGGACTGACGACGCGGCTCGTCAGCTCATCCTTGCTGGGCGCGAGGAGAGAGAGTGATGATGCGGCGATATCGAAGAATGAAGAACTTATGATCGATGGAGGGGTGTCCGACGTTTCGTCGAACGATTCTCGAATGACATTGGCGGACGAAATATCGCCGCCATAGAGCCGGAGCTTCAATTTCAGAATGCGTAATACCGCTTCATCGACGCGTTGTCGGAAGGTGGGATCAGTTTCATATCGCTCGCGAAACCACAGGATTGTGTCCTTAACGTTGGCCAGCTCGGCCGCCTGATTCGAGACCCCACGAGCAAAACTTGCTACGTAGAGCAGATCGTTTCCGGCCAGGAGAGCATCTTTGGCCACTTGTCGATGAGGGAACTCCCGTTCGGTGTCATCATAGAATAGCTGCACGCTTCTCACGCCCAAGGCGTCCGACACCATCACGCCACCTCCTTGTCGCCAGGGAGCAAGTTCGGGCAGGGCGAGCAAAGAGGTCAGCGCCTGGGGGTCGAGACTGATCGGAGCAGTCGTCGCGCGGATATTGCCTTGCAAGCCCTGGTAGCGGATGTGGGTGGCAATGAACGCGTCGGCCGTTGCCGCGGAATCGGCTGGGTCGCGCGATACGGCAAAGAATGGGGCCAATTCGATTTGCTTGAGCTGATCAAGAGAGCGTCGGACAGTAGGGACTTCTTCATCTACCGGCCGGTCGCTGCTCCCCTTTCCGGGGAAACTGCGCGCCGCCACCGCCAACCTGCTGTTGCTGCCGGCGTGCACGCCTTCGATATAGGCCCGGCCCATTTGCCCAACCCAGTAGGGATCGCCGCCAAATGAATGTGTGCCCAGATCTCCGGTGTTCAGAGGAGATGGGGCCTCCAGCACGTCCAGAGATGGCCCAAGCAGCATATTGATGCCGGCCGCTTCGAACTCGCGGCCGAGCACTTCGCCAACGCGGCGGGCATTTTCTGGATTCCAGGTCGCCCCCAGAGCCATATTGTTCGGAAGCGCGGTAAACCCGGCGACGACATTGAGCATTGGAAGCGCGTCCCCGTCATTTTGCGCGGCGATAATTAGGGGAATTGGATTCGTTTCTACTGCGTCGGGTTCAGGAGATGGTGGGGGTTCGTCACTAAGCGGCTGCTCATCGCTGGTGCCCAGCAATGACAATCGCTGTAAATTTGCCGTCAATTCGCGAGCTTGCTGGGGGACGGCGGCCGCATCACCGTAGCCGGTGAGATTGTTATTTCCGGAGAGGAGTGCAACGCCGCCGATGTGGTAATTAAGGATCAGATCGGCGATGGCGCTATCAATCGGCGCGCGGTCACCCTCGAAAGTCACCAGGAACAACTGCCCGATTCGCTCATCGACCGAGAGCGATTGGAACAGAGCCTCGGCCTGTCCGTTCAGGTCGATGTCCTGGCTGTGGGCGGTAGTCGACGACAGCAGGACGGTACACAAAAATATGAGTACCGCCACAACCGTGCGCGCTACATCTGATCTTGTCATGACAAATTTAGCCCGATCCCAATTTAGGGCTCACTCCTCACACAAATCCACATCCGTCGCGCTGATTTCCGGGGCAAGCGGCGTTTTGCTTGGAATCAAAGCGCGTCGGTTTATAAAAATCACCGTAGCGGGGATTAATCCTTGCTAACAGCGATGGTCTTGATTATAGCGCGGATTGCCCGACCGAACACCTGTGTTAAAATCTCTTCACGCGCCCTCCGGGCGCTTGAGTGTGTATGTCGAATCGATTCCGCAATGGTCTGACTGTTTTCATGCTGGTTATCCTGGCTGCCGGCGCTTTTGGCGCAGGATACCTGACCCGCGAGCTGGTTAACGGCCGCGGGAATTCCTCGTTGGTTCACGCCAATGAGGACATGGAACTGTTTAATGAAGCATGGGGCCTGATCCAGGGCAATTTCCTGGGCAGTATTCCTGATTCCCGCGCCGTGACATACGGTGCGATTCGTGGCTCCCTGGCTACTCTGAATGATCCGTACACGGTATTCATCGAACCGGCCGCGCGCGAAGTGGAACGGGAAAGGCTGCAAGGCACATTTGGGGGTATTGGCGCATATATATCGCGTTCCGAGGAGACCGGCGAAGTGTTGCTGGAGCCGATCCCCGGCAACCCGGCGGAAGCCGCCGGCATTGTTGCCGGCGATGTCCTTCTGGCGATTGATGGCTTTGCGATTCCGCCTGAGATGACTGTGCCGGAGATCATTGATTTGATCAAGGGAGAAAAAGGGACGGCCGTGGTGTTGACCATCCGCCATCCCGGCGCGGCCGACAGCATCGATATTGAGGTGATCCGCGCCGACATCTTGCTCCCTTCAGTCGTCTATCACCTGATTGAGGAAGATCCGACGATCGGCTACATTCAGCTTTCCCGTTTCAGTGGTGAGAGCGGGAAAGAAGTAGGGGCAGCCATTCAGGACCTCCTGCAGCTGGGCGCGACTCGATTCATCCTGGATTTGCGCCAGAATGGCGGCGGGCTGCGGGACGCGGCCGTTGAGGTTGCCGACCACTTTTTGGATGAGGGGCCGGTTCTGTATTTGCAGAGCCAGAACGAAGGGGAGCGCGTTTTCAACTCGACATCCGAGACGATTGCGCCTACCGAGCCTTTGGTTGTTCTGATTGACGGTGGAACCGCCAGCGCCTCGGAGATCGTCGCCGGGGCATTAAAGGATCGGGGCCGTGCAACTCTCATCGGCAGCAAAACGTTTGGCAAAGGCTCGGTACAACTGGTTTTTGACCTAAGTGATGGTTCATCCGTCCATGTAACTTCTGCCCGCTGGCTAACGCCGAATCGCACCCAGATTGATCAGAGCGGCCTGGAGCCGGATGTGCCGGTTGCGATCACTCAGGAAGATATCGACAATGGTCGCGATCCTGCTTTGGCGGAAGCCGTTTCCTATTTGCAGGCAAACTTCAAGTAAACTTTCTCGTCCAGGTAATCCATAATTATGTCCTACGATCAAGTGCCGTCTCCAAAATCAAGCGGGTGTGGAACATCGGGTATCGTGCTTGCCGTCTTGGCCATCCTGTTTGGCCTGGGTATGGGAGCGGCCGGCTTTCTGGCCGGACGCATATCGGCGCCGCCATCTCCCACGGCCGCGAGCGTGGCGGCAGTTGTGATCCCAACTGCCACGATACCGCCCGCTCCGACAACCGAGATCGCCACCGTTGTGCCGACTCCGGTTGCCAGCCCCATCTCTCCGACTGAACTGCCCACTGATGTACCGACAGTGACTCCGGAGCCTAGTGCTACCGAAGTGCCTCCTACGGCCGAGGTTGTGGTTTCCACGGCCGAACCCGAGGAGCTTTCCCCACCGGCCGGATCACCTCTGGCCGGCGTTGATTTCACCACGTTCTATGAAGTGTGGGACCTGATCGCCGCCCAGTATGACGGTGCTTTGCCGGAAACGGATGCCATGCGTGATGCGATTATCTCCGGCTCTCTCGAAACGCTGGGCGATAATTACACGCGTTACGTCTCCCCCGATGTAGCTGAGCGAATGAGAGAAGATATGCAGGGGGCCGTCGAGGGTATCGGCGCGTTTGTTTTCGAGAATGACGAGGGTTTGTTCGAGATCGTGCGGCCGATTGACGGGCAACCGGCCGATTTGGCCGGGGTTAAGGCCGGTGATATCCTGATCGAGATCGACGGCGAATCCGTGCTCGATTTGAGCTTCGATGAGGTCATCCTGATGGTTCGGGGGCCACAGGGGACATCCGTTAATCTGAAGTTTTTGCGCGAGGGCGAGAAAGAACCGGTTGAATTCACGATTGTCCGTACACGGTTTGAAGTGCCTATCGTCGAAAGCGAACTGCTGCCTTCGGAGATGACAGGCGGAGAGGCGATCGGTTACATTCGCCTGACCGAGTTCAACAGCAACGCAGAAGAGAAATTGCTCGAGGCGCTAAACGAACTGATGGCCCAGGGCATTACCGGATTGGTGTTTGATTTACGGGACAATCCGGGCGGCTATCTCGATCAATCCATCGCGGTTGCTGACGCATTCCTGCCCGACGGCGTCGCGCTATTCGAGCGCAACATCCGTGGCCTGGATCAGACCTTCCGCACGATCGATGGTGACCTTGCCGAGGCAATCCCCATGGTGGTTCTGGTCAATTCAGGAAGCGCCAGCGCCTCCGAGATCGTGGCAGGGGCCATTCAGGATCGCGGCCGAGCGGTGCTGGTGGGCGAGACGACATTCGGCAAGGGGTCTGTGCAGCAGATTCACCCACTGTCGGATGGTTCCGAGTTGCGCGTGACCATTGCTCGCTGGTACACGCCCAATAATAACTCGATCAGCGGTGAAGGCATTACGCCGGATATCGAAGTGGAGACGCCCGAAGATCTGGGCGGGCCGGAAGACGGCCAATTGCTGCGGGCCATCGAATATCTGCTGACAGGTCAGTAAGAGGCGCAAGTTTGTGGTATGGATCAAAAATCAGAGAAGATCAAGATAGTCTATAACAACAAGCGCGCCACTTTTGATTATGAGATTCTGGAGCGGTTTGAGGCGGGGCTTGTCCTGACCGGCACCGAGATCAAATCCGTCAGGGATAATAAGGTGAGCTTGCAGCAGAGTTTCGTTCAGGCGCGCGACGATGAGCTATGGTTGCTTGAGGCCAATATTGCCCAGTACGTTCATGGGAATCGCGAGAATCACGAGCCGAAACGGCCGCGCAAGCTGCTGCTCCATCGGCGGGAGATCAACCGCATCCTCACGAATTTAACCCAAAAGGGATTGACTGTTGTGCCGACGCGGCTGTATCTGAAAGGGGGACGAGCCAAGGTGGAGGTTGCCCTGGCGCGAGGCAAGCGCAAGTTCGACAAGCGCGAGGATCTTGCCCGACGCGACGCCGACCGACAGGTTGAGCGTGCATTGCGCGAGAAGTACCGGTAAGACGGCTGGGGCAATGAATGAAAGAGGGTGTGGCTTGATTGGAGCCACACCCTCTTTTTTTGATCGTAATTAGGAGCGATCCCTGAAGATCAGAAAGGCGCTGATCGCGGCCACGAACAGGATGATGAGCACGCCGATCGCGGTCGAAGGCAAGTTCGACGCCGGAGTTGGCGCGACGACCTTGCCCGCCCCAATGGCTTTCGGCGCGGGCGTGATGGCCAGGCCTGAGCCGACCGGCGCGGGTGTGGGGTCCGGGCCTTGCCGGCTCATCAGATATTCGACCAGAGTTTCAAGTTGTTCTTCGGTCAGCCGCAGAGGGAAATTCTGGGGCATGATGTTTGGCAGACAGCTCGTATTGGGGCATTCAGGGGCCAGATAAGCGTTTGGCTCCAGAATTGATTGCCGAATGTATTCTTCGCCGCTCATCCCCGGCACTCGATCCGGGGCAGTGAGGCCGATATAGGTCAAGTCGGGCCCCACTTTATGCGCCTCGCCGAAGGAACCGATCTTGTGGCAGGCGCCGCATCCCGCGTTTAGCATAATCTCTTCGGCCGTCGTCCCGTCAATCGGACGGGGCGTGGCGGCCGGCTGGGGGACGGCGGTCGGCGCGCCGGGCGTAGGCGTTGCCCCGATCTGCGATTGAAGCTGGGCGACCTCTTCGGCGGTCGGCTGCCTTATCTCTCCCGCTGGCTCCGCGTGCAGCACCGCATTACAAGGCGAGAAGTCTGGGTCCGGGTCGGGCACACACCACCAAGGCTCACCTTTCTTGGAGTTGAGCAAGGGCACATACCACATAACGATATTTTCGCCGGACAGCGGATCGCCATCTATCCATTGGCGCGGCGGGATGAAGGTATCGCCTGGCCCGGTTGTGATAGGGCCTTCACCTTCCGTCTCGCCCCATTGCAGCAGGAAGAGATACCCTTCATCAAGACCCAGGGGGTCCGTTCGTTCCATCGACCAGCGATAATGCAGATCACCGTCGAACGTGGCCAGCTTGTGACCCTCGGGAGATAAGTCCTTCACTATGGGGAATGTCTCGAACTCTTCGCCCATCTCCTTCCATTGGGCATCTTCGAAGAGCCAGACCTCATCATTTTCCGGGCCATTCAGGTCCAGGTCAATACGCCAGAACGGCCGATAGACCGATACATCATCACAACCGGGGCCGTGGGAGACAAAGACGATGTCAAATCGGCCGTCCGAATAAAAGCGTATCGTCTCTTCGTAACGATAGCAGCAAATGCAATTGGGCCAGCGCGTGAACTCGGTGAAGAGTTGCCGAATCTCGAAGCCGTCGCTCAGGTCCGTGACTTCCGTATCGCCAAAAGGGGGAACCGTCGCGGCGAAGCCGATCTCGTCCCGATAGCCGCCCGGCCAACTGGGATACCAGGCTTCGATCTGCCCGATCTTGGCGCTGGAGAATACGAGGCGGCCGTTGTAGGTGGCATCACGGAAGTTGATGCCGTCATTGGCTGTCATCTCCCAGCAAACACTCCACCCATATTGATCGTGGCAACCGTCGGTGAAGGCGTTGCGCTGGGACAGGGGTTTGGCGGCGCTGCGATCTGCGCGCGCGCGTGTATAGAATGTTCGCGCCACGACTTCTTTATCGAGATTGACAAAGACGTGGTAGATGCGGCCGGTCCCGGACGGATCCTCGAAAGTCAAATCGACGCACCAGTCGATGCGGCAATCGTTGTCGCCCAGCCAGCCCGACATGGGGATCATCAACGGATCGATTGCGCCGATATTCTCGCCCAGGATGGCGCGCACCTGAGGATCGGCCGCGGCGATCTCCACAACCTTGGGCAGCACCTCGCTCGATCCGCCGGGCCGTGCGGCCGTGTTGACCCACTGGCCGACAACCTCATTTGTGTCAAGATTGATGATACCCTCGATAGTGCCCTCATCCGTGAAATCATAGAAGGACACCAAGGCACAATTCATGTCCGTGCAGCCGGCGTCTTGCCAATAGCGAGCTTCACCGGCCGTCAATGGAATGGCCGAGTGGAATCGGGCATCCTTGCCCGCCAAGGCCGCCTGGAAAGTCGGGTTTGCCAGAGCGACCTGTTTGATACTTGCGGTGTCAAGCAAATAGGAGGCCGGATAGCGCGCCACGCTGGCCGGCATATCAATGAGCTGTTTTCCTTTGGCGATGGCCAGCGAAATACTGCCCTGCTGCTGGCTACGATTCCAGGCAACGACCAGGGCGATCACGATGGCATTGATGATGAGCAACTTGAGGACGCGTTTGTTTTTCGTCTGAGGTGTCACAATTGAGATTATAGCCCTCCTCGGTCGAACTACCAGTTTAGGCGCGTACCCATCATGGCGAACCTGAAGGCTTTTGCTACACTAAGGGCATGCAACCCATACGCGTATTGAAAGGCAAGCGCATCCTGCTCGGCATCACCGGCTCCATCGCTTGCTATAAAGCGGTAGATTTAGCCTCGAAGCTGACCCAGGCCGGCGCGGAAGTTGATGTGATCCTGACTGAGTCTGCGGTGCGATTTGTGTCGCCGCTCTCGTTTCGTTCCGTCACCGGTCGACCGGCATATACGGATTTGTGGGACTTGAGCGATCATGTTCGCCATGTCGGGTTGGGGGAGACGGCCGATTTGATGCTGATCGCGCCCGCGACCGCCAACACCATCGCGAAGCTGGCCGCGGGTATGGCCGATAACCTGCTGACTGTCACGGCGCTGGCGGCCCGCTGTCCGCTCATCCTGGCCCCGGCGATGGATGGCGGAATGTGGGACCACCCCGCGACGCAGGCCAACGTTCAGGTATTGCAGAATCGCGGTGTGATGTTGGCCGGGCCTGCCGCGGGCAGGATGGCCTCAGGCCTGGAGGGCATGGGGCGCATGGTCGAGCCGCAGGAGCTGTTGGGTCATGCCCGGCTGGCTCTGTCACGCGGTGGCCCGATGGCGGGACGCAGCGTAGTCGTCACGGCCGGCCCCACACGGGAGCCAATCGATCCTGTCCGTTTCTTGACCAATCGATCCACCGGCAAGCAAGGCATCGCCGTCGCCCAGGCTGCGCTGGATGCCGGGGCCTCGGTTACCTTGATCGCCGGGCCGATCTGTGAAGAGATACCCTTTGGGGCTGATGTCGTTCGGGTGGAGACCGTCGAGGAGATGGCACAGGCCGTTTTGACTAACGTTGAAGCTGCCGATGCCCTTTTCATGGTTGCGGCCGTGGCCGATTTCAGGCCTGTCACCGTTGCCGAACGAAAGATCAAGAAGTCGGATAACTCCGAGGAGGGTATGGAACTGTCATTGATGAAAACGACCGATATCCTCATGGCGGTGAAGGAACAACGGCAATCCAGTCGATTCCCGCGCGTTGTTTTGGGGTTTGCGGCCGAGACTCACAATGCGGCCGACTATGGCCATGAGAAGCTTTTGCGCAAGGGGCTGGATTTCATCGCCATCAACGACGTCACTGTTGAGGGCGCGGGATTCGCCGTGGACACCAATCGCGTCCTGTTGCTTGGCCCAAATGGCGTTATCGAGGAGATACCTCTGCGGAGCAAATCGGCTGTGGCGGAGCGCCTGATCCATCACGTGGCCGAAGTGTTGAATGCCGATAAGGGACATACAGCCTGAGAGCTATTGTTGGCTACGTCGCCGGCTTCGCTCACGTGCCGGTTCTATCGTCATTGCCTCCCGTTGCTGAGCTTTTTCCTGCAGTAATGTCTCTCTTTCGGCAATGGGTAGAGGAACATTCGCTGTGTCGGCAATGGCCCTGATATGTTCCGGACCGTTGCCGCAACATCCACCAATCAGTGACGCTCCCAGCGCCCTGACCCGTTGCGCATATTCGGCCATCGATGAAGGGGTAGCATCATAATGCAACACGTTATCCCGCCATTGAGGCAGCCCCGCGTTGGCTTTGGCGATCAAGGTGACTTCTGGCGCTTCCTGATGCATGGCGTAGATGACATTTTCGAGTTCATCGGTTCCGTTGCCGCAATTGGCCCCGATGGCGTCGAGACCCCATCCGCTCATCGTGCGGACTGCTCTTTCCGGTGTGATGCCCATCATCGTGCGGCCGTTTGTGTCGAAGCTCATCGTCGCGCAGATAGGCAGATCGGTGACGGAACGGATGCCCTCAACGGCCGCGCGGACTTCCTCCAAATCGCTCATGGTTTCGATCCATAATAGATCAACGCCACCCGCTACCAGACCACGCGCCTGTTCGGCGAATGCCTCGCGCGCGCTGCTGAACTCCATGCTGCCCAGCGGCACGAGAAGCTCGCCTGTCGGCCCTATAGACCCGGCCACAAGCACAAGGTGTGGGGCGTTGTCGGCTTCGAGACGAGCTATCCGGGCCGCTGCTCGGTTCAACTCATGGACGCGGTCTTGCAGATTATGGAGCTTCAACCGAAAGCGGGTCCCACCAAATGAATTTGTCAGGATGATCTGCGATCCGGCCTGAATATATTGTCGATGAATGTCCCTGATCTGGTCGGGGTGAGATTCGTTCCACGATTCCGGGGACGCGCCGGCCACCAGGCCGGCCGCGAACAGCATTGTCCCCATCGCCCCATCCAATACGACAGTTTCCGAAGTCGTCACCAGTTGGGCCAATTTGCTGATCATACTGCTCCTTTGTTGCCTAGCGACTCTTCTCTCGCCGTTGTTGCATGAGCCTTTTGGCAGTCTCTACTCCGATCGCTGCATCCCGGCAATAGGCATCGGCGCCGATATCCTTCGCAAAAGCGTCGTTGAGCGGTGCGCCGCCGACCAGGACGATCAGGTCCTGCCTGATGCCCGCTTCCACCAGCGCGTCGATTACCACGCGCATATAAGGCATTGTGGTCGTTAGCAGGGCACTCATGCCGATGATGTCAGGCTTGCGCATTTCGATGGCGGTCATGAAGTTGTCGACGGAATTATTCACGCCAAGATCGTACACCTCGAACCCGGCCCCTTCCATCATCATGGCCGTCAGGTTTTTACCGATGTCGTGGATATCTCCCTTGACGGTCCCCACCACCATCGTGCCGATCTTCTCCGCGCCGGTCTCCGCCAGAAGAGGCCGGAGGATGGCCATTCCCGCCTTCATGGCCTTGGCCGCCATGAGGACCTCGGGCACAAACAGGATCCCATCGCGAAAGTCATCGCCGACAATATCCATGCCCGCGATCAATCCCTTGCTCAGAATATCGTAAGGAGCATGCCCGCGTGCCAGCATCTCGTAGACTTCTTCGACGACCTCCTGGGCATAGCCGTCGTATAGGTCTTCGTTCATCAACTCATAGATATCTTCGTCGAGCATCTCTTTCAAATTTATCTCGTCGCTCATTGTGAACCTCTGGTTGGAGATATGTGCCATCGACTGGTGTCTTGTCCGGGCCTTTTTACGATTTCTGCCTTTGTCGATCGCGTAGCCGTTCGGCTCGGCGCATGCGCTTGTTTTCCTCATTGTTTTCATCGCGCCCCGGCAATGCCTTGCCCAGCGCCTTTTCCAGAAACGGAAAACCATCGGAGATATGCGGGATGTGGAGCGCGCTGACGAACTCATCCTGAAAATCAGGATCGGCGGCCGTTTCAATGTAAGTCACATCGCGAGCTTGTTGCTGAGCCTCCACGCGCTTGTAGCGGTTCAGCAGGGCGATGCGCGCGCCGTCCCCGGCCGCGTTCCCTACGGCGACAACCTGTTCCAGATTGCAATCCGGTATCAGTCCCAAGATCATAGCATGTTTTGGATCGATGTAGCTGCCGAATGCACCGGCCAGGATAATTCGCTCCACGCGCTCAATCGACGACCGCTTCATCAATAACTTGATCCCGGAATACAGGGCCGCTTTCGCCAATTGTACACTGCGTATGTCATCCTGGGCGATGAGGATGGGTTGTCCGCCGGCGGTCTCCGCTTCATAGGCGAGGATGTACGCTGTCGTTTTCCCTTGTTGAACAAGTCGCGGGTGGGGACGTGAAGCATTAAAGCGGCCGTCGCCGCTGATGATCCCGGCCATGAACAATTCGGCTACAACCTCGATGATCCCCGAGCCGCAAATACCGGCGGCGAGATGTTGCGATGGTTCCTCTCCATTCGCTGTCGGCCATTGATCCGACCACCGTTCCTCGCCGATTACGCGGAATCTGGCCTCCCACGTCATTGGATCGATGCGCACGCGCTCGATCGCCCCCGGCGCGGCTCGCATGCCGAACGTGATCTGTGCCCCTTCAAAAGCCGGGCCGGTCGGGCTGGAAGCGCTATAGAGGCGTTCCCGATTGCCCAGGACGATCTCCGCGTTGGTGCCAACGTCAACGATGAGCGTGGTTTTTTCTTGACGATAAGGTTCCTCGGCGAGCAATACGGCTACATTATCCGCGCCGACATGCCCCGCCTCTGCCGGCAAGACATGGACGTAGGCTCCCGGGTGGAGCCGCACATCAAGCTCTCGCGCTTTCAGGTCTATTGCCTCGCGAATAGCTAATGCAAACGGCGCGCTCCCCAGTTCCTGGGGATTAATACCCAACAGAATATGAATCATCGTGGTGTTGCCGACGATTACCGCCTCGTGAATGTCGCGCGCCGTCAGACCGGACTGGCGTGCAGCGCGTGTAGCCAACGTATTCAGCGTGTCGATGATCGACTTTTGCATCTTCGCCAGGCCACCGGAGTTGGCCATCCCGTAGGAAATGCGACTCATCAAGTCTTCACCGTAAGCTATCTGGGGATTCATTGTGGCTTCCGTGGCCAGAAGACGACCCGTGCGCAGATCGCAGAGGTGCGCGGCCACGGTCGTGCTGCCGATATCGACGGCCAGTCCATGAACACCCTCTTTATAGCCGGGTTGGACGTCGATGACCTCATGGTCCTGCCATAACGTGACGGTGATGGCCCAATTTCCGTGGCGCAGGGCAGGTTGCAGCTTGCGCAAGGCGGTGAGATCGATCTGCATGTCCGACAGACCGCACTGCAAATGCAACGCAGATTGTAATCGCCCCCAATCGCCGCGGTGTTCTCCAAGTTGGGCGGCGTCGACTTCGACATAAACCTGGCGCACCGCCGGCTCGACGTCAATCGCGCGCTCGCCTGCTACCTTGCGGATAGTCTGCTTGTGTGCACGACTCTCTTCGGGCACGTAGACCAGCACATCCCCATGAACGGCGGCCGCACACGCGAGGCGGAACTTCCCTGTTTCAGAGCCATTCCCTTGTGAAAGCAGGTCCGATTCTTTAATACCGATCTCGCTCAAATGGGACGCGGAAGAAAGAACACCGTGCTTGGGGAAATCACCTTCGTCGATGCGCACCTTGCACTTGGCGCAAGTCTGGCGGCCGCCGCAGATACTCTCGATATCAACACCCAGCCGTTGAGCGACGGCCAGGAGCGTCTCGCCGTCACCGGCCATTCCTCTCCGCCCGGAGGGCAAAAACAACACCCGATGTTCCTCGATAGACACAGCCATAATAAAGGAGTGGACAGGCAGACAGCTCGGCCTGAGAATAGCCGGTGCATTCAAAGTGATTGCCGGATTCTAGCACGGCTTGGCCGGGCGACACATGGTGACGCCCCAGATAATGAAAACAGCGCAAAAATAAAGACGCAAAGACAAGTTCTTTGCGTCTCCATGGCGATTAAATGAGTTGTTTCAAGCTGCCACGCTTGTGCGATGGACGTTTAACTCAAGCCAACCACTTTCCCTTCGTCGTCGATGTCGATGTTCATGAAGGCCGGCCGGGTTCCCAGGCCGGGCATCGTGCGCATTTCGCCCAGAATCGGGTAGATGAAGCCGGCGCCGACCGAGGCTCGCACCTCGCGAACCGTCAGGGTATAGCCCGACGGCGCGTTCTTAAGGGATTGATCATGGCTGATGCTCAGGTGAGTCTTGGCCATGCAGATAGGCAGGTTGCCGAACCCGTTATCCTCATAGGATTTGATCTGCTTCTCGGCCTGCGGCTCATAGACGACCGAACCGGCGCTATAGATCTCCTTGGCGATAGTCTCGATCTTCGTCTTGATGGGCAGATCCAACGGATAGAGGAATTCGAAGTTCGACGGCTTCTCGCAGGCGGCGACAACGGCCTCAGCCAGTTCGATGGCTCCATCGCCACCTTCGGCCCAATGATTGCTCATGACGGCCGTTTCTGCTCCCGCGGCGATTGCCCCGTCTACCACTGCCTTGACTTCAGCGTCCGTATCCGTTGGGAAGCGGTTAACGGCGACAACGACCGGGATGCCGAAGCGCTTGGCATTACGAATGTGAGCCGCCAGGTTGGCCATACCGGCCTCCAGCAGGGGGAGGTTCTCATCCGTATATGCCTTGTCCAACGGCCGCCCCGCCACCACGCGCGGGCCACCACCATGCATCTTCAGAGCGCGAATGGTGGCGACCAGCACCACGCAATCCGGGAGGAGGCCCGAATAACGGCACTTGATGTTGAAGAACTTCTCCATGCCGATGTCTGCGCCAAAGCCGGACTCAGTGACGACATAATCGCCCAGCTTCAGGGCCAGCCGATCGGCCAGGATGGACGAGTTGCCGTGGGCGATGTTGGCGAATGGCCCGGCATGGACGAAGGCGGGCTGGCCTTCCAGCGTCTGCAAGAGATTGGGATGGAGTGCATCCTTCATGATTACCGTTACCGCGCCGGCGACTTCCAGATCATCAAGTGAAATTGGCTTGCCGTCTTTGTTAATGCCGATCACCGTGCGGCCTGCCCGGCGGCGCAGATCTTTCAGAGCGCCCTTGTAATCGTCGCCGTTGACGAGCGCCAGGATAGCCATGATCTCGCTGGCAACAGTGATGTCGTAGCCGGTTTGGCGCGGCCGCCCTTCTTCCTCCGGCCCCAGGCCAACGACGATCTTCCGCAAGGCGCGATCATTGGTGTCGGTCACCCGGTTCCAGGTAGTGCGATAGGGATCGATATTCAAGCGTCGCAGCCCCACTTTCCCCAAGCGCTCATCGTTCATGCGATCTTCGTGGTAGTAGCGCGCGTCGATGGCTGCCGCCACCAGGTTATGGGCCGCGGTGATGGCGTGGATATCACCGGTCAGATGAAGATTGAAATCCTCCATGGGGATGACCTGGCTGTAGCCGCCACCCGCCGCGCCGCCCTTGATACCGAAAGTTGGGCCCATGCTCGGCTGCCGGATGCAGGCAATGGCCTTGTGGCCGAGAGCGCCTAATCCTTGTACTAGACCGATTGAGGTCGTCGTCTTGCCCTCACCGAGGGGAGTCGGTGTGATGGCGGTGACATCAACGTACTTGCCGGTCGGGCGGTTGGCCAACTTTGGCAATGTATCGAGGTGAACCTTGGCCTTATACTTACCATAGTGGATTAAGTCATCATCCGTCAGGCCGATTTCGGCGGCGATTTCAGATATAGGACGGGGAACGGCTGCCTGGGCGATATCAAGATCAGATGGGACAGGGGATAGGCGCTTGAATGCGTGTCTCATTTTACCTCTGGGTATATTGCCACCAGCTTTTAGGCAGATGGCGGGAAAAGATTGGGAAATTCATTTTATCGGAATCGTTGAACCCGGCCAACCAAAGACGGGCACAATAATTGCCCTTCATTTGGGAATATGAAGGGCAATCTCGATTACGGTTAATTAACCACGATCATCAACTGTTGCTGGGCTGGCTGATCAGCGAACCATGCTCGATGACCTTTAGGTTGGCCTCGACCAGATGCTGTTTGCCGGCCGGAAAATGCTCCACTAATGCCTTCTTGACGACATCGAGAGACAACACCGGCCGACCCGCGAGCATCGCGCCCAGCGCGGCCATGTTCATCATCTTGGCCGTTCCCCACTCTTCGGCAATGGCGTTGGCCGCTACATAAACGACCTGGATGTCATCCCGGTACGATTCGGCCGAGATGAGCGAACTGTTGACCACCAGAAGCCCGCCTGGCTTGACTAGTGGCTCGTACTTGTCGAAAGATGGCTGATTAAGGACGACGGTGATATCCGGCCGCGTGACGATTGGCGCGCCGATCACATCATCACTGATGATGACTACGCAATGGGCCGTTCCGCCGCGCATCTCCGGCCCATATGAGGGAATCCAGGTGACGTGCTTGCCCGCATCCATGCCCGCATAGGCGAGCAATTGCCCGGCAAACAGAACGCCTTGTCCACCGAATCCAGAGATAATGATTGATGTCTCCATAGGGATATTCCTTTTAAGGCTAGAAGGCGACGGGCAAGGACCGAGCAAGACTCTCCATGTCCATCATCCCATGTTGCTCGATAGCCTGGCCAAAGACGTGCCCGAGGCGTTTGATGCCCTCATTAATTTTTTCCGGATTGCAGTAGGAGAAATTCAGCCGCAATGTGTTCTTGCCGTCATTGCCGGGGTGGAATGCTGAGCCGGGGACGTAGGCGACCTTTTGCTCGATAGCATCTTTCAGGATCTCCGAGGCGTCCAGATAGTTCGGCAACGTGACCCACAGGAACAGGCCGCCGTCCGGGTGCGTCCATGTGACTCCATCGGGGAAATGTCGCTCCATCGCCGTCAACATCACGTCCCGGCGCTCGCGATACACTTCGCGAATCAGGCGCACGTGACCCTTCAGGAAGTCATCGCCTTGCTCGCCGCCGGTCAGGATCTCGTGGGCGATCAACTGATTGAGGGTTGCGGTATGCAAATCCATGCCCTGCTTGGCAACGTTGCAGCGCTGGATGACCTCAACCGGCGCGACCATCCATGCCAGACGCAGACCGGGTGCCAATGTCTTGGAGAAGGTGCTCAGGTAGATGACGTTGCCGCGCATATAGGCCCGACCGTTGCCGTTTATCGGCTTGGAGATGTCATAATAACCGTTAGATTCCACGTCACGGCCTTTCCGACCCTTAAACAGTTCAGAGTCCAGAACGACCAGGGGCGGCAAATGCTCCCCCTCATAACGAAGTTCGCCGTAAGGATCATCCTCGATGATCGGTACGCCATAGCGATCGGAGAATTCAATCAGTTTGCGCCGCCGTTCGAGGGAAAGAGTGACCCCGGCCGGATTGTGGAAGTTCGGCAGGATGTACATGAACTTCGGGCCGGCAGTTAGCGCTTCCTCCAGCAGATCGACCTGCAACCCTTCATTATCCATGGGAACAGTCGCGAACTCCGCCTGATAGGCGCGCCAGGCCTGGAGCGCCCCCAGGTAGGTGGGCCTTTCCGTCAGGATGAGATCGCCGGGATTGATGAGGACTTTGCCCAGCAAGTCCAATGCCTGTTGCGAGCCGCTCGTGATTAACACGTTCTCGGGCGCGGATTCGATCCCGTAGGCGGCCATCTTCCTGGCGATCCACTCTCTCAGCGGCCGATAGCCTTCGGTGGCGCTGTATTGCAGGGCCTGCTTGCCTTGCCTGGCCAGAACCCGTTCGGCTGCGTCCCGAAACGCATCGACAGGGAATACTTCCGGCGCGGGCATACCGCCGCCAAACGCGATGATGTCCGGCCTCTCAGTCAGTTTGAGAAGCTCGCGAATCGCCGAGCCTTTCATTGATTGCATTCGTTGTGCGCAGCGATGATTCCAGGGAGTTGTCATAGGTTTGCTCCTTGCGCTTTTCGTTCTAATGAGATGAAATGATCTTATTTGCGTGACTGTACTAACTCAGGTGCGACTTTGTAATCGCCCAGCGGGTAAGTAGGGATCATGCTGTCCCGGATCCAGTCCAACGATTCCGAAGCCGTCATGCCCCAGTTCGTTGGGCAAGACGACAATAGTTCAACGATGCTGAAACCAAGCCCCTTGATTTGGGCTTCGAAGGCGGTACGAATGGCCTTCCTGGCCTGAATAGTGTGCCGTGCGTCGTGGAGGCTCCGCCGAACCGCGTAGGCGGTACCGTCCATGTTTGACAATAGCTCCACCATCCGAACAGGTGCGCCACACAGCTGAAGATCGCGGCCGAAAGGTGACGAAGTCGTGATCTGGCCGGGAAGTGTCGTCGGCGCCATCTGTCCACCCGTCATACCATAGACGGCATTGTTGATGAAGATGGTGGTGATTTTCTCGCCACGAGCGGCGGCATGCATGATCTCGCCCATGCCAATGGACGCCAGATCGCCATCACCCTGATAAGTAAAAACAACCTTATCGGGATGAACGCGCTTGACGCCGGTCGCCATGGCCGGCGCGCGGCCGTGCGCGGCTTCGCAGGCATCCACCTCAAAATAGTTGTAGGCAAATACGGAACAGCCTACCGATGCGACCAGGATCGTATCTTCGCGAATCCCCAGTTCGTCGATAACTTCCGCCACCAGCCGATGGGCTGTGCCGTGGGTACATCCCGGGCAGTAATGAGTGTGGACATTGGTCAGCGCGACGGGGCGCTGGTAGACAATCTCCTCTTTCACCACCGCGGGGGCGTTCATGATTTTTTGGTCAGTGGGCGACACGGCCATTGCTCGACTCCTTTAGGGTGGCCGGCATCTGTGCCGGTGTAAGCGTCAACCGAACTTTCTCCTCGATTTCTTCCGGCACGGGGATGATGCCGCCCATGCGACCCATGAACTGAACGGGGACTTGTCCGGCGATCGCCTCGCGCACATCATGGACCATTTGACCCGCGTTCATTTCCACAACCTGAATGGCCTTTAGGGCAGGAATTCGCTTTGGCAGTTCGGCTATTTCCTTTTCGGGGAACGGCCACAGGGTGATGGGCCGGAAAAGGCCTACCGGCAAACCGGCTTCGCGCATGCGTTTGACGGCCGTCTGGGCCACGCGAGCCGATGTGCCAAAGGCCACGATAACGACCTCGGCTCCTTCCAGATAGGCTTCGTCATAGCGAACTTCGCCGGCCTGCTGAATTTGCAGAAGCTTGTCCTGCAAGTCCAGGTTGAGCTGTTCCAACTGTTCAGCGCCCAAAAAGAGTGAGGTTATCACGTTGTGTGACCGATCCCTGGCGCCGGTGACGGCCCAGGTCGGTCGCTCGGTAGAAACGGGGCGCATTTCCGGCAGTTCGGCCGGTTCCATCATCTGCCCGATAGTCCCATCGGCGATGACAAAAACAAGCGTGCGGTACTTCTCCGCCAGGTCAAATGCCAGTATCGTGAGATCGATAGCTTCCTGAACGGTCGAAGGTGCTAATACGATGGGGTGGAAATCGCCGTGGCCGGCTGACTTCGTCACTTGGTTGTAATCGGACTGGCTGGGCTGGATGTTGCCCAGGCCGGGGCCACCACGCATGATATCGATGACCACTGCGGGAACATTGGAGGCGGCCATGTAGCTGAAGCCTTCCTGCATCAGACTGATCCCCGGGCTACTGGAGGACGTCATGACCCGCGCGCCCGCGGCGGCCGCGCCATAGACCATATTCACCGCAGCCACTTCGCTCTCGGCCTGGAGGAATACGCGCCCCAGTTCCGGCATCCGGCTGGACATATGCTCCAGTAATTCTGTTTGTGGGGTAATGGGGTAGCCGAAATATACTTCGCACCCGGCGCGAATGGCAGCCTCGGCGAAGGCGACGTTGCCTTTCAATAATTGCTTAGCCATGGTGCAGCACCTCCGGGA
Organism: Promineifilum sp. (SeqCode); assembly: GCA_035446145.1. Lineage (GTDB taxonomy): Bacteria > Chloroflexota > Anaerolineae > Promineifilales > Promineifilaceae > Promineifilum. Next base: position 12,701 of record DAOMSB010000019.1, on the reverse strand, counting down.
TTCCATGTTCGACACTGTGTATTGGTTTCGTGGGGATGCCCTCCATGGAGCGGCCCGCGGCTGTGCGTCCTTTCTCAATATTGATGTCGCGGTAGACAGTGATGCAGCCGTCGGGGCAGACCGTGGCGCAAAGCGCGCAACCGGTACAATCATGATGTGGGTCTAAAAGAATCACGGGCCTGTATCCTTTGCTGTTCAGCTCTTCAGCCAAAGCCAGAACATCTTTAGGACAAGCCCCGAGACACAACTCACATCCTTTGCACCGTTCCACATCAATTACAACTCTTCCAGTTGCCATCTAAAGTACCTCCGGTGAGATGGGAAAACGTGCCTGAACTCCCCTGGCTCTTATAAAACAAGAAGGGCGGAGCAATGTTAGGCTTGCAGGCTCCGCCGGATTGCCTTATTCGATTTTTACGTCGATCCAAGTTGTCAAGGAACGGGAACGCCAGGCAAGAGTATCTATCTAGTGTCAGTATCGCATACGACTGGCTTAATCTGTAGTGACAAATGGCAGTTGAATTTAATGAGGAAAGTCACCTGTTTGTAGCCGGCCCCATGCTAAACTAACTTTGGCTGGCCTGTACAGGTTTCGTGAGCTTTATCGGCCAATGCATCGCAGCATCACAGCCGGCCACTTCCCAATTTGGTTATTACGCCTGCAAGATTACGAATTGCCGGCAGGAGGTCGCATCGTGGAATTTGGCATACCAAAGGAGGTGCGGGATCTGGAATCCCGTGTGGGCTTGACCCCTGCGGGCGTGGCATCGCTGGTGCGTCACGGCCACTCCGTTTACGTCGAGAAAAACGCCGGAGCCGGAGCCGGATTTGTTGATGAGACCTACCGCCTTAGCGGTGCACAAATTGTCTACTCGGCGGCCGAGGTATACGGTCGCTCGGATGTAGTCGTAAAGGTCACTCGTCCTACAGCGACTGAGCACGCGCTATTTCAGCCGGGACAAACGTTGATAGCCTTTCTCCATATGGCTGTGGCCTCGCCCGACTTTCTGGAAGCGCTGCGCGAAAAGGAGATCACCGCCATCGCCTGTGAGATGATCCGCCAGCCAAACGGGAATCATCCTATCCTGGTGCCCATGAGCGAAGTCGCCGGCCGCCTGGCGCCCGTCATCGCCGGGCAGCTTCTCATGACGAACGGCGGCGGCCGAGGCACGCTGCTGAGCGGTATACCCGGAGTGCCTCGCGGCTCTGTCGCCATCATCGGCGGCGGGGTGCTTGGTGCGAATGCGGCGCGCGCATTTCTGAATGCCGGTGCTCAGGTCGTTGTGCTGGACAACGATATCGCACGTCTGAAACACCTGGATGAGGCCCTGAGCGGCCATGTGACGACGATGCTCGCCACAAATTACAATCTCGAGCGTGTCACTGAATTCGCTGACGTGCTCGTTGGAGCGGTTCTAAGCCCCGGACGCCGCGCACCGGTTCTCATCACGAGAGAGATGATCCGGCAAATGCGACCCGGCGCGGTTTTTATTGACTTTTCCATCGATCAGGGTGGATGCGCGGAGACGAGCCGTCCGACCACGTTGCGCGATCAGACGTATATCGTGGATGGGGTTATCCATTATTGCGTGCCGAATATGACGGCCGCCGTCGCCCGAACGACGAGCTATGGCCTGACGAACGCACTCCTGCCCTACTTACTGAGCCTCGGCGAATCGGGGGTGTCGGGTCTGTTGGAGCAGCGTCCGTATGTTGCCTCGGGCATTAACCTGTACCACGGAAAGCTGTCGAATGCCGAAATTGCCGGCGCACTGGGTAAAGAAAAAGAGGTCACGCTCCCCGGCGAGAACGGCTCACAAAGCGCCGTAAATGGAGGCGCCAAGTGAACTGGGAAACAATTTACCGCCGCAAGGTCGTAGACGCCGCAACGGCCGTTTCGCATATCAATTCTGGCAATCTGGTTTACGTGGGTGGCGGCGCAGGCGCACCGGATGTCCTGGTCAATGCGCTGTGTTCGCGCGCGCCTGAGCTGAGCGATGTTCAGCTGATCCACATCCTTACGTTCATTGACGCGCCATATACCAAGCCCGAATACGAAGGCTCCTTCAGGTCCAACTCCCTGTTCATCGGTCATAACGTCCGTAAGGCGGTTCAGACGGGCCGAGCGGACTTCACGCCGATATTCCTCTCGGAGATACCGGGCTTATTCCAGAACAAGATTTTGCCCCTCGATGTGGCCCTTATTTCTCTCTCCCCGCCGGACGAGCACGGCTTCTGCAGCTTCGGGGTGGAGGTGGGCACGACCAAGCCCGCGGCCGATTCAGCGCGTATCATCATCGCCGAGGTGAATCGACAGATGCCGCGGACACTGGGTGACAGCTTCATCCACGTCAGCCGATTGTCGTGGGTTGTGGAGACGGATTATCCTCTGCCGGAAGCGCCGCAAGGTGGCAGCTCGGAGGCTACCCTGCAAATCGGGCAACATATCGCCGAGATGATCCCCAACGGGGCAACGCTTCAAATGGGTATCGGCAGTATTCCCGACGCGGTATTGCAAAACCTTCACACTCATAAAGACCTGGGCATTCACACCGAACTGTTCTCGGATGGTGTGGTTTCTCTGTTTGAGCAGGGGGTTATCAATTGCAGCCGCAAGTCTTTCCATCCAGGCAAGATGATCGCCGGTTTCCTGTTTGGCTCCGGTAAGCTCTATCATTTTGTCCATAACAACCCGATTGTCGAACTTCATCCAACGGAATACGTCAACGACCCCTTTAATATCGCCCAAAATAACAACATGGTAGCGATTAATGCCGCCTTGCAGGTTGATTTGACCGGCCAAGTGTGCGCCGATTCTATTGGCCCGGTCCTCTATAGTGGGGTGGGCGGTCAGGCAGACTTCATTCGTGGCGCAGCGCGCTCGAAGGGCGGCTTGCCGATCATCGCGCTCCCGGCGACGGCGAAGAACGACACGATCAGTCGAATTTCACCGTTGCTGACCGAGGGGGCGGGCGTCACGACAACCCGCAACGATGTTCACTATGTCGTGACTGAATTTGGAGTAGCTTCTTTGTATGGCAAGACCATTCGTCAACGATCCCAGGCATTGATCAATATCGCTCATCCTGATTTCCGCGACGAGCTTACCCACGCAGCGAAGAAGCTTGGCTATCTATAGACGTTTGTGATTCTCCTTCATCTAAACGGGCAACCCCCTTCAGCCTCAATGCTGGAGGGGGTTGTTCGTTTATTGGGATGGGTGAGTCCGGGTGATGTACAGCGAGGTACCTTGCCCCCAGGTTCAGGTACTTTTCAACTTTTTATCCGGCTCTTCGGCGGTATCCTTCCGGCCGGTCCAGCTTGGTCGCAAGTAGATAAACCAGTACACGAGGCCGACCATCAGTGCTCCGCCGATGATGTTCCCCAGCGTCACCGGCAACAGGTTGGCTATCAGGAAATTGCTCCATGTGATTGAAGCGAAATCGGCCGAGGTCTGGCCGATGGCTGCCCAGAATTCCGCCGGCGCGCCGTTCTTGATGAACAGGCCTACGGGGATGAAGTACATGTTGGCCACGCTGTGTTCGAATCCGGCAGCCACAAAAGCGCTGATTGGGAAGATGATCGCCACGATCTTGTCCACTGTCGTTCTTGCGCTCATGCACAACCAGACGGCCAGACACACGAGGGCATTGCAGAAGACGCCCAGCACCAGAGCGGGAATGAAATCAAGGCTCGTCTTGGCGGCGGCAATATTCAGCGCATTTAATCCAACCGCGCCTTTGTTAAACAAATACTGACCACTTAGAAACATACCGTATGCGGTCAGAATCGAGCCGGCGAAATTGCCCAGATAGACGATGATCCAGTTTCGCCATAATTTACCGGTACTTATCTTGCCACCGGCCCAGGCCATGATGATCAGATTATTGCCGGTAAACAATTCAGCCCCGGCGACCACGACGAGGATGAGACCGAGACAAAAGGCAAGGCCCGCCAGAAGTCGTGTGACCCCATAGCTGAGTATTCCGGTCGCGCCTGTGGTTACAATGGTCATGAAGACGGCGCCCATAGCAATGAACGCGCCGGCTAGAACCGCCAGCGCGAACATGCGAAATGGCCCCAGATTCGCCTTGGTCACGCCGACGTTTTCGGCCTTTTTGGCCATTTCTGCGGGTAATAAAGCATCAAGTGAGGGCAATGGTGGGTTCTGATTCATTTGGAAGACTCCTTTGCCCCATATCATAAATGAAACTGGGTTGTACTTATTAGTGATATATTTCACAAGGAAGGATGACAAATGTCATCTCATCCGATGACGATTGACACTAAAAGGATCGATGAGGTTTTGATATGATGCTACCAATGACGAGATCGTCGGGACAGCATAAGGATGGATGGAATGGCCATAAAGACAGTGGTAACTATCCGGTCAAAACATTGTGAGATATTGGACCAGGACGTTGAATTAAAAGAAACCCGCATTTATCCTGATTCCGACTTTCTTCGTATCGTGGGCGATGAGTATCGCGTCCGCATGTGTGCTTGCACGGCCGCCATCGAGTGTAACCTCGCCGGCATTCCGTGTCAGTGGGCGCTGAACAGTCCCGACAACGACCGCTTCTAATGAATTGACGGATTCATTACTTCCGCTACAGTCGGCTTTCCGACAACACTACCTCCGACGGAAGAGGCCCGAGAGAAATCCCGGGCCTCTTCTGCATTGATCCGCTATGTGTCAAGCGAAAGTACTGATTGTTGGAATCAACGAAATGTCGGCGCGTAGGATTTCACGATCTGGATGTAGTTTGCGCGCTCGAAAGCGGTCGGGGCGGCGACATTGACCTGGCTCAGGCTGCCGTGTAGTTCACGTATCGAGATATACTCGCGCTCTTCAAGCCACAGCTTCATCTCGGCCAGGATTTCGGAGAAGCGGCCGATGCCGTTGAGCAGGATCTCCGATGTCATCATCGCTACATTGGCTCCGGCGGCAACTGCTTTCAACACATCATCGGCGCCATGGACGCCGGTAGTGAGCGCCAGATCGGCCGAGATTCGCCCATAGAGGAGGGCGATCCAGCGCAGCGGAAGGCGCATCTCCTCTGATCGGCTCAGCACAAGATTCGGCACAACTTCCAGGTTTTCGAGATCGAGATCGGGCTGATAGAAACGATTAAAAAGGACCAGACCGTTTGCTCCCACTTCCGAGAGCTGATGCATCATATTGGCCGTGGAGCTGAAAAAAGGGCTTAGCTTGACGGCAATAGGAATATCGATCGAAGCCCGCACATCACGCACCAGATCGACGTACATCTTTTCGACTTCAGCGCCGGTTAAGTCAATCCTCGTCGGCAGGTAGTAGATATTGAGTTCAATCGCATCGGCGCCGGCTCCCTGCATCTCTTTGGCATAATGGATCCATCCGCCGGAAGAGACGCCGTTGAGGCTGGCAATGATCGGAATATCAACCGCCTGCTTGGCGCGAAAGATGTGTTCCAGATAGGCATCCGGCCCAATGGCTTTGTAGGACGGTGCTTCAGGGAAATAAGTCAGTGCCTCTGCGTAACTCTCCGTGCCGTCGCTCAGGTAGCGGTCGAGAGCACGGCTTTCTTGATTGATCTCCTCTTCGAAGAGGGAGTTCAAAACGACCGCCGCCGCTCCGGCATCTTCCATGCGCCGGATGTTGGATAACTCGCGAGCCAGCGGTGAGGCTGACGCGACCAACGGGTTCTTCAAATCAAACCCCAGGTATGTTGTTCTCAGGTCCACGCTTCACTCTCCTGAATGCTGATTAGCTGGTGACCGTGCAGATTAAATGGCTTTATAACTCGATATAATCCGCACGGCCCACAGCCATTTTTGTCGTTAGTCGCCGGCCATTGTTCGCTCGGTCTTCTCATGGCTCATGGCCATCTTCCTGTAGCTTTCCCAACGCTCGGCTACGTCGAGTTTAGCCAGTTCCAGCAATCGCTCGGCGGCTTCCGGGTTGCTCTGCTGCAACATCCGATAGCGGCCCTCGCGATAGATGTATTCTTCCAGCGGCAGCGTCGGCGCCTTGGAGTCGAGCTGGAACGGGTTATGGCTGATCGTTGACTCATGGCCGTCTGATTTGGCAATGGCCAGATCGGGGTTGTAGCGATACAGTGTCCAGTGGCCCGAATCGACGGCCGCCTGCTGCTGATCCAGACCATACTTCAGATCGTAGCCATGGGCAATGCAGTGGCTGTAGGCGATGATGAGCGATGGCCCATCGTAGGCTTCCGCTTCCATGATTGCCTGAACTGTCTGGCGGTCGTTCGCTCCGAAGGCGATACGGGCGACGTAGACATTGCCATAGGACATTGCCAGAAGGCCGAGGTCCTTCTTGGGCAACGGCTTGCCCGCGGCCGCGAACTTGGCGACAGCACCACGCGGTGTAGATTTCGACATCTGGCCGCCGGTATTGGAATATACCTCAGTGTCCAGAACCAGGATGTTGACGTTTCGGCCGGAAGCGATGACGTGGTCGAGGCCACCATAGCCGATATCGTAAGCCCATCCATCACCGCCGACGATCCACACGCTCTTTTTCACCAGCACGTCGATCTTGCTCATCAGATCCGCCAGCGCCGGTTTGACCGGCACGATCGAGTCGTCGTGGCTGTTCAGCAGATGCTGGATTCGCTCGCGGAGAAGCTGTACCCGTCGTCGTTGGCTCAGGATGTCCATCTCGGTGATCTGGTCGCTGTAGAGAACCTCGTCTGTGAGTTGCGCGCCGATCAGTTCCCGGAGTGTACGCAGCGTGTTCGTGACCGCATCAAGTCGCTGGTCGAGCGCTACGCGCATGCCCAGACCAAACTCGGCATTGTCCTCGAACAGGGAGTTTGACCACGCCGGGCCGCGCCCCTCCGCATTCTTCGACCACGGGGTTGTCGGCAGATTGCCGCCGTAGATCGAGGAGCAGCCTGTCGCATTGGCGACCAGCATCCGATCGCCGAACATTTGGGTGATTAGTTTGAGATAGGGCGTTTCGCCGCATCCGGCACATGCCCCCGAGAACTCAAACAGCGGCTCCAGTAACTGATTGTACTTGACCTGATTGAACGGGATGTCGGTGCGCTCCACGTTCGGTAGCGTCTGGAAGAAGTCCCAGTTCGCTGATTCTGTGGCCCGGACTTCCGGGGTGTAGTCTACCATGTTGATGGCTTTGAACTTTGGCTGCCGCTTGTTCTTGACCGGGCAGACTTCGTAGCATAACGAGCACCCGGTGCAGTCTTCGGGCGAAATCTGCAAGGTGTAGGATAGATCCTTGAACTCCTTAAAGCGCGCAGGAGTGGACATGAAGCCTTCCGGCGCGTCCTCGAGATGGATCGGATCGTATATCTTCAGACGAATAACCGCATGCGGACAGACAAACGCACACTTGCCGCATTGGATGCAGATGTCGGAATCCCACAACGGGACTTCGGTGGCGATGTTGCGCTTTTCCCATTGCGTTGTGCCGGTCGGATAGGTGCCGTCTACGGGCAGGGCGCTCACGGGCAGCATATCGCCCAGCCCCGCCATCATCGGGGCCGTGACGGAATGGATGAAGTCCGGCGCGTGGTTGGGAACAACGGCCGGCCGCGTGAAGCGACTGCTGACCTCGCCTGGTACCTGCACCTCATGCAAATGAGACAGCGTCGCGTCGACGGCAGCATAGTTTTGCTGCACGACAGTCTCGCCCCGCTTGCCGTAGGTTTTGTAAATGGCGTCCTTGATCTCGGCGATCGCTCGCTCGCGCGACAGAAGCGGCGCCGAGGTCGCCCGTTCGATCAGGGCGAAGAAGCAGGTCTGCATCACGGTGTTGATGCGGCGACCCATGTTCGTCTCCTCGGCAACGGCGTAGGCATCGACTACGTAGAAGTGCAAGTCCTTCTCGATGATGGCCCTCTGAGTTTCTTGTGGCAGATGATCCCAGACTTCGTCGGGGCCATAGGGGCTGTTCAACAGAAATGTGGCGCCGGGTTGGGCCAGCTTGAGCATGTCGAACCGTTCGAGGAATCCAAATTGATGACAGGCGACGAAGTTAGCATTTGTGATCAGATAGGTGGAATGGATCGGCCGTGGCCCGAAGCGCAAATGGGACACAGTGACCGAACCGGACTTCTTCGAGTCGAGCACGAAGTAACCCTGTGCGTAGTTCGGCGTGTTCTCGCCAATGATCTTGATCGAGTTTTTGTTCGCCCCTACCGTTCCATCGGAACCCAGTCCAAAGAAGATGGCGCGAACGACATCATCCGGCTCGGTGGAGAAGGTCTCATCATAGGCCAGACTGGTGTGAGTGACGTCATCGTTGATGCCGATCGTGAAGTGGTTTTTCATGACCGGCTTGGCCAGCTCTTCATAGATGGCCTTCACCATTGCCGGTGTGAACTCCTTGGAGGAGAGGCCATAACGGCCGCCGATGATCCTCGGCATGACCGCAAATGGCGCACTGCCGTCAGCCACGCGCTCCACCAGCGCCGAGACGACGTCGAGATAGAGCGGCTCGCCCGTTGAGCCGGGTTCCTTCGTGCGATCCAGGACGGCGATGCTGCGTGTCGTGAGCGGGAGGGCTTTGACGAAGGCGGCCGTGTCGAACGGTCGATAGAGACGAACCTTGACCAACCCGAGCTTTTCGCCGTGCTGATTCAGGTAATGAACCGCTTCTTCGGCAGCTTCCGCGCCTGACCCCATCATGACGATGACACGTTCGGCATCGGGAGCACCGACGTAATCAAACAGATGGTATTGACGACCGGTCAGATTGGCCAGCTCATCCATCGTGGCCTGGACCAGGCCGGGACAAGCCTCATAAAACGGGTTGACGGTTTCTCGCGCCTGGAAGTAGACGTCGGGGTTTTGTGCCGTGCCACGCATGATGGGTTTGTCGGGAGAAAGCGCGCGATCGCGATGCGCCTTCACCAGATCGTCATTGATCATCGCCCGCATGGCAGCTTCGTTGATTGGGGTGATTTTGTTGATTTCGTGCGAGGTGCGGAAACCATCGAAGAAGTGGATGAACGGCACTCGCGTCTTCAGGGTGGCCGAGTGTGCGATGAGCGCGAAATCCATCGCCTCCTGAACGGAGTTGGAGCACAGGAGGGCGAAGCCCGTATTACGGGTCGCCATCACATCGCTGTGATCACCGAAAATGGACAGGCCCTGGGCTGCCAGAGAGCGCGCCGCGACATGGAATGTCGTCGAGGTCAGTTCTCCGGCGATCTTGTACATGTTGGGGATCATGAGCAGCAGGCCCTGCGAGGCGGTGAACGTTGTCGTCAGCGCTCCTGTTTGCAATGAGCCGTGCACGGCGCCTGCCGCGCCACCTTCCGATTGCATCTCGATGACGAGCGGCACGGCCCCCCAGATGTTGGTATCGCCGTGGGCCGAATATTGATCAGCCAGTTCGCCCATGCCCGATGACGGTGTGATCGGATAGATGGCGATCACGTCATTAACTTTATGCGCGATGCCCGCAGTAGCTTCATTCGCGTCGATGGTGATCATTTTCGTCGTCATGATAATTCCTTCACCTCAATATTTTTGTTGTGCCGGCAAGCAAGCGCTGGCCGGCACAACACGGATTGCATCGATAAACTACTGCTTCTTGTCGGCCAAAGCCGCATGGGCGGCCGCCAGACGGGCAATCGGCACACGGAATGGAGAGCAAGAGACATAGTTGAGGCCAATCTGATGGCAGAAGGCGATAGTCCTCGGATCACCACCATGTTCGCCGCAGATGCCGATCTCAAGGTCGGGTCGAGTCGCGCGGCCAAGCTCGACAGCCATTTTCATGAGCTTTCCGACGCCGGGCACGTCGAGCGTGCCGAACGGGTTCTCTTCGAGGATGTTGCGTTGCTGGTATTCGACCAGGAAGCCGGCCTCCGCGTCGTCGCGAGATATGCCGAACGTCGTCTGTGTGAGGTCGTTCGTGCCGAAGGAGAAGAACTGGGCTATCTCGGCGATCTCATCGGCCGTCAGCGCGGCGCGTGGGATCTCGATCATCGTGCCGAACTTGTAAGTGATCTGGATGCCCTGCTCGTCCATCACTTCCTTGGCTACAGCTTCGAGGGTGGTCTGCTGCACCTTCAGTTCATTGATATGGAACGTGAGCGGGATCATCACTTCTGGATGCACATCAATGCCATCCTTCTGGCATTGACAGGCGGCCTCAAAGATTGCGCGAACCTGCATCTTGGTGAGTTCGGGGATGAGGATGCCGAGGCGAACGCCGCGGGTTCCGAGCATGGGGTTCTGCTCGCGCAGACCTTCGACGCGCTCCAGATAGGCTTGCTTGATTCGAATTTCCGATAACGCTTCGTCGATCTCACTCAGCGTGTGGAAGTGTTGCAACTGGACCTTCAGATCGGCCAGGCGCAGCACCAACTCTTCGTACGAGGGCAGGAACTCATGCAATGGCGGGTCGATGAGACGGATGATGACCGGTTGGCCATCCATGGCGCGGAAAAGGCCGTCGAAATCACCGCGCTGCATCGGCAGCAGCTTGTCCAGCGCTTCGTTTCGCTCCGTCACGTTTTTGGCCATGATCATCTGCTGGACGATCGGCAATCGTGCGGCCTCGAAGAACATGTGCTCGGTGCGGCAGAGACCGATTCCCTGAGCGCCGTATTCGCGTGCGCGCCGTGCATCTTGCGGGTAGTCTGCGTTGGCCCATACGCCGATAGCGCGAAATTCATCAGCCCAGCTGAGGAGCTTGATGAGGTAGGGGTTCTTGATGTCCGGCACGACGGTCGGGACCTGACCGAGATAGACAATGCCCAGCGTTCCATCGACGGAAATCCAGTCGCCTTCTTTCACGATGATGTCTTCACCGATAGCCATCTCGCGCGAATCCAGGTCGATCTCCAACTCCATAACGCCGACCACAGCCGGTTTGCCAAACTGGCGGGCGACCAATGCCGCGTGGCTGGTGCGGCCGCCACGGCTCGTCAGGATACCCTGTGCCGCCAACATGCCATGGACGTCGTCCGGCTTCGTTTCCGGGCGAACCATGATGACCTTGCGCCCTTCATCCTTGACCCAGCGCTCGGCGGTGTCGGCGTCAAAAGCGACCATACCGACGGCCGCGCCCGGCGAGACGTTCAGACCCTTCGCGATCTTGCGAGCCGATTTTAGTGCTGCAGAATCGAGCTGTGGGTGGAGGAAAAAGTCAACTTGCGCCGGTTTAACGCGCCAGACTGCCTCCTCCTTGCTGATTAATCCTTCTTCGACCATATCGACAGCGATCTTCACTTCGGCCTGAGCGGTACGCTTGCCGTCTCGGGTTTGCAACAACCAGAGCTTGCCGTCTTCGATCGTGAACTCCATGTCCTGCATGTTGCGGTAATGCTTCTCCAACTTCCGCGCGATGGTGAGGAATTCATTGTAGGCGACCGGCATGATCGCTTTCAGCTCATGGAGCGGTTGGGTCAGGCGAATGCCGGCGACGACATCTTCGCCCTGAGCGTTGACCAGAAAGTCTCCTTCCGGTTCGTTTTCGCCGGTGGAAGCGTTGCGCGACATGGCGACGCCGGTCGCGGAATTATCGCCGATATTGCCGTAGACCATCGTCTGAATGTTGACAGCCGTACCCAGATCGTGAGCGATGCCGGCGGCGTTGCGATAGTCAATGGCGCGGCGGCCGTTCCATGATTTGAACACGGCTTCGGTGGCCAGGCGCAGCTGCTCGTGTGGATCGGTTGGGAAATCGCTGCGGGTAAAGGTGCGATAGATTTCCTTGAAGCGACGGGTGACGACTTCCCAGTCGGCCGCTTTTAGTTCAGAGTCGGAGGTGACCCCGGCCAGCTTACGACGAGCCGTGATAACAGCTTCGAACGCCTCGTCCGGCACGCCCATGACGACGCTGCCGAACATCTGGATGAGACGACGATACAGGTCGAAGACGAAACGGCGGTCACCGGTGAGACGCACCATCGTCTCGACGATTTCGTCGTTCAGGCCGATATTGAGGACGGTGTCCATCATACCGGGCATCGAGAACTTGGCGCCGGAACGGCATGAGACGAGCAACGGGTTGTCCGCGCCGCCAAATTTCTTGCCGGTCAGCTTTTCGATTTCCTGGATAGCAACCAGCTCTTGCTCCCACATTCCTGCGGGGAACCCCTCGGATTCGAGATAGGCATTGCAGGCTTCCGTCGAGACAGTGAAGCCCGGGGGAACGGGAATACCCAGGCGGGTCATGTCGCCAAGATTGGCTCCCTTGCCACCCAGCAAGGAACGGACACCATCCCAATGACCGCCCATATGCTTTTCAGCTTCATCGACTTCGTTAAAAAGGTAGACCCATTTGGTCACGTTAGTGGGCCTGTGACCATTACCATTGGTTTTCTGATGTTTCACAGGTGCAGACAAAACATTTTCCGACATGAGTATGCTCTCCTTCAAGATCATGTGCGGCGCATTTGAAGACGATGGCTGTTATTGCCTGATAATGAATTTTCGTTTCAAATGTTCAAGCGGCACAAAAATATACCGGTATCAATTCTTAATTAGTTTAAGGATGAAGCCGGATTGGGGTTAGTGACAGATTGCACCTGTCTTGACGACAAAAGTCATACCATGATAACGTGCCTGAGAAGATGGCCGGTATATTGCCGCCGGAGGCAGAGGGGGGTATTCTGTATGGGTGATGACGGAATCGCCAAAGCTCCCCAGGCCCGGCTCATCCGATAGAAAATGGTGGAAACAGGAGGCGGCCAACAGGCCAAAATCCTGTGAAG
>DAOMSB010000018.1:19214-39299 GCA_035446145.1 Promineifilum sp. (SeqCode) | reverse complement strand
TCGACGAGATTCGCGCGGCGCTGGGCGGGCGACAGGACGTGCTGGTGCAGTCGAATGAGGCGTTGCGGCGCGGCTCGCTGGAGATTTTCGATCGGACGTTCGCCATCACCTCGACCCTGCGGCTGCTGGCAATCGTCGTGGCCTTCATCGGTGTGTTGAGCGCGTTAATGAGCCTGCAACTGGAGCGCGGCCGCGAGCTGGCCACACTGCGGGCAACGGGCATGACCCGGCCGCAGCTGTGGGCGCTGACTCTGCTGGAGACGGGGCTGATGGGCATCGTGGCTGGACTGCTGGCCTTGCCGGTCGGCTACGCGCTGGCCTGGATTCTGGTCTATGTCATTAACGTGCGCTCGTTCGGCTGGACGCTGCAGATGGATTTGCGGCCGGAGTATTTCGCCCAGGCGCTGGCGGTGGCCGTGGTGGCCGCGCTGCTGGCGGGCATCTATCCGTCGATTCGGGTGGGTAATCTGGAGATCGCGGCGGCGTTGAGAGAGGAGTGACGATGACCGACGACAGACGACCGACGACAGACGACCGACGACAGCATGAGCGCTCTTCATTCGTCATTCGTCATTCGTAATTTGAAAAGGTTTTATGAAACGCTTGTGGATTGTACTGATCATGATTGGCCTGGTAGCCGTCGGGCGGGTGGTTGGGCGGCCGCTGTGGGCGGGCGGTGACGCGCACCTGCCCCAGGCGGCGCTGGAATCACTGCCGCCGGCGGGGTCAATCGACGGCTTCACCCGCGCCACACAGCCGGACGCTGTTGTGTTTCCGCGCGACTTCGGCCCCCACGATGACTACCAGACCGAATGGTGGTACTACACCGGCAATCTGGCCACGGCCGACGGGCGGCCGTTCGGTTTCCAGTTCACCATCTTCCGGCGGGCATTGGCTCCGTCACCAGAAACTGGGCTTTTTCCTAAAAACCCGGTTTCTAAATCCGACTGGCGGACCAACCAGGTCTATCTGGCCCACTTCACCCTCTCCGACATCGCGGCCGACACGTTTCATCCGGCCGAGCGCTTCAGCCGCGGCGCGGCCGGGCTGGCCGGGGCCTCAGCCGATCCCTATCGCGTGTGGCTGGAGGACTGGTCAATCGAGGAGATTGCGCCGGGCCGGGTGCGGCTGCATGCGCGAACGGACGGGGTGGCGCTCGATCTGACGCTGGACGAGACACTGCCGCCGGTGCTCCACGGTGACGGCGGCCTGAGCCAAAAGGGGCCGGAGCCGGGCAACGCTTCCTATTACTACTCCATCATCCAACAGCAGGCGGCCGGGACGGTGGCGGTCGGCGGGGAAACGTTCGACGTCACGGGCCTGGCCTGGAAGGATCACGAGTGGAGCACCAGCGCGCTGAGCGCCGGGGCCGTCGGCTGGGACTGGTTCTCGCTGCAACTCGACAACGGCGGGGCGCTGATGCTGTTCGAGATTCGCCGCGAAGACGGCACGCTCGAAGCCACGTCGGCCGGCAGCTACATCGCCCCCGACGGCACGGTGACCCATCTGGCGCTGGGCGACTGGTCGCTGGAAGTGACCGATACCTGGACCAGTCCTGCCAGCGGCGGCGAGTACCCGGCCGGGTGGCGCATTGCGGTTCCGTCGGTGGGGCTGGTGCTGGAAGGGTGGCCGCTGATGGCCGACCAGGAACTCAACCTCTCGACGGTCTATTGGGAAGGGGCGGTGGGCTTCAGCGGGACGCTCGACGGCGTGCCCATCAACGCACGGGGCTATATTGAGATGACGGGGTACGCCGGGTCGATGGCCGGGCGGCTATAATCGCGGCCGCCGGAGAAATAAAAAGGCCAGCCTCCGCAGTTGGTTCCCACGCTCGTGGAAAATAGTGGATAATACATACAAAGCTCCGACAGGCTGCGGAATCGACACGACATGACCGACAACAATATCATCCTCACCGGATTCATGGGGACGGGCAAAACGACCGTCGGCCGCCTGCTGGCGGCGCAACTGGGGCGGCCGTTTGTTGACACCGACGATCTCATCGTCGAGCGCGACGGCCGTTCGGTCGCCGACATTTTCAACGAGGACGGCGAGACCCGCTTCCGCGAGCTGGAAGCCAAAGTCGCCGCAGATCTGGCCCAGCGGCGCGGGCTGGTCGTCGCCACCGGCGGCCGGCTGATGCTCGACCCCGCCAACGCCGCCGCACTGGGAGCCACCGGGCCGGTCTTCTGCCTCGCCGCCGAGCCGGCGGCCATCCTGGAGCGCGTGGCTGCCGGGGGCGAACCGCGGCCGCTGCTGGCTGTCGATGATCCCGAGCGGCGGGTGATGGCTCTGCTCCAGCGCCGCGCCGCCGCCTATGCCCGCTTCCGCGCCGTGGAGACCGACGGCCAATCGCCGCAACAGATCGCCGCGACCGTCGCCGCACTGGCCGCCAACGGGCTGCGGCAGGCGATTCCGGTGCGCCATCCGACGGGCCGCTACGACGTGATCGTGGGCGAGAATCTGCTGGGCAGCGTCCTCGACCTGGCTGGAATCGACGGCCCGGCGGCGATCATCACCGACAGTCACGTCGGACCGCTGCACGCGGCGAAGATTCGGAAATCGGGTCCCCATGGGATTCCCATCCTGATCATGCATGCCGGCGAGCAGCACAAGAACCTCGACACCGTGCGCGATCTCTACGACGGATTATCGGCCGCAGGCATCGGCCGAGACGGGACGATCATCGCTCTCGGTGGCGGCGTGGCCGGCGATGTGGCCGGGTTTGTCGCCGCTACCTGGCTGCGCGGCATCGAGTTCGTCCTTTGTCCCACGTCGCTGCTGGCGATGGTCGATTCAAGCATCGGCGGCAAAACCGGCGTCGATCTGCCGCAGGGTAAAAATCTGGTCGGCGCGTTCCACCAGCCGCGGCAGGTGTTGGCCGATATCGGCACGCTGGCCACGCTGCCGGCCGGGGAGTTCACCGCCGGGCTGGCCGAGGTGGCCAAGCACGGCCTCATCGCCGACCGGATACTTTGGCAGCGGCTTATGATGGAAGAATGGCACTTCGATCCGCGGCGGCTGAGCGAAGACCGGCTGCTGCGGGCCGATCTCCATTCGCTGGTGACGCGGGCCATCGAGGTGAAGCGGCGGGTAGTGGAAGAAGACCCGTATGAGCAGGGACGGCGGGCGTTGCTCAATCTGGGCCACACCTTCGGCCACGCGGTGGAGCAGGTGTCGGGCTATGCCATCCGCCACGGCGAGGCGGTGGCCATGGGGCTGGCCGCTGCGGCCCATCTGTCGGCCGCACTGGGGGAGTGCTCGCCCTCACTGCCGGGGCTGGTGGAGATGGTGCTGACCCGGCTGGGCCTGCCGATCCACATTCCGCCGTTGGTGAACGGCCGTTCGCTGGATCCGGCGGCGCTCTTCGCGGCCATGGGCAGCGACAAGAAGAAGAAAGCCGGGCGGCTGCGCTTTGTGCTTATTCACGACATCGGCGACGTTTTCATCCGCGACGACGTGTCTGAAGCGGCCGTGCTGGCGGCGCTGGAAGCGGCAAGAATGACGACAGAAGAGTAACTCGCCACTAAAAAGGAGTTTCCCATGCGAATCCTCGTTCTCCATGGCCCTAATCTGAATCTGTTGGGGCAGCGCGAGCCGGAAGTGTACGGCCGCTGGACGCTGGCCGAGATTGACGAGATGCTCATCGAAGAAGCCCACAAGAGCAACACCGAGCTGCGGATCATGCAGTCGAACCACGAGGGCGCGCTCATCGACGCTATCCACGACGCGCGCCTGTGGGGGCAGGGCATCCTGATCAACCCCGGCGCGCTGACCCACTACAGCTACGCCCTGCGCGACGCCATCGCCGCGGTGGGATTGCCCACGGTCGAGGTGCATCTGTCCAATATCCACGCCCGTGAGCGGTTCCGGCGGCAGTCGGTCATTGCGCCGGTATGCGTTGGGCAGATTTGCGGCTTCGGGCGATATAGCTACCGGTTGGGGCTGGCGGCACTGCTGGCTCGATTGCCGGCATAGGGGATTGCCGTCGGAACAACAAAAAAAGGCCGGACATGGGGGGATGTCCGGCCCTTTTTTTCATATCTCGTCCTGGCCGTGGGCGCATCAAGAAGCAATGCTTGGGGCAATACTGAACGTGATGCGAATCGCGGTGTTGCGGCGGTGTTGGCTGCGATGCAGACTACGTTGATTGTTGCGATGTTGGCAATATTGGATCTGGAAGCTGCCGCTATTCCACGTCCTCGCCAAGATATACCCTATTTATATAATTAAAATGTCGGCTTGTAAATCCGCACAATCCATCATTTGTCGCAGGTATTATTACTCATTTATGAATTTTGCGAACAGCTCGCCCAGATCGCAGCCGCATTGCTCCTCGGCCATGGCCCGGAAATCGGCTGTCGTGGCCACATCCCACCGGAAGCGGGTCACGTAGGCACGCAGAAAGGCGTCGAATGCTTCGCGCCCCATCGCCTCTTCCAGTTCGCGCACAAACACCGCCCCGCGGCCGTATACGATGGCGCTGTATTCCGCGCCCTCATACTCCGCCACGGGACGGCCGATGGGGATCTCGGCTCGCTCCACCCGATCCCAGCGGCCGAGGAAGTTCTGGAAGTAGTTGTCGCCCACGTCCTGGCCGTAGCGGTCGACGAAATAGCGATAGGTGGAGTAGCCGACGACGGACTCATCGAGCCACGGTTCGTCCAGCTGGTCGTTGCCGACGAGGTTATAGAACCACTGGTGCATCACCTCGTGGGCGATGGTCGATTCGAGGATCGCCTCATAAGGGACGCCCGCACTAGTCGTCGCGCTGATGTCGTACATGTTGACCGTGCCGACGATGAGGCCGGGGTATTCGATGCCCAGGGCCGACGTCGGCGTGGTGACGATGTCGAGTTCACGATAGGGATAGGCGGACAGGCGCTCTGTGGCGCTCTCCAGGGCGGCCGCGGCCACATCGAGGGCCATCGCCGCGCCGTCGGCCATGTCGGGCGGGGCGTAGCTGTTGATGGTCGTCTCGCCCACGGTCTCGCTGACAACGGCGAAATCGCCGGCGACCAGGTAGAAATCGCGGGCCGGGCCGGCGGCGAAGGTGAGCGTCTGCGTGCCGTCGGTGACGGTCTCATCCACAATCGACCCCGTGGCGACGAGGGCCAGGCCGTCGGGGGCGGTGACGCGCACCAGGTAGAAGGCCGAATCGCTGTAGGTCAGATCGCCCTGGACGTCGGGCGCGGTCGTGTTCCAGCCTTCTTCATCATAGACGGCCAGCATCGGGTAGAAGTGGGCCAGGGCCAGGATGTCGTCGTAGTAGGCCAACACGCCATAGTTGCGGCCGATGTCGGTCGGCACGGTCGTCTCGAAGGCCATGTCGATGGTCGTCACGTCGCCGGGGGCCAGCGGGGCGGCCAGCGGCACGCGCAGCATGTCACCCACGACCTCGGCCGCGGCGGGCGCGCCGTCGACGGTGACGGCCGACACGGTGATGTCGCCGTCGAGCGTTTTCGCGTGCAGGTGGAAGTAGGCCTCGTTCAGGTCAACGCTTTCGTTGTTGGTATAGGTGACGGTCTGGCGGCCGGTGATGAGGGTCATCGACGGGTCGATGGTGATGGCCATGTGATAGACCGGCGCGCCGGGCAGGGCGTCGCCACCGACTTCATCGCTGATCAGTCCGGCGGCGAAGGGGCTGCGGTCGAACGGGTCGATGTCGAAGAGCGGGGCGGTCGCGTCCGTTGCGGGCGGTGTGGATGGTTCATCCGTGGGCGTGACGGGTTCTGCCGGTGTGAGCGCTGCCGTGGCGGGCGCTCCTGTGGGCACGTCAGCCGTGGGTGCGCCGGCCGTAGGTGCGATGGTGGGCGCAATCTCGCCCAGTGCAGGACGACAAGCAGCAAGAAAAGCAAGAGCGATCAGGACGATGAGGCGCGATTGTTTCATGGCCCCCAATTGTCATGCTGGTGACGAGGGAAGGCAAAGATTCTAAGCAAGTGACGAATGACGAGTGACGAGTGAAGACGAAGTACGAAATACGAAGTAGAAAGAGCGCGCTCTTGCCGTGGTCGCGCGACGGGAGTCGCGATGGTCCGTGGTCACGGGTCTGTCGTCGCGCGACAGGAGTCGCGTCGTCTGTCGTCGGCGGACAAGAGTCCGCTCTAAACCCCCACCCCACGCAAAAACAACAAATACATGCCCAACAGATAGACCAGCAGGATGACCAGCGAGTCCAGCTCGAAGAACAGGAACTTGCGCTCCACGCGGGCCAGGTTGCCGACGAGAGCCATGTTGGTCAACAGGATGCCCAGCAGGCCGACCAGCACGAAGTTGGAGTCGATCAGGCTGAGGAAAGGGCCGTCGAGCAGGAAGAAATCGGAGATGGCCATGGCGAACATATTGAACACGCTGGAACCCAGCAGGTTGCCCACGGCCAGGTCGAACGCACCCAGTCGCACGGCGGCCAGCGCGGCGACCAGCTCCGGCAGCGAGGTGACGAAGCTCAGCAGCGCCGTGCCCACGAAGCCGGTGCCCAGGCCGGTGGCTTCCGCAATGCCGACCGACGAGCTGACCAGTTGCGGCACGGCGGCGATCAGGATGGCCCCGGCGACGATGAAGCCGATGATGCCTCTGCGCAGAGACGGGAAACCCTCGGCCGGCGCCATCACGGCCGGCGGTGGCCCGGCGGTGGCCTGATTCTCGCGCTGCACCACCCAGATGCCGGCGAAGTAGAGCGCAATGAGCAGCAGGCTATCCACCCCTACCCAGCCGATGGCCAGGTCGATGTCGGCGACCATGGCCAACACCGCCACCAGCATCAGGATAGTCGCCAGAGCCGCCGTCAGCGAATGACTGATAGCCACCCGCCGCAGCAGCGGCGCTTGTCGGTGAGTCAGATCGACGATGGCCAGCAGGGCGATATTGGTCATGTTGCTGCCGAAGAAGTTGCCCGCGGCCAGGTTGAGTGCGCCGGTGCGGAAGGCGCTGATCGACGCGGTGAGCTCCGGCAGCGAGGTCGCCCCGGCCAGGAAGATGGTGCCGACGAACAACCCGCCCAGCCCGGTGCGCACTGCGATGACGTCGCTATATTCAGCCAGCTTGATGGCCGCCAGCACGACAACGGCCGAACTGGCCACGAATAGTATCCAGACCATCCTCTAGCGCTCCCTGCCTTCTTTGGCTGTGCTCGGGTTGCCGGGCAGACCCCACACCCGCGAAACGGGCAGGGCGAACATAATCCCCGTGTTGGGGCCGTCGAGCTTGCCGACGATGCGCTCGGTGGCGGCGACGGCCGCCTCGATGACGGCCATGTCGTCGACGACCGCGAACAGGGTGTTGTGGCCGGCCTCGGTGTTGCCGAAGATGCGGCCGAAGCCGGAATAGGCCACGTCTGGTCGATGGCGCAGCAGGACACGATGCAGTCCGGTCGATTCGAGGATAGTCACCCCGCGGATGCCGGCGCGCTCCCAGCTTGCCAGCACCTCTTCCCGGTGTGCGACATTATCCAGCACCATGATCAGCATGTACATATTTGTTACCTCCCATCCCCCCACAACCATGTCTGTGTTCATTCGCCAAAGTTCAACTAACGATAGAAATCAATCCATTGCATCGAAAACGCTGAATACTTTCCCTGAAAAAAGTGGGCCGGCAGGGTGATATCGAACCCGTCATCCGTCCGGCTGATGTCGGGAATATAGATTGAATCAGGATCGGGAATCTCCTTCACCTTTTCATTCTCATCGGCGACATGGAGAGCAGGCGGCGGATCGGGCGAATTGTTGCTCGACAGGCCGGTGGCGATGGTGTAGGGGCCGTAATGGATCTCCAGCCGCTCCAGTCCCCTGAGCCGCAGATGGATCGTGATCTGCTCCGGCCATTCGCCATCGATCAGCGTCGCCGTCAGGCCGTTGATGCCGTGGGCGTCGGTCATGTCGATGAGAGCATGGCCGTCACTGAATGTGAGCGCGGCCGAACTGGCTTCGGGCCGGTCGAGGGTGATGTCGATCATGGGTTGGCGTGCCTCCGCGCTGCAGGTCGCGAGCATGAACACCAGTATCATGCTTGCGGCAAGTTGTGATTTGCGGGTGGTGGTCATGCTCATTAATGATCATTCGGAACCGATTGGCCGGTTCAACTCCATCTTCTTCAATCGATACAACATCTCCTGCGTCAACTGTCGGTGCTTGCCGCTGATGTCGGCCTGGATGCCGAACAACACGATCAGCGTGCCGACCAGCAGCAGCCCCGTGCCCAGCGTCAGCGATTGCACGAAGCGCCCCACGCCGCTCTCCCCGGTCAGGTAGTTGAACATGAACCGCGCCCAGAGAGCTATTCCGGCCAGCAGGAACGGCGCGGCGATATAGCTGAAGGTGCGCAGCGGTTCATAGAAGGCATAGAGGCGCAGGATCGTCCCCGCCTGGGCCTTGATGAAATGCCACATGCTGCGCTGCAGGCGCGACGGCCGCGTGGGCGGGTTGGTCGTCACCGGCACGCTGACGATCCCCAGCCCGCTCTTGCCCGCCTGGATGATCGTCTCCAGCGTGTAGCTGTAGCGGGTCAGGATGGTGAAGCGCAGCGCCGCCTCACGCGAGTAGGCGCGGAAGCCGCTGACGGGGTCGGCCACGTCCACGCCGCTGACGTTGCGCACCATCCAGCTGCCCAGAGCCAGCATCCGCTTCTTCATGGGGGAGAAGTGAGGGATGGTCTGCACCTGCCGGTCGCCGATAACCATGTCGGCCTGTCCGGCCAGCACCGGCCCCACCAGGTCGGGGATGTAGCGGCCGGGATACTGGTTGTCGGCGTCGGTGTTGACGATGATATCCGCCCCCAGCCGCAGGCAGGCGTCGATGCCCGTCTGGAACGCCTGGGCCAGCCCCAGGTTGCGCTGGTGGCGGATGATATGGTTGACGCCCAGCGCTTCGGCGACGGCCGCCGTGCCGTCGTCGCTGCCGTCATCGATGATGAGCGTTTCGATGCAGTCGATGCCGGGAATGGCCGCGGGCAGCTCGACCAGCGCCGCCGGCAGCGTTTCCGCCTCGTTATAGCAGGGAATCTGGATGATGAGTTTCATGAATTATGCCAAGGGTTAGCTTGCCACTTGCTCTCGCAATCTCAATCGCGTCCGGCGATGATGTCGTCAAGTTCGACCAGGTGCAGCCCTTGCCAGAGATAGACGCGCAGGTCGACGCGCAGATCGTCGCTGACGACCACCCCCTCGGCCTGCAGCAGCTCCTTTTGGCGACTTGCGCCGCCGTCCATGTCGGGCGTACTGATGCGGCCGGCGTGGTTGATGACGCGCTGCCACGGGACGGGCGGCTCGTTGTCGCGCTTGCTGCCCAGCGCGCTCAGCGCATAGCCCACGGCGCGGGCGGCGTTCGGGCGGCCCAGCATCGCGGCGACGCGGCCGTAGCTGGTGACGCGGCCGCGCGGGATGCGCCGCACGACGGCATAGACCTGTCGATAGAAATCCGGCCCTTTTGTGCTCATGATGATGGGTGTAGTGTAGCGAAATCGGAGAGGGCGGCCAAATGGGAGAGGTTGTAGCGCAATCTGTCAGATTGCCGTCCGGATGCGCGGCCCGCAAGCTGACAGCTTGCGCTACAGCTCGCGTAAATGGTGGTTTGCAACGGTGCGGTGTACTAAACTACCCAACTGATGACTAAATTCGATAACCTTGATCTGATCGTCCGCGACGTGGGCGCCGCCGTGGACTTTTTCGAGCGCGTCGTAGGATTGGAAGCGCGGGTCGTCGATGAACATTTCGCCGAGCTGGAATCGGGCGAAGTGACTATCATGCTCAGCCCGACGGCGATGATCCCCGTCAAGCCTGCATCGGGGATGATCCTTCATTTCCGGGTGGAGAACGTCCAAAAGGCGCTGGAAAGAGCCAATGCCTATGGCGCGACTGTTCTCATGGAGCCGATGCTGACCGATTGGGGCACCGAGTCGCTGCTCATCGCCGGGCCGGAAGAGATAGTGATCGACCTCTACCGCTGGATTGTGCCCCATTATTCGGCTTGATGGCCGACGCCTACAGCAAAACCACGCCCAATCCCATCGCCACCAATCCCCCGCCCAGCGACGAAATCAGGTTGACCATGTCGTTGTGCATCCATGCCCAGCCGCGCAACGGCCGCGTCGTCGTGCCGCAGCGGTGGAGTCGGCGCTCCGTCTCTTTGGCGCAGGTATCGCAGTAGTAGATCTGCTGGATGGTCGCACCCATCAGACTGTCGATGAGCGACCCGGTCGCGCCGCTGAGCGCGCCGATGAGCGCCACGGGCAGAGCGGTGCTCCAGGGCAGCAGCCCGGACACGGGCGCGAGCAGTCCGGCCGTCAGCCCGATGAGCAGCCCCCCAGCGAAGGACACGCCCGTGCCCAGCGGCGACACGCCGCCCGACGTGCCGACCTCGACCGCGCGGCCGTTGGTGATGAGCCGCGGCGCGCCCTTGCTCAGCGTGCCCAACTCTGTGGCCCAGGTGTCGGCCGTCACGGTCGCCATGACCCCCAGGAACAGAAAAAACCACGTGCCGGCCGGGACGGCGCTCTCCGGCACGACGACGCTGAGGAGAGCGATGACCGCCCCCAGACCGCCGTTGGCCAGTACCTGCCCCATGTCGCGCCGGTGGCCCTTCTCGAACTTTTCAGCCACGGCCGCTTTTTCCCGTTCCTTGAAGTGGGAGAGCAGGCTGGAGCTGATGAAGAACACCGCCAGCAGAACGCCCCACACCCAGCCGCCCAGCCCGAAGATGAGTGTGCCGACGACTAACGCCCCGACCGCGCCCGATTGCGACAGGGAGTCGCGCCGCCAGGCGAGAAAGGCGATGAGGAGGCTGAGGACAAGGCCGAGGGCGAGGGGGGGCAACAGGGATTGGCTCATGGAATCGTAGTGTAGCCGGATTTGGGCGTGTGGCGCAAGCCGCAAGCCCGCGGCTTGCACTACAAGCGAGAGTGAGTCTATGTGCGATTGTCCCGGCATATTTTGGTGGTTCAGCGATTGTTTGTCATAATCGGAAAACACATCACGTGTGGTCATGCATATTGGTACTGTGGACGCAGGACACTTATGGGGAAAATACGCTCCGCCTTTCGCTTCCTGTTCCGGTTCGCCACTATCTGGTTGGTTGACGCCATCTCGCTCAGCCTGACGGCTTGGTTCCTGCCGGGGATCGGGCTGGGTGCTTATGCGGGGCTTCCGGCGTGGCTGGTCGCGTTGGGCGCGGCGCTGCTGCTGGGTTTGGTGAACCTGGCCATTCGGCCGCTTATTTTGTTGGCAGCCATGCGCCAGGGTTTCATCATCCTGTTGGTCGTCGGGTTTTTCGTCAACGCCGTGATGCTGCGGCTGACGGCGGCGGTGATGGGCGGTGGGCTGACGGTCGACGGCTGGCTGCCGGCCATTGTCGGCGGCATCGTGCTGGCGATAGTCAACATGATCGTCGCCGGGCTTGTCGGCATTGATGATCAAGGCTCGTTCTATCGCGCCGTCATCGAAAGCCAACTGGCCCAGGGACAGGGAGACACGCCGCCGGACACCTATCGCGGCGTGATCGTCCTGCAACTTGACGGGCTGAGCTATTACCATCTGCAAGATGCGTTGACCCGCGGCTATTTGCCCAGTATCGCGCGAATGGTTGAAAAAGACGGCTATGTGGTCTCCCGAACCGATTGCGGGCTGTCGTCGCAGACGTCGGCTTGCCAGGCGGGCATCCTCTATGGCGACAATTACGACATCCCCGCCTTCCGCTGGTACGACAAGGCCGAGAACCGCCTCTATGTGGCCGGGAACGACGCAGCGCTCATCAACGAACGCTATGGCCACGGCAAGGGGCTGCTGCGCGACGGTGTGAGTATCAACAACCTGCTCGACGGCGACGCCCGGCTCTCGCTGCTGACGGCGACCGACCTGAGCGGCGGCGAAGATGAGGAGCGCCAGGCCCGCGCCAACGACATCTACCTGCTCTTGCTGAACCCCCACTTTTTCCTGCGCGTCGTCGGCAAATTCATCGGCGAGGCGATGCTGGAGGTTTGGCAATACACGCTGGATGTAGTGCGCGGTGTCGAGCCGCGACTCAATCGTTTGTCCGGCTTCTACCCGCTCTATCGCGCCGCCACCACGGTGTTCATGCGCGAGGTGTCGGGCTTTTTGACGCTGGTGCAGATCGGCCGCGGTGCGCCGATTATCTACACTACCTGGCCGGGCTACGACAAGGTGGCCCATTACTCCGGGCCGTGGTCGCGCCACGCCTTCGGCACGCTGCGCGGCTTCGACCGCTTCGTAGGCCAATTACGGACCATCATCGCCGAAAAAGCCCCCCGGCCCTATGAGTTGCTCATCCTGTCCGACCACGGCCAATCGTCGGGGGCGACGTTCAAAATGCGCTACGGCTACACGCTGCTGGAGTTCATCGAGCGCTATCTGCCCAGCGACACGGTCGTATCGGCCGCCTACGATCATGACGACGGCTCGACGTCGGTGGTGGCCATGGCCGCCGAACTGAGCAACATCCAGGAGCAGGGCATGGGCGGCCGCATCGGCAAGGTCATGACCGAGGGGATGCAGGAACTGGCCGAGGAAGCAACCGAAGAGCTGGAGGAGCGCGAGGACGAGGATCTGAAAACCGCGGCCGACGTCACCTTCTGTGCCAGCGGCAATCTGGCTCAGGTCTATTTCCACGCCTTCCCCCAACGGGCGACGATGAACGAACTGAACCACGCCTACCCTAACCTGATCGAAGCGCTGCTGCGGCACGAGGGCGTCGGGCTGGTGGTGGTTGACGACGACGAGGGCGTGCCGCTGGCTCTGGGGCCGCATGGCGCGCGCAACCTTCATACCGGCGTCGTGAGCGGCGAAGACCCGCTGACTCTCTATGGCGACGCCGAGCTGCGCGCCTGGCAGACGCGACGCATCTCCGATTATCCCTGCGCCGGTGACCTGACGATCATCAGCACCGTCTATCCCGACAACACCGTCGCTGCGTTCGAAGAACTCATCGGCGTCCACGGCGGCCTGGGCGGCGAGCAGACCGACAGCTTCCTGCTCCATCCGGCGACCATGACCGTGTCGCCGACGCGCAGTTCGACCGACGTGTTCGGCATACTCAACGCCCGGCGCGAACCGCTCATGTGAGCGGCATGGCGGCTTGAATTCCGGGCGGCTGCCCTGTTGATAAGCCCGCGTTTTCATGGAAGCAGTGTGACCGGCGATAGTTCCGGCCTTGCATGGCCCATGAGTATCATTCGTACCATCCTTAGAACGGCAGTTCGCTTCTTCATCATCTGGGTCGTCAGCGCTTTGGCGCTCATCGTCGCCAATTTCCTGCCGATCGGCATCACGATACACCCGGTCGATGGGCTTTCGATATGGCCGGTGGCTCTGGCCGCGGCGCTTGTCCTGGGGCTGGTCAATGTGCTGATTCGGCCGCTCATCCTGCTGCTGGCCCTGCCGCTGGGTTTCTTCGCCCTGTTCATCGTCGCCTTGTTCGTCAACGCCGTCACGCTGCGCATCACGGCGCTGCTGTTTTCCGATGGTCTCGACGTGGCCGGCTGGCTTTCGGCGTTCATCGGCGGCGTCGTCATCGGCTCGGCCATCTCGCTCATCAGCGCCATCCTCGGCATCGGGGATACCGGCTCATTTTACGAGAGCATCATTGAGCGGCGATTGAGGGCGCAACGGGACGCGGTGATTGGCGACGCTTCTTCCGGGCTGGTCATGCTGGAGATCGACGGCCTGAGCTACCACCACATCACGCGGGCCGTGGCCGCCGGCTACATGCCCAATGTCGCGGCGCTGATCAAGCGTCAGAGCTATGCGCTGTCGCTCTTCGATTGTGGCCTGCCCTCGCAGACGTCGGCCTGTCAGGCGGGCATCCTGTTCGGCGATAATTATGACATCCCCGCCTTTCGCTGGTATGACAAGGCTCAGGGCAGGCTTTTCGTGTCCGGCCGGGATGCGGCGGCGATCAACGCCCGTTTCGCTGGTGACGGCGGGCTGCTGCGCGGCGGCGCGAGTATCGGCAATCTGGTGGACGGCGACGCGGCCATCTCGCTGCTGACGGCGGCCGATCTGCGCGGGGGCACGCCGGAGCAGAAGCTGGCCCGCGCCCATGACATCTACCTGCTGCTGCTGAACCCCGACTTCTTCATGCGCGTTGTCGGCCTCTATATCGGCGAGACGTTGCTCGAAGTATGGCAATACCTGCGCGACGTCCTGACCGACACGCGGCCGCGGCTGAATCGCTTGAACAACTTCTACCCGTTCGTGCGCGCTTCGGCGACGGTCTTCATGCGCGAGGTGACGGCCTTGCTGACCGGCATGCAGATCGTGCGCGGCGAACCGGCCATCTACACCACCTGGCCCGGCTACGACGAGGTGGCCCATCACTCCGGGCCGTGGTCGCGGCATGCGCTGGGCACGTTGCGCGGCTTCGACCGCACGGTCGGCTCGATCCGGCGGATCATCGCCACCAAAGCCCCGCGCCCCTATGAGCTGATTCTGTTGTCGGATCACGGCCAGTCCTTCGGAGCCACCTTCAGGATGCGCTACGGCTACACGCTGGAGACGTTCATCCATCAACGAATGCCCGCGGGCACGGTGATGGCGCGAGAGGCCGGCGGCGATGATGGCTCGCAGGTGGCCGCCAGCGCCGCCGCCGAATTGGGCAACGTTCGCGAGCAGGGTATGGGCGGCCGCGTAGGTCAGGCCACCACCCGGCAGTTGCAGAGAGCGGTTGAGCGGGGCGTCCCGGATGCCGAGCAAGCGCCGGCGGCCGAACCCGCCCCGCGCGCCGACGTCACCTTCTGCGCCAGCGGGAACCTGGGCCAGGTCTACTTCCACGCCTTCCCCCATCGCGCCACGTTGGGCGAGCTGAACGCCGCGTTCCCCGGCCTGGTCGATGAGATTGCCGCCCACGAGGGGGTGGGCTTTGTGGTTGGATTGGGCGCGGAAGGGCGGCCGATCGCCATCGGCAAGGACGGCACGCGCGATCTGGCGACTGGCGACCTGCGCGGGGGCGACCCACTGGCCCCCTATGGCGACCCGACATTGCGCGCCTGGCAGGTGCGGCGCGTGGCCGATTTCCCCAGCGCCGGCGACTTGATTATCATGAGCGCCATTTATCCCGACGGGACGGTGGCAGCGTTCGAGGAACTGATCGGTAACCACGGCGGGCTGGGCGGCGAGCAGACTGACGCGTTCATCCTGCATCCAGCCGATTGGGTCGTGCCGCCGACGCGCAGCGCGACCGACCTCTTCCCCGTACTGGACGCGCGGCGCGAACGAGTTGTGCCCCAATCTCGCAGCGCCGCCCCGCGCCGGGAGCGTGACGATTGGTCGCTCTCCAACCTGGCGGCAGGCTTGCGCGACGTTGGCGCGTGGGTCGAGCTGGCTTTCTACGGCACGATTCTCGATCGCGCGGCCTATCGCGCCATCGCCACACAGGGAGCCATGACCGGCCCGGCCATATTGCTGAGTCTGGCCGGGGTGCTGGTCAGCACGCTGATGGAAACGCCGCCCGCGGATGCGGCGGAGCTGGCCCGGCACTTCCTCACGCGCTACGGGCTGTGGGTTCTCGCGGTTTTGCTGATTCAAGGGGCGGCCCACGTCTTGCGCGGCAAGGCCAACTTCACGCAGACCTTTCGCGTCATGGGTTTCGCCGAGGCGGCGAGTTTGTTGGGATTGCTGGGGCTTCTTCCGTTGATCGGGCCGTTCGCCCTGACGGCGGCGTCGATCCTCTCGCTGTTTGTCTCCTGGCTGTCCCTGTCCGAGGCCCATGGCTTTCGCGGCCGGCGCACATTGCTGCTGCCGGTGCTCTACTTTGTCGTCGTGATCGCGGGTGATGCTTATCTGTCCGGCCTGGCCGGTGGGTTCAAGCTGGCTTTGGATGTGCTGATGGGCCTGCTGCGTCCGTGAGACCTGGCGAGGGCATTACCGTAGCCAAAAGCGTGGGCATGCCCTCCGATAAGCCGACGAGATGGCCGGAAGGTTGCAAAATCGGCGCGGGTGAGTCAGAATTAGTATTGTTCGTGAGGGAGTATTCAACATGTCGCCAACCAGCCAATCCGGGAATGCGGAGACTGCGGGGAAGGGCATCGTACTGCCATCGCGCCCCACCATTCTGGAGATCAACGTCCGGCTCTGGCTCCGTGAGTTGAGCCGGCTCTACGGTCACCACATCGATCTGACCAACATCCCAACCGATGTCTGGGACTATTTTGCCGGGTTCCAATTCGACGCCGTGTGGCTGATGGGCGTCTGGGAGCGCAGCCCGGCCGGGCTGGCTTTCGCCCTGCAGAACGATGCCTTGCAAAAGGCATTCGCGGCGGCACTGCCCCATGCCGAGCCGGAAGATATCGTCGGTTCGCCCTACTGCGTGCGCCAATACGAAGCCGACCTCGTCATTGGCGGCCGCGAGGGATTGGCCGCCGCCCGCGCCGAGTTGGCCGCCCGCGGCATGGGCCTCATCCTCGATTTCGTCCCCAACCACGTGGCCCCCGACCACCCGTGGATCCATAGCCACCCGGAATACTTCATCCACGGCACGGCCGAAGACTTGGCCACCACGTCGGGAGAGTTCTTCGAGGCCGACGGCGAGATCATCGCCCACGGCCGCGACCCCTATTACGCGCCCTGGCCCGACGTGGCCCAGCTCAACGGCTTTGACCCCGGATTGCGCGCGGCTATGATCGACCTGCTGCGCGACATCGCCGGCCAATGTGACGGGCTGCGCTGCGATATGGCCATGCTGATGACCACGGAAGTGTTCACCCGCACGTGGGGCGAGCGCGCCGGGCCGCCGCCGGCCGACGAGTATTGGCACGAGATCATCCCCGCCGTCCGCGAGAGCAATCCCCATTTCTGTTTCATCGGCGAAGTGTACTGGAATATGGAATGGGAGATGATGAAGCAGGGGTTCGACTTCTGCTATGACAAGCGGCTCTACGACCGGCTGATTCATGAGACGGCGGCCGAAGTGCGCGGCCACCTGGCGGCCGAGACGGCGTATCAGGACAAGCTGGTGCGCTTCATCGAGAATCATGACGAGCTTCGCGCGGCCCAGGTATTTGTCGGGGGGCGCGCGCTGGCCGCGGCCATCGCCACCTACACGCTGCCCGGCGCCAAGCTGTTCCATCAGGGGCAGTTCGAAGGGGCGACGGTGCGGCTGCCGGTCTTCCTGACGCGGCGACCCGAAGAGCCTGTCGATCGCGCACTCCACGCCTTCTACCGACGGCTGGCCATCGAGATTCAGGCCCCGGCGCTGCGCGAGGGACAATGGCGACTTTGCACCCTGACCGGTTGGCCGGATAATCGCAGCTTTCGGAATCTGGTGGCCTGGTGCTGGCAGGCTGGCGACGAGCGGCGCGTCGTCGTTGTGAACCTGTCGTCCAGTACATCAGACGCGCGGGTACAACTACCCTGGCCGGAGCTGGCCGGGCAAAACTGGGCCTTCGTCGACGTGATGGACGACACGACGTATGAATGGAACGGCGACGAGGTCCTGAATATGGGCCTTTATGTCAGTCTCGCCCCGTGGGGGCGGCATTTCTTCGCCGTTCGCTGACTTGGCGCCTGATGCGCCCATGCTCATTACGAATAAAAAACAGTATCGCCAGGGGCCATGGGTGCCTGGCGATTTTAGTTGCTGTAAATGGTATATCCCATATTTCCTATAGGAGATCTGAACCCAATCATGTCCGAAAATTTGAACCCGTTTGCGATTGCGCAAGCCCAATTGGATAAGGCAGCCGGGATTCTGCAATTGGCCCCCGACATGCACGCGTTTCTGCGCGAGCCGATGCGGGAGTTCCACTTCAGCATCCCCGTCCGCATGGATGACGGCCACGTGCAGACGTTCAAGGCGTTTCGCGTGCAATATAACGACGCCCGCGGCCCGGCCAAGGGCGGCATTCGCTTCCATCCTGATGAGACCATCGACACCGTGCGCGCTCTGGCGGCGTGGATGACGTGGAAGACGGCCGTGTGCGATGTGCCGCTGGGCGGCGGCAAGGGCGGCATTGTCTGCAACCCGCGCAATATGTCGGCCGGCGAGCTGGAGCGGCTGAGCCGCGGCTACATGCGGGCCGTCGCTCGTTTTATCGGCCCCAAGCAGGACGTGCCCGCGCCCGACGTTGGCTCGACGCCGCAGATCATGGCCTGGATGCTGGATGAATATGAGGCCATCATGGGCCATCATGAGCCGGGGGTCATCACCGGCAAGCCGATCTTGCTGGGCGGCTCGGCCGGCCGCACGCCGGCCACGGCCATGGGCGGCATGGTCACCATCCGCGAGGCGACGAAGCTGCTGGGCATGGAAGTGAAAGGCGCGACGTGCGCCATCCAGGGCTACGGCAACGTGGGCAGCTTCGCCCATCGGCTGGCCCATAACCTGCTGGGGCTGAAGGTCGTGGCCGTCAGCGACGAGTTCGGCGCGATCTACAGCGACAAGGGGCTGGACCCGGCGGTGGTCAGCGCTCAGATGCGCCGCACCGGCAAGGTTGGCGGCACGCCCGGCAGCGAGGAGATCGGCAATACCCAACTGCTGGAGCTGCCGGTGGACATCCTCATCCCGGCGGCCATCGAGAACCAGCTGACCGGGGCGAACGCCGATCGGATTCAGGCCAAGGTCATCGCCGAGTTGGCCAACGGCCCCACCACGCCGGAGGCCGACGCCATCTTCCGGCAGAAGGGCATCTATATCATCCCCGACTTCCTCTGCAACGCCGGGGGCGTGTCGGTGTCCTACTTCGAGATGGTGCAGAACACCTATGGCTACTACTGGACCGAGGAAGTCGTGCAGGAGCGGCTCGACCAGAAGATGACGACCGCCTTCCACGCCGTCCATGACATGGCCGAGCAGCGCGGCGTCGAGACCCGTATGGCGGCCTATCTGGTGGCCGTCAATCGTGTGGCCGAAGCCGTTCGCGCGCGCGGTTGGGTATAACCTTGTAGTGATTGGCCGGGGCGGGTGTGACAGGCAATGGTCGCGCCCGCCCCGACTTTCTTTTTTGGGTCAGACCACGCTCACACTCGATCTTGTACTTTGACGCCATCGTTTGATATAATTACATCACAATCCTGGAACTGATGTAACGTGAGATGATCAGAACGCAGATATTACTCACTGAAGAGCAGGCCATCGCCCTGCGGGAGCTGGCGGCCGAAGAGGGGCGCTCGATGGCGGAACTCATACGGCAAAGCGTGGATGTGATGCTGCAATCACGGGCGACGATCGGCCGCGAAGAGCGCATGTGTCGAGCGCTGAGCGTCATCGGTCAATTTGAGGGGGGCGCCCTTGATCTGGCGCGAGAACACGATCGTTACCTTGAGGAAGCATACGGCGCTTGACCGTTTTTGTCGACACCTCCGCGTTTTTGGCGATCTTCGCCGCCGATGATGCGTTTCATGAAGCGGCCGATGCGGTTTGGCGAACGCTTATCGCCCAGGAAGAACCCCTTGTTTGCAATAATTACATCCTGATTGAAACGCTGACCCTCCTCCAGAGGCGTTTGGGCATGGCAGCGGCGCGATCATTCCAGGCGAATGTGCTGCCCAGTCTGTCGATTCACTGGGTCGATGAGGCCCTGCACGAACGGGCGATCAGCGCGTTGCTGGCGGCCGATCGTCGCTATCTAAGCCTCGTTGATTGTTCCGCATTTGAGACGATGCGCCTCCACGGTATTATGCGCGCCTTCACCTTTGACGCCCATTATGCCGATTTTGGGTTTGAGGTGATGCCTTCCTGATTGTTTGCCTTGTAATACTCCCTTTCACCAAGCGCCAGGTTTTTTTCAGTAGTCACCAGGAAGTTGGAAACCTGACAGGTGGGCGGTCGAGCGTGCTCTGATAATAATCAACTTGATTGTCGCCCACCTGTCAGGTTTGGCCGCTGTTTTGGACAACTGAAAAACCCTGCATCAAATGCAGGCTGTGTTATCATTTTCCTCCTGAATCGCAACAATAGACGGAGCAACCGTGAGCAACCGCCAACAACTCGAACAAGCCATCGCCATACAGGAAAGCCTGCGGGGGACAATCGACGATGCCATCGTCGACGCCACTATTGCCGCGCTGCGGGCGCAGCTGGCGGCGTCGGATCCGGCGGCCGAAGAATCGCGCCCGGTGTTGGCGACCATCCTGTTCATCGA
>DAOMSB010000018.1:0-19114 GCA_035446145.1 Promineifilum sp. (SeqCode) | reverse complement strand
CGGATCCGGCGGCCGAAGAATCGCGCCCGGTGTTGGCGACCATCCTGTTCATCGACCTGGCCGGTCATACCAGCCTCGTCCAGGGGCGTGACCCGGAAGAAATCATGGAGATCGTCGATCAGTCGCTTCGACGATTGGCAATGCCGATCGCCCACCACGGCGGTCGCATCGTGCGCTTCCAGGGCGACGGCTACAAGGCCGTTTTCGGCCTGCCCACGGCGCGCGAGAACGATCCCGACAGCGCCGTTCGCGCCGCGCTGGACATTTTGGCAACAGCGGCCGATATCGCCGTCGAACTGGAGGCCGAGCGCAACCTGCCCGGCTTCCGGGTGCGGGTCGGCATCGCCACCGGCCGGGTGCTGACCGGTGGCGGCGTGGAGGGCGAGGATACCGTCGCCGGGCTGCCGGTCAATCTGGCCGCACGTCTGGAGAGTATGGCCGAGCCGGGGACGATCCTCATCGCCCACGACACCTACCGGCACATTCGCGGCGTGTTCGACTTTCTGCCGCTGGAGCCGGTCATGGTCAGGGGGTTCCCGGAACCTGTGCCAATCTATCGGGTGCTGCGCCGGAAACCACGCTCTTTCCGCACTCGCCGGCGCGGCGTGGAGGGTGTCGAGACGCGCATGGTCGGCCGCGATGCCGAGTTGGGCACGCTGCAGGAAGCGTTTACGTGGGTCATTCAAAATCACGAGCGCGCCGCGGTGGTCGTCATCGGCGAGGCGGGGCTGGGCAAATCACGCCTGCTCTATGAGTTTGAGAATTGGGCTGACCTGCAACCGACCGACGTGCAACTCTATCGCGGACGCGGCCGCCTGGAGACGCAACAGCAAGCCTATGGCCTATTGCGCGATCTGTTCGCCTTTCGCTGCGGCATCTTTGACGACGACGCGGCCGAGGCGGCACGCGAAAAACTGGTCGGCATCTTCCGGGCCGAATTGGGCGCAGGCGACGCTGTAGAGATGAAAGCCCATCTCATCGGTCATCTGCTGGGGTATGATTTCGGCGGCTCCCCCTACGTGCGGCCGCTGCTGGACAATCCCCGACAGCTACGAGATCAGGCTTTTACATATCTGAACGAATATTTCCGGGCCGCCGCCGGGCGCAATCCGCTTCTCATCATGCTCGAGGACCTGCATTGGGTCGATGACGGCTCGCTCGACGCGATCGCCTCGCTGGCAGCGGCGCTGGAGGGGTATCCGGCCATGCTTGTAGGTGCCGCCCGCCCGACGCTCTACGAACGACGTCCCGACTGGCTGGCCAACCGCCCGGCATATCGGCGGCTCAGGTTGGGGCTTCTCGAGGGTGCGGTCGGGGAGCAACTGGTATCGGAGATATTGCAGAAGATGGCGGGCGTCCCCGATCGGCTGTGCGCGCTAATCGTTGCCACGGCCGAGGGTAATCCTTTCTACGCCGAGGAGCTGATCAAAATGCTCATCGATGAGGGAGTCATCATCAAGGGGGAAGAGGCCTGGTCGGTCAGGATGGAGCAGTTGGCCGATCTGCATGTGCCGCCGACGCTGACCGGCATAATCCAGGCGCGGCTCGAGTCGCTGCCGCCGCTGGAAAAGGCGACCCTGCAGCGCGCCTCGGTGGTCGGCCGCCTGTTCTGGGACGCAGCCGTGGACTATATCGGCGAGGGTTCCGTCACGACCAAGACGCCCTGGTCCGCGCTGCGCCGCCACGAGCTGATCTATCTGAACGAAGAGACGGCCTTCGAAGGCACCCGGCAATACACATTCAGTCATGCGCTCCTGCGAGATGTGGCCTATGAGAGCGTGTTGCGGCGAGTTCGGTGGGGCTATCATCATCGCGTGGCCGAATGGCTAATCATGGTCGGCGGCGACCGGGTGGATGAATACGCCCATCTGATCGCCAACCATTTCGCTCAGGCCGGCGAGGACGCAGACGAGGCCGAATGGCAGGCGCGCGCCGGCAAGCGGGCGGCTGATCGCTATGCGGTGACTGACGCCCTGCGCGCTCTGGATCGCGCGCTGGAGCTATTGCCGGCGACCGAGACGTCGCGGCGATTTGATCTTCTGCTTGATCGTGAGAAGCTTTACAATATTCAGGCCGCCCGCGATCTTCAGGCCCGCGATTTGGGCGAACTGGAGCGGATCGTCGGCGGGTTCGATGACCTGGCCGCGCGCGCCGAGGTTGCATTGCGCTGGGCGAGCTACCATCTGGCCATGGGCGATTTTAAGGCGGCGATTGCCTCGGCGACCCAGGCGGCCGAGCAGGCAACCAGTGCCGGAGACATAACCCAACAGGCTCGCGCCGCCATCCTTCACGGCAACAGCCTGCGCTTTCTGGGCGATTTTGCCGGCACGCGGGCCAGGTTGAGCGATGGGTTAAGGCTGGCGCAAGCCGCCCAGGCGAAGAGCGTCGAGATGGACGCGCTGCGCTCGCTGGGGATTGCCGCCCAGGAGCAGGGCGACCTGAGCGAGCAACTCTTGTATTTTGAAGGCGCGCTGGCGCTGGCGCGAGAGATCGGTGACCTGTGGGGGGCACGGCGTGCGCTCAACAGCCTGGGCATCATTGAGCAGAACAAGGGCTCCTATGAGTCCGCCCAGACCTACTTCGAGCAATCCCTGGTCATCGCTCGCGATATCGGCGACCGTCTGGGAGAGAATACCGTGCTGGGCAACCTGGGCGTTCAGGCGACCGGGCTGGGTCAGTTCCCCGAAGCGCGGGCCTATCTGGAAGAGGCCTTGCAGATCGCTCGCGACACCGATGACGTGGTGGGCGTGAACACCTGGTTGCTTAACCTGGCCTATATCGTGGCCGTGCTTGGCGATGTCGACCGCGCGCTGGGGCTTTACGACGAAGTACGGGGCAACGTGGTGGCGGCGGGCGATCGGCCGTTGTTGGGCTACGTCGAGAATGGCGTGGGGCGAGTGTTGCTCGAAAGCGGCCGCCCGACCGAAGCGATCCCGCGCCTGCAACAGGCGCTGGCGCTGCGCGAGTCGCTGGAACAACCCCATCTGGCGGCCGAGAGTCGGCTCTTGCTGGCCGAAGCGCTGGCGACGACGGATGACGTCAGCGAGGCGATGGCAACCGTGGAAGAAGGACTGGCCTTTTTGCAGGTGGAGAGCCTGGAGACCACCGAGGACACCGCACGGGGCCTGCTCGCGGCCTATCGCGTGCTGTCGGCCGCCGGAGACGATCGGGCCGGGGCCATCCTTGAGCGAGCCTACGACGAGGTGCAAGCCATGGTTGCGCCCTTCGACGAAAGCTCCCGACGCGCCTATCTGGAAAATGTGCCCTGTCATAGGGAGATCGTGGCGCTGCGGGAAGCGATGCGGAGCGACTAACTTTGCCGCCGCGCCCGATGGACATTATCATTGGCCCATGGCTACACCTGCGATTGCTCCCTACGGTTCCTGGGAATCCCCCATCACCACGGATTTGCTGCTCGGCGGCTCGGTTGGGCTGAGCCAACCTTGTCTGGAAGATGATTATGTCTACTGGGTTGAGGGTCGCCCGCTGGAAGGCGGCCGCAACGTTATCGTGCGTTGGTCGGAGGCGGCCGGGCGCGAGGATGTGACCCCACCCGGATTCAACGCCCGCACCCGCGCCCACGAGTATGGCGGCGGCGATTATGTCGTCCGCGACGGCATCGTCTATTTCGCCAACTTTGCCGACCAGCGCGTCTATCGGCAGCGGCCGGGCGAGACCCCGGAAGCGATCACCTCCGAAGCCGCGCTGCGCTATGCCGACTTCATCGTTGATGCGCCGCGCGACAGGTTGATCTGCGTGCGCGAAGACCATCGCTCCGGCGACCGCGAGGCGGTCAACACGCTGGTCGCCATCCCGCTCGATGGCGGCGATCAGCGCATTCTGGCCGAGGGCAATGATTTCTACGCCTCGCCGCGCCTCAGCCCCGACGGCCGCCGGTTGGCCTGGCTGACGTGGAATCACCCCAACATGCCTTGGGACGGCACGGAGCTGTGGCTGGCCGATTTGGACGATAACGGCTCGCCGATTGGCACGCGCCTTGTGGCCGGCGGCCCGAACGAGTCCGTCTTCCAACCGGAATTTTCACCCGACGGCACGCTGCATTTCGTCTCCGACCGCAGCGGCTGGTGGAACCTCTATCGGCTGCGCGACGGGGCGGCCGAAGCGCTCTGCCCGATGGCCGCTGATTTCGGGATGGCGCAATGGATATTCGGGTTGGGGACCTATGATTTTGAGTCGCCAACCTCGATCATCTGCGCCTACACCGACAGGGGGAAGGCCACCATCGCTCGCCTGGACGTGACCAGCGGCCGACTGACGCCGCTTGATTTGCCCTATGCGATTA
Source organism: Promineifilum sp. (SeqCode) (assembly GCA_035446145.1). Classification (GTDB taxonomy): domain Bacteria; phylum Chloroflexota; class Anaerolineae; order Promineifilales; family Promineifilaceae; genus Promineifilum. Next base: position 14,811 of record DAOMSB010000018.1, on the reverse strand, counting down.
AATATCCGTCCCATGGCCGGATCAGGGTGTCGGGCGACGCTTGCGTGTTCATCGGCGGGTCGCCGACGCTGCCGTCGGCCGTCGTGCGGCTCGATTTGGCCACCGGTGCCTGGCAAATGTTGCGTAGTTCGAGCAACATCGAGATTGATGAGGGCTATATCTCTATCGCCCAGCCGATCGAGTTCCCCACCGAGAACGGCCTATCGGCTCATGGCTATTATTACCCGCCGCGCAATCGGGACTTTGTGGCCCCGTCGGGGGAGCGGCCGCCGCTGATCGTCACCAGCCACGGTGGGCCAACCTCGGCCACGACCGGCGATCTGGACCTGAGCCGCCAGTTCTGGACGAGCCGCGGCTTCGCCATCCTCGATGTCAACTACGGCGGCAGCACCGGCTACGGCCGTACCTATCGCGAGCGACTCAACGGCAATTGGGGGATCGTCGATGTCGACGATTGCGCCAACGGCGCGCGCTATCTCGTTGAGCAAGGGGTTGTAGACGGCGGGCGACTGGCCATTCGCGGCGGCAGTGCAGGGGGATATACGACTTTGCGCGCCATCACTGCTCGCGACGTTTTCCGAGCCGCCGCCAGCCACTACGGCGTCAGCGACGCTGAAGCATTAGCCACCGACACGCACAAATTCGAGTCACGCTACCTGGACAACCTGATTGGCCCCTATCCCGAACGGCGCGATATCTACGTCGAGCGCTCGCCCATTTATGCGGCCGACCGGATCTCGGCGGCGTTGATCCTGTTCCAGGGGCTGGACGACAAGGTCGTGCCGCCGGATCAGTCGGAAGCGATGTTCATCGCCGCGCGCAACAAGGAGCTGCCGGTGGCCTATATCGCCTATGAGGGCGAGGGTCACGGCTTCCGGCAGGCGCAGAACATCAAGCGGACGATAGAGGCCGAGCTGTACTTCTATGGTCGCGTGTTTGGCTTTGAACCGGCCGGTGACATCGAGCCGGTGACAATTGAGAATCTGTAGCGCGGAGGCAGCATGACGGCTGGAGCCTTGGGCGATATCAGGGTCATCGACTTGTCCCGCGTGCTGGCCGGGCCGTACTGCGCCATGCTGCTGGCCGACTATGGCGCGGACGTGATCAAGATCGAGCAGCCGGGCGACGGCGACCCGACGCGGGCGTGGGGGCCGCCCTGGTTCGGTGACCAGGCCATTCGGGAGAGCGCCTACTATTTGACCGCCAACCGCAACAAGCGGGGGATGACGCTCAACCTCAAGACGGCCGCGGGGCAGGCGATTGCCCGCCGTCTCATCGCCACGGCCGACGTGGTGATCGAGAACTTCCTGCCCGGCGCGCCGGCCGCCTATGGATTGGACTACGCCACCCTCGCGGCGGCGCAGCCCGGCCTGATCTACTGCTCTATCACCGGTTACGGCCAGACCGGACCTTATCGCGACCGGCCGGGGTATGACTTCATGATCCAGGCCGAGGGCGGCATTATGTCAATAACCGGCCCGGCGGATGGAGAACCGCACAAGGTGGGTGTGGCGGTGGTCGACATCACGGCCGGGCTGTATGCGGTCACAGCTATCCTGGCCGCGCTGCATCACCGGGCGACGACCGGCCGCGGCCAATGGATCGACGTGGCCTTGTTCGACGCCCAGCTTGGCTGGCTGGCCAATGTGGCGTCCAACTATCTGGTCAGCGGCGAACCGCCCGCTCGCTACGGCAACGCCCACCCCAATATTGTGCCCTACGAGACGTTCCCGACGGCCGACGGTCATATCGCCGTGGGCATCGGCAGTGACGAGCAATGGCGACGCTTCTGTGAGTTGGCCGGGCGGCCGGAGCTGGCCGAGGAACCGCGCTTCGCCACCAACGCGGCGCGAGTGGCCGCGCGCGGGGAACTCATCGGCCTGTTGCGCGAGGTGTTTGGTAGGCGGCCGTCGGCCGAGTGGCTGGCGGCGTTGGCGGCGGCGCGCATCCCTTCCGCGCCGATCAACGACGTGCCCATGGCGCTCAATGACCCGCAGACGGCCGCGCGCGAGATGGTGCGGACGGTGGCGCATCCGGCTGGCCCGCTGCCACTGGTTGGGCCGGTAGCCAGGCTAAGCGAGACGCCGGCCACGGTGCGCGCGGCCCCGCCGCTGCTGGGCGAGCACACGGGGGCGATATTGGGGGAGTTGGGTTATTCGGTTGAGGAGATTGATGAGCTGCGGCGTGACGGGGTCGTTTAGACAAACAAGACGAAACAGGACGGCAGCCACGTAAATCACAAACAAATGCCATTCGGCCGTCTTGTCCCACCCTTACTCACTCATTCCTTCGCCGCTTCCGCGCTGATCATCTCCAGCCGCGCCAACCCTTGTCGGGTAATCCGCCACAGTTCGATGGCGATCGGCACAATCGCCGCGGTCCACAGGATATAGGCAATGGCGTGGAGCGTTGGCCCCAGCGGCTCGCTAAAGATGCTGGCCCACAGGAACACCCCACCCAAGTTAGCCGCCGCCAGACTGAACCAGTCACCCCCCAGCCGTGCCGGTTCGTGGGGCAGGAAGGCTCGTCGGAACAGGAAGGGCAACAGTGCGAAGCCGAACTGGAACACCCAACCATAGACGAGGGCTTGCGGCGCGTTGGCTTCGATGGTCGGGCCGGGAACGCCGCGAATACCCAGCAAAATGAGCGGCGCTACCAACACAGGGGCCGAAATCCACGCGTATGAAGTGATGATGTGCCATGGTCCTGGTTGGGAAAGCATTTGGCGGTCGCCCCATAGTGGCTTGACAATGTTGAGTACCAGCCAGAACGTGGCCGTCTGATGCATGATCAACCCCGGTACGGTGAACCACCGTGAGCTAAACCACGGCCCCAACACCAGCCCCAGCGCGCCGAATGTCATCAACCAGAAGATTGGCTTGATCGAGCGCGGCCAGGCGAGCGGCCGCCTGGCCCATGTTGGGAAGGTGTCGATGAGCAGCCCGGCGAACACCAGGGACATCAGGCCCCAATTATTGGCGTGGATGTGGGTCTCCAATGGGACACTAATGAATAGCCAATCGGCCCAGCCGAACCACAGGCCGGTGCCGATGATGATGCCCAGCAAGAAGAAGCCCAGACCGGTGATGTAGAATGGCCGGCCGGTGTGTTCGTTCGTCGCGGATTTGTCGTTGGTTGTCGGACGCATACCCCAGAGCTGGGCGGTCAACAAGCTCGTAGCAATGAAGATAAGCGTCCCGCCGGTGTAGATGAATGTCATGTTGATGATCGGGATACCGATCAGAAGCATCAGGATGCCGGCATTGAGCGAGAGCCAGATGTCCCAGCGGAAAGCCGGTCGCGGCCGATTATAGCGAATGGCCAGGAGCTGGGAGAGCGTGCCGAAGATGGCTTCGGTCATCGCGCCCAGCGTCACCAGATGGACGCGCACCCAGCGCAATCCATTGAACCAGGGCAATATATCCAGGCTGGTTAGCGAAGCGTCAGCCGCGACCAACACGGCCGCACCAATAAACAGAGCACTCATCAGATAATACAAATTCATAGAGATCACTCTTGCAGGGTTGAGGCCGCCGCCAGGCGCGATGAAAGTCAGTTATACGATGCGCGTTGCGAGAAAAGCCAGTTGCGTCTCCGCTTCCATCCCGCGCACAGTGCCGGCCGGCATAACGATGGTTGTTCCGGCGGCCACGGCCAGCCGTTCGCCATTCACGATCATCCAGCCGGAACCGGCCAGGAAATGATAGATCGACGTCCCCTCCGGGTGTTCGGGAATACGTTGGCCCGGCTTCAGCCCGGCTATGAGGACTCTGACCCTGTCGTCTTCCGTCAGGATTGTGGGTTGTGGGCCATCGGCTCCATAGACCACTTTTTGTTGCCAATCGGGAATGTGTTGTATTTCAATCATGAGTGTGCTCTCCTTAAGTAAAATCAGTTATATCATTGAACTTGTGTTGCAGTAGCGCGCCTCACGAATCTGGGTCGCAGCATAGTGCAGAATCAGGCGAAAGTCGCCGACTTTTGTCGGGTAGCGAAATATCAGACGGCGAGCGCTTCCAGAGCAAAGCGATCCAGGATGCGAATTTGCTGCCGATCGACGGCGATCAATCCGTCACCTTCCATGCCGCGCAACGAGCGCTGGATGACGTCGGGTACGGTGCCGAGGCGCGCCGCCAGTTCGGCCTGTGTGAACCATCGAGGCCGCAGCACGACGTCCTCGCTGGCGCTCTCCAGCAGCAGCCGTGCCAGTCGCCCCGTCACCGGTCGCAGAGAAAGATCGGTGACGAGCGAAACGAGAAACAGCATTCGCTCGGCTATTTGCTCAATGACGCTCTGGGCGAAATCGGGTTGCTCGCGCATGAGGCGGGTGAGGGTGGCGCGAGGGATGAGCCAGATGCCGGATGCCTCCAGCGCGATGGCTGTGGCCGGATTGGGGCGGCGTGTGAATACGCTCAACTCATTGAAGGTGTCGCCGGCCTCCAGGACGCGCAATGTCTGTTCGCGCCCCGCAGCGGAATATTTCACGGCCTTGACATAGCCATAGGCTAAAAAATAGAGGCCGGGCTGGGCTTCACCTTCAGGCACAATGACCTCGCCCGTCCGATATTCATACCATTGCGTTTCGGCCGCCAGTCGGGCCATCGTCGCGTCGTCCAGCGTTTGGAAGAGAGGCACAGCGCGCAGTCGTCGAATGGTTTGCTCGGTTGTTGGGCGGGGTGACATGGGGGGATTATAGCACTTTGCCCGGCGAAACCGGCAGTTGCCGCCGGGCGAATGGGAAAACAAAAACGGCCCGCCCAAGGCAGACCGTCCATGCCGCGAATCACGGAGAGTCGCGCGAATCTACAGGAATGAATTGAATACGCTTAGTTCGCGCTGAAGGTCTCGACCACGCTGTTGGTCGTGCCGTGCTCGTTGGGCACGTACTTGTCGGCCGCGTCGTCGTTCACCCACTCGGAGTTGTTGACCAGGAAGCGATACTGGTAGCTGCCGTTGGCCGGCAGGCGCAGCTTGGCGGTGTATGCGTCCTTGCCCTTCTTCATCACCACCGGCTCCCAGCCGTTGGCCTCGCAGACCAGCACAACTTCTTCCGCGTTCGTGGGCAGCTGGAAGGTCACTTCGTATTCATCCTTCGTCTTCAGATACTTCTTTTTCAACATGGTTAATTCTCCTTCAAGAAAGGTAGTGTGTTTCCTTAAGCTAAATTTGGAAAAACTTCGGGATTGGCCCGTCGATAATCCGCAGGGCCACTCTTGATTATAGGAATCGCCCCGACGGTGTCAATACGTCGGGGCATGGTGGATCAATAATAAACGCCATTCTCTCAGCTAATTATCAGACTGGGAGACGATTTGGCAGGGGTTATGGGGGAATGGCAGCGATGATGGCGCGGCCGTTCCGTCGAAGCTTGGCGCTATTCAGGCCAGTAATAGACTGATGATTTGCTCGACGCGGCCGGCTTGTCGAAGCCGTCGGGCACGGCGCGCACGGCGCGCACGTTCACCAGCGCCTCGATCTGATGCAGGATGCGCACCATCTGCCGCGGGCTGCTCACTTCCAGCTCCATCTCGATGTAGAGCCGGCTGTCCATCTTCGGCCGATAGGTACAGATGTGGCGGATGTTGATATCCTTTCGCTGCATCAGATAGGTCATCTCGTATAACAGGCCGGGCCGATCATAGACGTCGACGAGGAGCGGCACGATGCGGGCTTCGCGGCTGTCCGTCTCGCCCCAACCCAGCTTGAGCATGCGCATGTTTATCTCGGGGCGATCGCGGTCGGCGTTGAGCGTTCGGCACCCTTCATGATGGACGGTCAGGATACCATCCTGCCGCAGATAGCCGACGATGATATCTCCGGGGTGGGGTGAGCATGTCCCGCACAGATGGAGCTTGTTGTTGTTGGCGTGGGTGATGATGTAGGTGGAGCCGTCGGCGGCGCAGACGACGTCCCCCTTCGATAGAGAAAGCCCCTTGTCCCAATGGTCGGACATGATGCGCGTGGAGAGCGCGGTCGGCAGCAAATCGGCGCGGCCGAGTTTGTAGTACAACTCCCCCGCGCTCGCATAGCCGAATAGCGGAGCGATGGCTCCGTGGTCGAGATCGCCCAGTCCCAGCATCCGCAGTTCATGGAGCAGGATGGTTTGTCCTTGCCGGGTCGCTTCGGATTTCGAAAGTTTGTGGAACCAGCGCTGGGCGTAGGAGCGAGCCAGCCGGGTGGTGATGTAGCCCAAATCTTCATCCAGCCACGCTCGGCGGGGCTGGGCGCGGGAATGCTTGTTGATGCGTATCTGGTCGCCGTTCCTCAGCGGCCGATTGAGCGGAAACGGCAGATCGTTGACCAGCGCGTCGTGGGTCTGGTTACCGAGCGCCGTGTGGACTTTATAGGCGAAGTCCAGCGGTGTGCTGCCCTGGGGCAGTTCATAGGGGTCGCCGTCCTTCGAATAGACCCGGATTTGCTCGCTCAGTACGTCCTCGACGGCGCCACGTGCCCCGGCGGCGGGATCCGACGGCTCGACGTTGATGCTCTTCGAGATGCTGTTGAAGAACTCCTTGACGCGCTCGGCCAGGCCGGGCGACCACAACGGCGTGCCGGCGTAGTACCATTTGGTCAGGACGCCGATTTGGGCGATTCGCTCCATATCGACTGTGCGGAAGCGAACCTTGATGGGTTGGCCGTCGGTATGGACGAGTGTGGTGTGCAGGGATTGGTAGAGGTTTTCGCGGGGGACGGAGATGTAATCATCGAGACGTTTGGGTACGGCGGGCCATAGCTGATGGATATAGCCGAGGGCGGTGTAACAATGGATGGTGTCTTCGAGCAGCACAGTGATTCGCAGCATCCGGTCGATATCACGGAAGCCGGCCCCCTGCTTTTCCAGGTCGCGGTAGACGGTGTAGATGTTTTCGGGCGACATCCTGACGTCGATGACCGGCAGGCCGTTCTCCGTCAGGCATTCGATGATCTGCTCGCGGGCGACCTCGAAGAGGGGTGCCTGGGCGCGCACCTGGCGTTCAAGCTCGGCGCGGATGGATTCGTAGACGTGGGGCTGCAAGACCTCCAGCGAGCGATTCTCCAGCTCGCTTTTCACGTTCCACATCCCCAGTCGATAGGCCAGGGGGGCGTAGACCGACAAGGTTTCTTCCGCTTTGGCGCGTTGGCGGTGGGGGGGCATGCCGCGGATGGTGCGCATGTTGTGCAGCCGGTCGAACAGCTTGATGATGACGACGCGCACGTCGGCGGTCATGGCTTGCAGCAGCTTGCGGAGCGTGGCTTGCTGCACCTCTTCGGCCGTCAGCGCGCGATCCGCTTCGGCCACGCCGCTCGTCACTTCTTTCAGCTTGGTCACGCCGTCGACCAGGCGGGCCACCTCCGGCCCGAATTCGTCGCTGATTTGTTCGAGCGAGATGCGCGTGTCTTCGGCGATATCGTGGAGCAGCGCGGCCGAGATAGCCGCCGCGTCCAGCCGATATTCAGCCAGATAGATAGCCACCGTCAGGGGGTGGGTAAAAAAAAGCTCGCCGGTCATACGGCGTTGGTTGCCGTGCTCTCGGCGAGCGAACTCGAACGCTTTCATGACCTGAAGGCGATCGGCAGTATTGAGGTATGTACCGGTAAGAGTAATCAGCTGTTCGGCGTCGGCAACTGATAGATCGCGGTCGACCATATAAACTTTCGCCATACCTGCCGGTTGCGTGAAGGGTGCCGCTAGTGGGGACGGCAAGATGCAACCCGATAGGTATATCCCCTCATTATACCCTGTTTCGGGCGGGGATATCAAGGCGAACTCAGGAATCGAACCGGATCAAGCAGGCAGGGCAATCGCATATAACCTTGATGGTAGCATGTACGGGCGGGGCGAAGAGGCAAGTTGGCAACTTGCGCCACAGGGACGGGCGGCTATTTCCTGAAATCGACGAACCGATAGCCGACGCCGCGCTCGGTGAGGATGTATTTGGGGTTGGCCGGGTCTTCCTCGATCTTCTTGCGCAGGTAGTTGATGTAGAGGCGCAGGTAGTGGGTTTCGTCGCGGTATTCGTAGCCCCACACCTTGGCCAGCAGCGTGTCGTGGGGCACCACCCAGCCCGCGTTCTGGATGAGGTGGTTGAGCAGGCGATATTCGGTCGGCCGCAGGTCGATGCGTTCGCCGTTGACGATGACCTGGTGCCGGTTGAAGTCGATGGACAGGCGGTCGTCGATGCGCAGCACCGTGCGGGGCGGCGGGGCGGGCCAATGGGCGCGGCGCAGCACGGCCCCCACGCGGCTGGTCAGCACGCGCGGGCTGAACGGCTTGGTGATGTAGTCGTCGGCCCCCAGGCTGAGGCCGCGGGTGATATCTTCTTCGTCGTTGCGCACGGTCAGCAGGATGACCGGCATGGTGGAGATCTCGCGCAGCAGCTTCAGGGTCTCGAAGCCGTCCATCTCCGGCATCATCACGTCCATGATGGCCAGATCGGGGTTGAACTGGCGAATCTGATCCAGCGCCTGGATTCCGTTTTCGGCCTCGATGACCTGATAGCCTTCCAGCTCCAGATTCATGCGGATGAAGCGGCGCATGCGCAGTTCGTCATCGACGATCAGGATGAGCTGCGGCGCGGTTTTTTCCAGATTCTCGGGGATTTGTTCTACCATGATAAGGGCCTTACAGGCGCATTGGGTCGTCCTGTCCTAGTCGCGGACGAAGCTGATGACCTTTTCCAGATCGACGTCCGGCAATACCTGAATGTGACTGATGCGGTGCCAGGCGAACAGGACTTGGTCGACGTTGCTGTCCAGAAAGGAGGCGGGGCGGCCGTCTCGCCGTCGGGGGTTCAGGAGTGTGACGAATTGGGCGGCGGGATCGGGCAACCCTTCCAATTCTCCGATGATGGGGTCTTCTTCGATGAGTTGAATGATGACGGATAATCGCATGGCGCACCTGTCCCAAGTTTAATCCGCGATCGTCAGTTGTACCAGTAATCCTCCGAATCTGACCTTCGCACCGGGGGGAATCTGATAAGCGTAGCCGGGGACGAGGCGCACGTCGTTGAGCCAGGTGCCGTTGCTGCTGTGCTGGTCGATGAGCACGTAGCTGCCTTCGACCCACTGGATGGTGGCGTGGCGGCGCGAGACGCCGCGCTCCTGGCCGCCATAGGTCGTCAGGTCCAGTTCCGGCGCGTGGACGCTGCCGGGGTCAGCGTGGACGCTGCCGGGGTCGGCGCGGCCCACCTGGATGAGTGCGCCGGTCAATATCAACGTTGCGTCATGATGGGGAAGGCGGATGTGGAGCGCTCGGGGCGGCATGGCCGGGGCCGGCGCGGCGGGGAGAATGACGCTTTCGAAGCGGCCGCTCTCGGTGACGCGACGGCTGGGGGTTGCCGGTTGGATGACGGGCGGGCGAGCGACCGCCTGCCGCCCGGCGGTGACGTGCGCTCGCGCCGCGGCATGGACGGCCGCGCCGCACATATCGCAAAAGAGCGCGCCGGGGTAATGCTCCGCACCACAATCGGGACAATGTTTCATAGATCCAGCTGCCCCATCAGCGAGCGCGTGCCATATTTGAGCAGTTTGCGGCCTTCGAGCGACATCGTGCCCAGATGGGCCAGCTGCTGGGCCTCCAGTTGGGCCTGGCGCGCCAGCCGCAGGTCGCCGGTCTCCATGTAGCGGGCGGTCAGGCGGCGCATTCGGGCCGCGGCCGTGTCCAGCTTGCCCGATTGGGCGTCCTCCCACGCCTTTTCCTGCATGCGATAGAGGTTCAGGCGCAGGACGGCCTCGATGAGCGGCGCGGGAACGGCCGCTTCGGCCGCGGCGCTCTCGTGGATGATGATTTGGGCGAATCGTTCGATCCGTTCCTCTTTCCCGCCCGTCGCCGTGTAACGGATCTCGACAGGCAGCCGGAAGCGAGACGCCATCGACTGGGGCGCGACGAGGAATTCCAGCAGCATCGTCACGGGGGCCCGCCCTTCCAGATCGCCCAGCGGGGTGGGGTCGGAGCCGATGGCCAGCGGTTGGGGAAAGGGGGTCAGCTTGAAGCCGCCGCGCAGGGTTAGCTGGCCGGGCCAGGCGTGGGGCAAGCTCAGGTTTCGGGCGTAGATGTCCCCCAGCCCGCTGAGCCGCCCTTCCAGATGGCGGATCACTTCGTCCGCGCTCTCGATGAAACGGGATTGGCCGCCCGAGGGGGCGACCAGCGCGTCGAGAAACTGGTCGTTCCAGTCCGTCCCCAGCCCGAAAGCGGTCAGGCCGATGCCGCGGGCGGCGGCGTCATGAACCAGCCGCAGACATTCGTCGGCGTCGCCATAGGTGTGGCCGTCGGTCAGCAGGATCAGATGGTTGGTGTGGCCATCCATGCCGCCGCGAGCGATCTGGTCCAGCCCGGCGCGCAGGCCGTAGAATATCTCGGTGCCGCCGGAGGCGACGATGCCACGCAGGCGGCGGTCAGGCTCGCGCCAGGCGGCGGCGATTTCGGGAGTGGCGCTTTGGGCGGCCCGACCCAGCGCGGCCGCGGGCAGCACGACTTCGGCCCGATCGCTGAAGCTGATGACCGACAGCGTGTCGTCCGGCCCCAGTTTTTTGATCAGCAGGCCGACGGCGGCCATGACTCGCTCCAGCCGTTCGCCGCGCATCGAGGTGCTGCGGTCGATGACCAGGCTCAGGTTCAGCGGGCGGCGCTCGCCGGTCGTTTCGCCGGGGCGCAAGGTGACCAGGGCGTAGACGAGCTGCGGGGTGTCGAGCAGCGGCAGCGTCTCGGCGCTGACGAGCAGGTCGAGGCCCAGGGCGTCGCCGCCGGTCGCGTCGTCGACCAGCGAATCGTAGAGGTCGCGGCGCGAGGGGCTGCTGAGGACGTCCCAGGCATAGCGAATGCGCTCCCACAATGGATCGTCGATCGGCTCCCCGGCGTCGGCCCGGGCGTTCCAGGCGTCGAAGGCCGCCGTGATCTCGTCCGGTGTGGCCCGGCGACCGACGCCCAGGACGGCGTACAGGTTAGAGAGTTCCTGTTCCATAAGCCAATCGGCCGGTTCTTCGCCCGCGAGAATCGACCATTAGAAAGAAAAATCAACCACGATGGCGGTGATGTTGTCGTGGCCGCCGGCGGCCATAGCCGCCTGATAGAGCCGGTCGGCGATCGCCTGGGGCTTGTCGGGGCCGAGCATGATGACGGCGATTTCTTCCAGGCTGACGAGGCCACACAGGCCGTCGCTGCACAGCAGCAGCTTGCCGGCGTCGGGCAGATCGAGCGAGAAAGTGTCGGCCGTCAGCGGGTTGTCCTGGCCGATTGCCTGGAGCAGCACGTTGCGATATTCGAAATGCTGGGCGTCTTCTTCGGAAAGGCGTCCCGCTTCCTGCAGGCGGCGCACCAGGGAATGGTCTTCGGTCAGCGGGCGCAGTTCGCCGTCGGCCAGCAGGTAGGCGCGCGAGTCGCCGACATGGGCGATGAAGAGGCGGCGGCCCAGGATTAGCCCGGCCGTCAAGGTCGTGCCGCCGTTGCCGCCGGACATCGTGTGGGCCGCGCCAGGCTGCGCGTGGTCAGCGTAGGGCTGCTGCACGGCGTCGTGGGCGGCAAAGACGGCCTGCTCCAGCGCGCCGAGAACGGCCGTTTCGCGTGGTTCGGGCCGTTCGCGCAGCAGCGGAAAATACAGGTTCGACAGGACTTGCTCGCCGAAGACGCGCGTCGCCACGTTGCTGGCCACGTGCCCGTCGCGTTCGCCGCCCATGCCGTCGGCGACGACGAACAGGCCGACGGGCGGCATGGTGAAATGCCCGCCGAACTGCGACGACACGATCAGGCAGGAGTCTTCGTTGCGCTCGCGCTCCGCGCCGTTCTCGCAGCGGTAGCCGGACTCAATCAGTGTTGTGGGGCGTGTTTCCATAGCCACGTTAGAGGGGCAGCGCGTAGAGGCAGTTGTCGGTTGCGCCGACATAGAGCACGCCGTTGAGGACGGTCGGCGAGCCGATGATGGGGCTGCCGGCGTCGAAGCGCCATTGCAGTTCGCCGCGCCGGGCGCTGACGCCGTAGATGCTGCCGTCGGTGGAGCCGAAGTAGACTGTGTTGCCCCAGGCGGTGGGGGCGGAAACGATCTGGCCGTTCGTCGGATAGGCCCACAGCCGGCGGCCGTTGGTGATGTCGATGGCGTAGAGATTGCCGTCGGCCGAGCCGATGTAGAGCGCACCCTGGAAGAGGATGGGCGTCGAGATGACGGGGCCGCGCGTGGCGAAGCGCCAAATCGGCCAGCCGGAGCTGGCGTCCATGGCGTAGACGTGGGCATCCGACGCACCGACATAGACGATGTCATCCATGACCTTGGGTGATGAGGTGACGGCCCGTTGGGCTTTGGCCTGCCATTTGGTCTTGCCCGCGCCCAGTTCCAGGGCCAGGATTTGCCCGCTTTCCGTGCCGAAGTAGACCAGCTCCTCGGACACCCAGGGGGTCGAGCGCACCGGGCTGTAGACGTTGGTTTTCCAGTAGAGCTGACCGCGCATGGCGTTGACGACGTAGAAGAAGCCGTCATCCGCCCCGAAGAAGACGTGATCGAAGCGCACGGCCGGCGTGGAGTAGATCGACCCTTCGGCCTTGAACTGCCAGTTGAGCCGCCCCTTGCGCAGTTGGAGCGAATAGAGGGAGTTGTCCGACGAGCCGAAGACGACCGCGTCTTCATGAACCACCGGCGAACCGGCCAGACCGCCGCCGGTGGGGTATTTCCAGAGGAACTCGCCCTTGTCGGCCGTCACGGCGTAGAGATTGTTATCGTAGGCTCCGGCGAAGATGATGCCCTTGGCCGCCGCCGGACGGGTGCGGATCTCGTCTTCGCAGCGGAAAGTCCACAGCGGCTTGACCTGGCTGATGCCCGCCTTCAGCGTGGCGGCAGGCGTGTCGGCACTCGCGCCGTCGTCGAAGCTGCGTCCGGTTTCCTTGGCGCTGAGGCGATGTTCGAGGTCGGTCTCGTCGAGGTCGCTCTCCGACAGGACGAGCAGCGACTCGCGCAGCGCCATCGCGTCGGGGAAGCGATCCTTGGGATCGTAGGACAGGCAGCGCATGATGATCGACTCGAACGCGCGCGAGATAGACGGGTTGGCGGCGCGAATGGGCCGCTCGTGGAAGGTGAACGGCGTCTCCTGGCGCGGGTCCTGGCGGGTCAGCAGGTGGTGGAGCGTCGCGCCCAGCCCGTAGACGTCGGCGGCCGGGGTGGCCTCGCCGCGATACTGCTCCGGCGGCGTGTAGCCGGCGGTGCCGATCATCGTGCCCTTGTCTTCGTTGGCCTCGAACAGCTTGGCGATGCCGAAGTCGATGAGGCGGATGTGGTTGTAGGGGTCGAGCATGATGTTCGACGGCTTCAGGTCGCGGAAGACGATGGGTTGGGGCTTCTGGCTGTGCAGGTAGGCCAGCGCGTCGCAGACTTGCAGTGCCCAGTCGAGCGCCTTGGGTTCGTCGAGGTATTCGTCCGTCTCATCGAGCCATTGTTGCAGGTTCTGGCCGGGGACGAACTCCAGCACGAGGTAGCTGCGATTGACGTCGGTGAAGTAGTCGAAAATGTCGGGGATGGCGGGGTGGTTGAGCATGGCCAGCATACTGGCCTCGCGTTCGAACGATTTGATGGTCAGCTCGCGCATCTCCGGGTCGGCCGTGCCGATGACCATCTCTTTGATCGCGCATAGCCGTGTGACGGACGGGAAGCGCAGGTCTCGCGCCCGATAGACGGAGCTGAAGCCGCCCGCCCCCAGCCCGCCCAGCACCATGTAGCGGCCCTGCAGAACGACGCCCTGGGCCAACCCCTGGCCGTCGCTGCGCGGGGCCAGCGGCCGGCTGTCTCCGGTTGGTTTTCCTGTCGGCATTTCGCGCGTGCCAAATTCCATGAGTGTGCCTGATTGACAGGGAAAGCGGCGGTACTAATTGGCCGGTCGGCCTGGGAATCCCGTCGCTTCGCCCTTGATAATCTCCGAATGAACCCGGAGTGGTGACGATGTGATCGATATGGCCATATCGACCATATGGCGCTTGATGTTCATCCGCAGCAATTATAAGACCGGGAGGGCCTATTGTTCAAATGAAGATAGGGTGAACGCCGACCGTCGCCGCCAAAGGCATTCGGCCCCGACGGCCCATTGCGGCGCTTGCTCGCCGGCGGCGGCCGCCTCGGCCATCACCCGTTGCCCTTCCTCGCGCAATTTCACCAGGATGTCGTCCGGCCCGGTAAAAAAGGAGCTGAGTTGGGATTGATACGCGCCGACGGACGTGACTTTGGCCGCCAGCGCCGCTTCGGTCAGCCAGATTGTCTCTGTTTGCCAATCGCCGCGCCCCGACAAGGGCAAGACGGCCGCCAGCGCGCCGGGGGCCATGGTGTAGGGGTAGTCTTCGTAATAAGCCACGTCCCTGAAAACGCGCTCGCCCGCGCGTCGGGCCACGCCGTGGTCGATGTGGTTGCCCACGCCCAGCGGCAGATAGACCTGGCCGGCTTCGGGCAGGGTCACCAGCTCGGCTGCCACAGCGTCGATCACACCTGCGTCGGCCGGGTTGAACGGGCCGAACATGTCGGTTGGGCCGGGATAGAGCGGCGCGCCGTCGGGGCCGGCACGGTAGATGGCATCGAGGAAGTTGAGATGAAGTACCTCGGCCCGCAGGACATCAAACGCCGCCCGATCTTCGGTGCGGCGACGGGCCACTATTTGGTCGATGGTTTCGCCCATGCTGTCGAACCAGCGGCGGTGGATGCTGCGCACGGTGTCGGAATGGGACTCGCCTGCCGGCTCTTCGCCGGTGAGGGTGACGACCAGCACGGTGTCGCCAACAGCCGTGTGGCGAAATATCTGCCCGCCACACGACAGGGAAACGTCGTCGAAGTGGGCGGAGATGTAGAGGTGATCGTAGTATTCTTCCAT
>DAOMSB010000017.1:0-39400 GCA_035446145.1 Promineifilum sp. (SeqCode) | reverse complement strand
ATCTGCAGCCCCTGTGGCACGGCAGTCGATTTTAATTGACGCGTTCGCGGCACCACGCAGCGTTTGAAGCCCAGCTTGGCCGCTTCTTTCAACCGGGGTTCGAGTTGGCTGACGGCCCGTAATTCGCCGCTCAACCCCACCTCGCCGAAGAACGCCATATCCGCATGGACAGCTCGATCCTTGACGCTGCTGGCGATGGCCAGGGCAACCCCCAGATCGGCCGCCGGTTCAGAGATCTGCAAGCCGCCGATGACGTTGACGAACACGTCTTTATCGTGAAGCGGTACATGCACGCGACGAGTCAGGACGGCGGTCAATAGCAACAGCCGATTCATGTCGATACCGTTCGGCGTGCGACGAGGATTACTGAACGTTGTGGCACTGGCCAGCGCCTGCACCTCCACCAGAAGCGGCCGCGTGCCCTCCAGCGTCACGGCAATAGCCGAGCCGGGGGCGTTAGCTTGCCGTTCCGCCAGAAACGCCTCCGACGGGTTAAGCACTTCGATCATCCCCTGCTCGACCATCTCGAACACGCCAACCTCGCTCGTCGCGCCGAAGCGGTTCTTCACGCTGCGCAAAAGACGATAGCGATGAAACGGATCGCCTTCCAGATAGAGCACTGTGTCGACGATATGCTCCAGCACGCGCGGCCCAGCGATGGCGCCCTCTTTGGTCACGTGGCCAACGAGGACGATGATGACGCCCGATTGCTTGGCCACTTCCTGTAGCCGGGCGGCCGACTCTCGCACCTGGCTGACACTGCCGGCCGATGAGTTCAGATTGTCGTCATAGGTTGTCTGGATGCTGTCGACGATCGTCATCACCGGTCGGACCGTGTTGATGTGATCCAGGATGGCGTGGAGGCTGGTCTCGGTGACGAGAAACAGATCGTTGGCATCCATGCGCAGGCGCTCGGCGCGCATCTTGATCTGCCGCGCGCTTTCTTCGCCGGAGACATAGAGCACCGGTCCATGCAGGTTGGCGGTCAGCCCGGCGATCTCCAGCAGCAACGTTGATTTGCCGATCCCGGGATCGCCACCCACCAGGATGAGCGAGCCGGGGACCAGCCCCCCGCCGAGCACTCGCGAGAATTCCTGAACGGGCAAGGCCAGCCGGTCGAAGCCATCCGCTTCAACTTCATGCAAACGAACCGGACGGGATGACGTCAGTCCACCCGACTTCCGGCCCTTGACCGGCGTTTCCGGTTCGATCAATTGCTCGACCATTGTGTCGAATTCGCCACAACGGGGACAGCGTCCCATATAGGCCGGTGTCGTGCGGCCGCAACTCTGGCATACGTATTGCGTTTGTCTTTTCGCCATGTCCCTAGTATACCCTTATCCGGCAAGATCAACGGATCAATCGACACACAAATCGCTCAATTGTTCTGTTATTCACAGCCATTTTTCATGCGATCAAAACGGCAACTACAACGTTGGAGTGATATAATGCCGGAGACTTATGATTAACTGGTATTCCATCATCGCAAACAGCTTCTGGCTGCTGGGCCTGGCGGTCGTCCTGGCCGGGTTAAGTTACTACTATTGGCTCGCCGTTCAGACCGGTCGCTCGCTCGGGGATATGTTTGGGGCATCGTCCTTTCAACGCGTGATCATTCTTGGGGCATTACTGATAGGCGTCGGCCTGGCGCTGACGGCCGGCAGCTTGTGGCAGATGCTCCCCGCCATAGTCCTGATTGGAGTCAGTGTGGTAGCCCTCGTGACCTCATTCCGCACACGTTCCGATACACCGCCAACTCGGTAAGGCATAATGTCTCTATGAACAGAACACGACTCGCCGCCTTTTCGCTTGCGGCTCTTATCCTGATTCTTGCTCTTGCATCACAGCCGGCATTGGCCGCCAACGGCCATCAGGAAGGATATCCACCACCGCTGTTACCCACGCCTACGCTCGCAGTCCCGGTGGAAATGCCTGGCGAGCCTCCTGTCGAGCCTTATCCCTCCGGCGGCACCGACTTCAACGGGCAACCGCCTGTGCCAATCGAGATCGGCAGCGGCGCGGCATCAGGAGAAGAGAATCTGATGAGCGAGCCTCCCAATACAATGTCCGAGGAGGGGTCAACCCCCGACCGCGGCATCGTGTTCTTATGGTTGGGCTTTATCGCGACGTCGCTCATTTTCCTGACGAGCGTCTTCGGTTCGATCATCCTGTTCACGCGACGGAACGAATCCTGACAAAAGGTTTCCACGGCCGGCATGAAGAAAAGAGTTCCCCCGTACACCTGCGCAAACGCGATCGATGGGCACGAAACCACCGGCCGCAGATGAGAAGCATATTGGAAACAGACGGTCAATCCAGAGCGTCATGGCAGCGATATTTGCCCTGGTTGAACCTGGGGCTGACTCTAGCCCTGATCATCGCCGGGCTATGGTATTTGTCCACACGCCTGGATCCGGCCGTGCTCCTGGATGTGTTGCTGGCGGCATCGCCGGGTTATGTGAGCCTGTCAGTGCTGATTATGCTGCTCACGATGCTGATTAAGGCATTGCGCTGGCAATTGATGTTTCCGACTGAGCGTCCTCCTGTTCGCCTTGCCCCATCCTTCTGGGCGATTTCATTGGGTCAATACGTAAATTTAGTCGTCCCTTTCCTCCGCTTGGGCGAGGTGGCCCGTCTCTATGCTCTCAATCAGGAAGCAGGCACCAGCCCGGGAAGAGCGCTTGGCTCATTGGTCATCGAGAAAACGCTGGACCTGATATTCTTTGGTCTGACGATCCTGTTCGTTCTGCCCTTCGTTATCCTGCCCGACTTTATGGGCGACCCCGGCTTCATGCTCTGGTTGCTGCCGTTGGTCTTGCTCGCGGTTCTCTATATCCTGGCCTATCAGACCGACCTGGTCATCCGCCTGTGGCGGCGTATCGTTCAGCCATTACCGGCGCGCTTGCGCGAATTGCTGCTCCGTCTGGCTGTCAGCGGGCTGGAAGGGCTGGGGTCTCTCCGCGATCGGCGATTGACCTTATATATGCTGCTCCTTTCGGTGGCAATCGCTCTTCTGTCCATCGCTCTCCCCTATGCACTGTTCCCGGCCATGTCGCTTCCGCTCGGCTTTCTTGACGCGGCGTTGGTTCACATTGTCGTTACGATTGCCATCATCCCACCAAGCACACCGGCCAAGATCGGCGTACTCAACGGCGCGGCCGCCGTTACCCTCTGGCAACTCGGCATTTCCGATGAGGCAACTATAGCCGGCTACACCATCCTGCTCTATCTGGTCGTGGTCGTGCCACAAATCATCCTTGGGTTGCTGGCTGCCTCGCGGACCAAGTGGCGGTGGCAAACGACCTTGCCGGGCGACCCCGCAACCACCGGCGCAAATCCCAGACTGCCATGAGCCGGCCGCATTGCTCAGTCATCGTCCCCGCCTATAACGCCGAGCGCACTATCGGCGCGTGCGTGGCCGCCTTGTGCGCCCAACAATTCGACCAGCCTCACGAGATCATCGTCATCGATGACGGCTCCACCGACGGGACCGCGGCCGCGGCCCGAGCAGCCGGGGCAACGGTCATCACTACCCCAAACGGCCGACCCGCGGCCGCGCGCAATGCCGGTATCCGGGCCGCGAGCGGAGAAATTATCTGCTGCACCGACGCCGATTGCATCCCCCATCCCGATTGGCTGCGCCAGATCACCTTCCCCTTGGCGGATTCCGATATAGTCGCCTGCAAAGGCAGTTATGCAACCCGCCAAACGGAACTGGTCGCCCGGTTCGTCCAGCTGGAGTACGAGGACAAGTACGATCTGTTGCGCACGGAGAAATACATCGACTTCATCGACACCTATTCGGCCGCCTACCGGCGCGAGACTCTTCTGGAGTGCGGCGGGTTCGATGAGCGTTTTGATTATCTGGAGGATCAGGAACTTTCCTTCAGATTGGCGGCAAAGGGTTACAAGATGGTATTCCAGCCCGAGGCCATCGTCGACCACCTCCATAGCGCCACGCCAGGCGCTTACCTCCGCAAAAAACAGATTATCGGCTATTGGAAGGCTCAGGTCGTCCGCCGCTTCCCCAAGCGAGCAGTCAAGGATTCCCATACCCCGCAAGTGATGAAGGTACAGATGGCCTTGTCGGTGCTGCTCGTCGGGCTAACGCTGCTCGGCCTGGCCGGCGCGGCATTATTTCCTGCATATCGGGAAACTTCGGGCTGGTTCAGCCTGCTCCCGACGGCAATCGTTGCGCTCATTTTCGTGGCAACGACATTACCCTTCGTTCGTAAGGCATGGCCCAAGGACCGTGCCGTGGCGTTCGTCTCCCCTGTGCTGCTTCTCGGCCGAGCGCTGGCCCTGAGCGCAGGTTACATTCATGGAATATTACGGCCACGGCGTTTGGGAGAGGACTGAGCAGGGGAATAATCTTGCGCGCGAACAAGCCGATTCCAGGTATTTTCCGACTTCTTGCCGGCCGACTATTCACGATCATTGCATGGCCTCCTCCTGCTCTATTCATTAAACTGGACTCGGAGGGCTTGACGCCACCCGGACAGGAGTACGCCAGACGCACTGGCAAGCATAACCATGTTCAAGTTTCACACCATGCATCGGAACGTGGTCGCCGAACGACATAATCCCGTCACCTCAAGAAGATTATGGGAGCTTATTGTTCGGCAAGGGGCGTCTTAACGTCATGAGCCAAACCATTGATTCCAATACGGCCATTGCTCCATTGACCGGATCGAAACTCCTGCCCCTTGCCTCAGGTTTCATCGCTCTGGGAGTGTATTTGTTGACCATCGCCCCCGACCTGACGTGGGCCAATGCAGCTCTTGACGGTGTGGAGTTCGTCACCGCCTCGGCCACGCTCGGCATCCCCCATCCGCCAGGCTACCCAACCTACGTCATCCTGGGCAAAGCATTCAGTTGGCTTCCGCTCGGGAGCATAGCATTCCGCTACAACCTGTTTTCGGCCGTGGCCGTGGCCGCTACAGCCGGGCTTCTCGTTTCGATCATTGTTAGCTTGCACAAGCAGATTCGCCCAACTACCGCGATGGTTGCGGCGCTCCTGTTCGCCTTTTCTCCGCTCGTCTGGAGCCAGGCTGTCGTCACCGAGATCTATGGGCTGAACCTGTTGTTTGTGGCAATCTTGCTGCTTGTCTGGATTCGCCGCGGCCCCGCCGGATGGGCCGGATTCTGGCTGGGTCTGGCGATAACGACCCACCTCACCTCGATATTCTTTTTGCCGGCGTTGATGCTCGCCGCCGGCCGCCGATTTTGGCGGCCCCTGGTCGGGATGGCGGTCGGGTTACTCCCCTGGCTTTTGCCCCCGATTCTGGCCGCCGACAATAGCCCCATTATCTGGGGGCTACCAACAAACATTCAGGGCTGGTGGTGGTTGATCAGCGGCAATCTCTACACTGCCAATTTTCAGCCATCCATTGATATCGATCATCTCGCGCATATTTTGCAAGCTCTGGCGTTCGGCCCGGTTGGGATGTTGATGGCCGTCAATGCCAACGAATCGGCCATTCAAGCCGGGAATCCTGCGGGCATCGATCATCAACGAATGATTCGTTTGCTAGGGTTTACAGCGATCATCTACGCTCTGTTTGCCGTTTTTTATCGGACGTCTGACACGGCTGTGAATCTGCTCCCGGCTTTGATGATCCTCGCGCTATTAATCGCGCCAATCCTGGATCGCCTGGGCAAAGCTGCTCTGTTATTACCCCTCGCTCTGGCCGTGTTGACATTCCCATCCCGGAACTTAAGCGGAGATTATGAGGTACGGCTGAACGCCGGGCAATTGCTCACAGAGGCTCCGGAGAACGCACTCTTGCTAACCCCGGGAAATCGCACTATCTTTACCATCTTGTATTTTCAACACGTCGAAAAAGTTCGCCCTGATATCAGGGTCGTGGACGCCAACCTGTTCGCCTTCGACTGGTATCGAGACCGGCTGAGAGCGCAGCATCCTGAACTATACGTACCGAAGGGGGACGATCTGGCCTTATTCCGACAGGTGAACAAAGAAACACGGCCGTTTTGTCTGGCCAACCTCGTTCCCGAAGCGGGCATGTTGTCCATTGATCACCAACGAGGCGAAGCGAGATCTCTCGCCTCGCCTCAACTTGATTGCGAGTGATTGCGAACATGATTCCAGACAATCGCTATTCATCTTCTCCACCTGCGGCCGAACAGCCATCGCCGCCCAACTCCACAGCCCGAATCGCACGCTTGCTCGTTCTGGCGGGTATCCTGATTCTGCTGCTATGGCTTGGCCTCAAGGCATGGCGGGTCTATCAGTCGACACGATCCTTGCTGACCATCGAACCTGAGGTACGCGCGCTCATGGCCGGGGGTATAAAACAGATCGATCCGGACGCGGCCGAGGCGCTTGTGCTCAGGGCGCGAGCCGATATCGCCGTGCTCTACGATGAACTGGCCATCGTCCGCCCCATCGCGCCTTATCTAGGTTGGGTGCCGCGTCTGGGCCCAACGCTTGTGGCATCACCCTACCTATTGGAGATGGCGGACGCCGGTTCGGAAGCAGGTGCATTGGCCGTCAGCAGCCTCAAGCCGGCTCTGGCCGTCTTCCAGAGGGAAGATTTCGGCATGGCCAGCCTGGGGGAGTTATTGCCGATCATTTCCAATGCCGCGCCGGAGCTTGAGAGTGCCTCAGCCGCAATAACTCGGTACGTGGCTGCCCGACGAGGACTATCGGCCGCTGTTCCGACCGACACCCTCCCCTGGCGCGTTCGCCAACTGTTGGAAGTCTCCGATAAATGGCAGCCCATCGGCGAAGATGGATTGCGCCTGCTCCCGCAATTTCCGTCGTTGATGGGCCAGGACGGTCCGCGACGTTATCTGATCCTGGCCCAGAACGAAGACGAGATGCGACCGACCGGGGGGTTCATCACCGGGGCAGGCGTCATAACCGTCCAGAACGGCCGAATCACCAGCCTTGAGTTTCGCGATGCCAACAACGTGGATAATTGGCGCGACAAGCCCTACGCATTCCCGCCCCAACCCTTCTATGACTTTATGCGTCTGGAGCTTTTCGGCTTCCGCGACGCGAACTTTTGGCCAGAGTTCCCGGTGTCGGCGCAAAAGGCGATGCAACTCTACGAGTATGGGCTCGACGCGCCGCCTCTTGATGGCGTGATTGCCATCGATCAGGAGTTTCTTAGAGTGCTGGTTGATGCCACCGGCCCGGTACCGATTCCGGGCACAGACCAACGAATCAGCGCCGACAACGTGCTGCAGACTCTGCGGCAGGCGCGCGACATCCAGGAAGGGCAGGAAATCCAGGAGTGGGTGCGAGATCGCAAGGCATTTCTGGGCGGATTCGCGGCGGCCATCCAGGCCAAGATCGAGACGGATTTTGGTTCGATCGATCCGCTCAAGCTGGCCGCAAACCTGGCCGGCGCGGCCGAAGATCGACATCTTTCCATCTACATGCGCGATCCGCAACTCAGCGCAGTTCTGACCGCTAACGGGTGGGACGGCAGCCTGCCTCAGACCCCACCCGGCGATTTCCTCATGGTAGTGGACACCAACATGGGCTACAACAAGGCCAACATCTTCATTGAGCGCGCTCTGGATTATGCCATCACCCTTGCCGCACAGCCCCAGGCTCACCTGACAATCACCTATCACCACACAGGCGAAAGAACAGGCGAACCATGCTATCAAGGTGTGGATCAGGAATTCGAGGAGGCGGCCGAGTACCTGGCTATCGCCGATCAATGCTACTGGAGCTACTTGCGCGTCTACGCACCGGCGGGAAGCACGCTGCTGGATTCCAGCAGGCACGTGGTCCCGGGTGAGACCCTCTACAGTGGAATAACTTGGGGCAGCGCCGGGCAGATGGTTGAGGATATTCCCTGGCTAACGGCATTCGCCAACTTTCTGCTGGTTCCTCGAGGGGAAGAAGTGACGACAACATTCACCTACCAGCTGCCCGCAGGGATCATCGTGCCTTTGGCATCGGGAGAATCTCTGTATCAACTGGACATTCGCAAACAGCCGGGCATGAAAGATGAGAGGCTGCGGATCATGGTGAATTTGCCCGACGGCGCGACAATGCTGGACGCATCGCCCACGCCGGTCACTATTGATGGAACGCAAATCAGTTTTGAGCTAAATTTGAAGGCAAATGAACTCGTCGCCATCCGGTATCGATAATATATCGTGCGGAGGAGAATGCTATGCCAAAACATGTATTAATGACCGTATCGTTAATCACTGCCCTTCTGATCGCGCTGGCGTCCTCCCAGCCTCGAGTGATTCAGGCCTTCGATCCGTCATTTCCCACGCGCACGCCAACACCCGGCCCCGGTGGGGCAACCGCGGAACCCACGGCGACATCAGGTGATCCCGGCTCACCGGGTAATCCGGGAAATCCTTCGCCGACGGGGACATCACCCAGCGCGCCGGGATCAGGCTCTCCGCAGCCTTCTCCATCCAGCGCGCCCGGTGTTCCCGGCACCGGCAGCGGTTTGGGAACCCCCATCCCCACAGTCGTTCTGGGGGGTACAATTCGGGTGAATCCGGGCGGGTCCGGCGAGTGTAGCGATACACCTTATATCCGGGCGCTCGGCCGATTGATCATCTACGGTGGGCCTGGCGTTGATTACGGCCCGGTATCCACCCTGGAGGTTGGTGAAATGCGGCCGATCACTGGCCGCGCGGCTTACGCGGAATGGTGGCAAATCCTGGTAAAGCCCAACATGATCGGCTGGGTTCAGGATCGTGAGGTGGAAGAGTTCGGCAATACCGCACTTGTCCCCATCGCCGAGCCGCCGGCCATCAACGGCGCGACGCCCACACCCGGTATTCCCTGGAATCCGACGCCCTTGCCGCTGCTGACCTGCGTCCCAACGCCGACACCTACGGCAACCCCAACCGCTACCGAAATGAGCGTCGCGCCCGGAGGTGGAGAAGAGACCGGCGCATCTGCGCCTGAAAGCGAAGCACAACAACCCGATATGGTGTCGGCGGAAATTGTCGCCACGCCTGTATCCCAGGGACAACCGGCAGCCGGCGGGGAAACGGGCGATAGTGCAGCCGGGCCAGGTATGGTCTCGCGTGGCTCCAGCGCATCGCGGGCCACATCGCCGACAAGTGTGACTAACCTGCTCCTTCCGCTGGTTGGCCTGGCATTAATCGCCGTGGGAATTGTGCTGGCTTTAGCCTCGCGCAAGCGCGGTACGCCAAAAGCAGAATAGGCGGTGCCGGCAGTTTTGCCTAAGGCGAAACGACGTCCAGCGCGACGGGCAGCGTCACATAATCAGTTGAGTGGCCTGTCGCGCTGCTAATCACCGGCAGACGCAGGCCACTTTCGGCCGAATACAATCCGACACGCATTCGATAGGAACCGGGAGTTGTCGTCGCCGGTATTTCGATGGAAGCTTTATCGACAACGACCTGACCCACATCAAGGATATTTGTCGGCAACCCGCCGGGCCAATGATCGGACTGAGCGACGATATTCCCCGCTTCATCGACCACGTGAATGAAGACAGAGTACACATCTCCATGAGGGTGCTGCTTCTTCCAAAACAGCGTCACCTCGACCGGTTCACCCGCGACAGTCGATATCTCCGCCGGACTCATGCCTTCCAGAGTTAGCGGCTCCCAGCGCACATCCAAATCGACCGGCAGCTCCGACGGTAACTCATATAGACGGTCGATGTTATTAATCTGCAGTTCCGCCAACGACAAGGCGTCACCGGCAAGATCGCCATCCTGCGTGAGCGGCGAAAGCAGCAATTGATAGGAGCCGGGGGGCAGATCGGGGGGAAGAGGAATCTGGTATATCTCCTGCATCGATTCCCCCGTTCGCCAAAGCCCTGTATCGAAGCGGCTTAAGGCGATGGTATCGACCTCGATATCCGCCGAGCCGTCACCTGGCCGCAAAAGCCAGCGAAGTCCAAGTCCCGCTTCCAGTCCGCCCTGCGGCGCATGCCAGAACAAATGAACGGGCAACCTGCTCCCCGCCAACGCCTCGGCGGCTATCTCCTCGCGGCCGAGCAGTTGCAAGCGGCCGTCCAGCCAGGTGGCGTCCTCAGCCACAACAATCTGCATGCGCGATGCGGAAACAATCGCATCCGGCAACGTCAGATCAAACCGCCCCGCCTCATAGGCTACGCCATGAAAATCGTCTATTCCCACGCGAACGGGGAGCCGGCCGGCTGTCGCGTCATCGATCAACGACAACACCACCTGGTACTCCCCAGGCGGCACCCCCGGCGGCAGTTCCAACTGATATCGAACCATCTCCGTCTGCGCTTGCGGCCAATCGGGTGGATAAAAATAGGTCTCATTCAGCAACGGGGTTTCTTGACTGGCCCAAAGATTATCAGCCCCATCCTTAATGACTATGCGTAGCGTGTATCGACCTGCTTCGTTGGTCGAGATTAGGCGCTGCCATCTCGTATGCAAATCAATCCGGTCATCATCGACTGATTGGCTAAATGCCAATAGAGCGATCCGCTCTCCGAAAGTGGCCGGAGCATCCAACTCTTCGGGAGTAATTGGCGGCAATGGCAACGGGTTTCGATAGATCCACGCCTGGTCGATTCCTGCAAAACGGATGGTTCGCTGCAATTCCATCCCATCCGTCAAGGCAGACACGCCGATGGAATCCAATTGTCTCTCCTCGGCAGTGACGATCACGTAATCGGCCGTGGCCGGATCGTCATATCCCTCAACGAGCGTCTGCCCGGAGAAGAAGGGCGCCAAAGCCGGAGCAATAGGCGCAATGGCGCGAGACTGCGATGCGTCGGGCACAGCTTGGTCAAGATATGCGCCCGCCGCGCCAATCGCTTCCCCCCAACCGACCGGCAATACACCCAGCGCCGTGCGGGAACCCCCTACCAATGGATTATAGGCCGCCAAAGGATAGCTCGCATGAACGAGCAGGAAGAGACCCTGAATTGCGACAGCGCAGGCCAGAAGCCGGCGCCCAGCTCGCGGCCGCACTCTGGATAGCTCAACCCAGACTATGGCCGCCAGCAACAGCAGCGACGGCACGACGGGCAGAACATAGCGGTCGAATTTCTTGGCCGCCATAGTGATCATCCCAAGATATAGAATGATCCAGAGTGCTAATAGGATCACCGTGGGCCTATTATGCGACACGGCGTCCTTGATCCGCTTGCGAACAATGAACAGGAAGCCCAGCGCCGGGAGAGACAACCAAACGACCGGACTGAGCCGCCATAGCAGCACAATCGGGTAAAAAAGCGGACCGTGGACGAAGGCAGCCTCACCCATGAAAAAGGTCTGACGCAACGCCTCGTCCAGATGTCGATTGGCGCTGCCACCGAGCGTGCCGATGACCGCAGCCGGCGCGGCCCAGGCAGCGGGAAACAGGACTAAAACCGTGACCGCGAACGACGCCCCCCAGACGATGGCCCATCGAAGGAAGGCCGCCAGCCGCGCGCCAAAAGGGGTATCCCGCCCAGCCACAAGACCCCACAGGAGCGCCACACCTGACACCGGTAAAAGCAGAAGTGAGGGTGTTTTGCTAAGAGCGGCCAATGCGGCCGCAAATCCGGCCAGTGCCATCCATTTATGATTGACGGAGCCGTCCCGTGCGCCCGACCGCAAGCCCACCGCTAATGACAACAGGGAGATCGTGACGAAAGTAGCGCTAAGCCCATCCACGTGCAGCAGCCCCGATAATCCAAGCAGGAACGGATCTAGCGCGAGAAACAGTCCGCCCACAATGGCGACCTTCATGCCCCATAATTTTCGAGCCAGCAGGCAGATGGCGACAACGCCAAAGCTATTGACGAGCGCGATCGCTACCCGACCGCTGCTCAGCAGCATCGCCAGCCGTTCGAATGCCGCCACGTTGTCGGGCGTCAGAAAAGCCACTTTTAAGAGCCAGGAATAGGCTTCAGCGACGTCGGCGGAAAACAGCATATGAACCGACGCGCCGATTGCGCCGAGCCAGGTGGTGATGACGCCCGGATGTCCTGCGACCAACGTGCCAGCCCAGTTGCCGGCCAGCAAAGCCTCGCGGAACTGGACCGAGCGATAAACCCACGTCGGCTCATCAGGCGTCACGTAGCGACCGATCGCCACGAGCCGGGGCAGAAAACTGAGGGAAAAAAGGAGAAACGGAAACAGTCGGAAGAGCCATGTCGGCGCTCCGGCGTTCCGCGCGCCGACGGTAAAACCTGCTTTTCCAGCCATCCCCGGATCGTTATACAGTAGATTAAGTTCTTTGCCAAGCGGCCTAAAGGAAGTATAATCGCTCAAAATTGGGCGCAGGGGGGATGGCCTTCCGGCGCAGATGGATATATTTAGAAACATGATTGACTCCGCATTTGGTGACGCCGAACACCCCATGAACTTTCTCCTCAACGAGGAAGTGTATCTTCCCACCGCCGGTGAAATCCGGACAGGCCGTATTGTCGACCTACGTAACAACGAAATACTGGTTGACATTGGGGCCAAGTCAGAGGGCCTGATCCCTAACCAGGAAACGGCCGGATTTGATTCCGCCACGAAAGAATTACTCAAGGAAGGCGAAGAAATTCTCGTTTTCGTCGTGAATCCGGAAGATAACAACGGCAATATTATTCTCTCCTATCGTCGCGCGGCCGAAGAAGCCGATTGGCAACTCGCCACCGAACTTCTCGAGTCGAACGACGCCATCGAAACGGAAATCGTCGGCTTCAACAAGGGCGGCGTCCTCGTCAGCGTGGGGCAGTTGCGCGGCTTCGTGCCGAACTCGCAAATGCGCCGCGACCGCCTGCAGGAGATCGAGGGCGACAACCGCCAACGCTCCTACCAATCTCTGGTGGGGCAACCGATGCTGGCCAAGGTGATCGAGGTCGATCGCCCGCGTAACCGGCTGATCCTGTCGGAGCAAGCCGCCTCACGCGAGATCCGCCAGGCGCGCAAGAGCGAACTGTTCTCGTCGCTCGAAGAAGGCGCCGTCTTCGAAGGGCAAGTCGTGAACCTGGCCGACTTCGGCGCGTTCGTCGACATCGGCGGCGTGGAGGGACTGGTGCATCTCTCGGAGATGAGCTGGAAACGCATTCAAAAGCCCGGCGATATGGTGCAAAAAGGCGACCGAGTCAAGGTCCAGATCCTCAGCGTGGATCAGGACCGCCAGCGGGTCGCCCTCAGCATGAAGCGGCTCGAATCGGATCCGTGGACGCGGATTGAAGATCTGTATCGCGTCGGTCAACTGGTCGAGGCCGAGATCACTCGCCTGACCAAGTTTGGGGCCTTCGCGCGCGTCAACGATGATTACCAGTTGGAGGGTTTAATCCACATTTCAGAGCTGGCGGATGATCGCGTCGAACAGGCGCGGGACATCGTGAAACCCGGCGACAAAATCACGGTCCGCATCATCCGTCTCGACTCGAAGCAGCGTCAGGTGGGTTTGAGCCTGCGCCAGGTGGCGTCGGACAAATTCATTGAAGAAGACCTGGCGATGCTGAATACGATGTAGATACGCCGTCATTGCGCGCTGTATTCGTATTGATTTTCCCTGAGGTGGAAAAGCTGTGAACTCTAAAAATTGGGAACGATTTACTCAACGCGCCCGCCGGGTGTTGAGTCTGGCCCAGGAAGAGGCAGAGCGCCTTAACCACAGTTACATAGGCAGTGAGCACGTTTTGATCGGTTTGCTGCTGGAAGAGGGAGGCGTCGCCGGCCGTGTTCTTCGTGAACTCGGTCTGGAGGTGACGCGCGTGCAAGCCATGGTCGAGCGGCTATCCGGCGGCCAGGGCACCCGCACCCCATTTTCAAAGACAGAGCTTTCCCCCAGCACCAAGCGTATCCTCGAATACGCGGTTGAAGAAGCCCGGCGCATGGGGCAACACTATATCAGCACGGAGCACCTGCTCCTCGGTTTGGCGCGCCAAAACGAAGGACTGGCCATTGACGTGTTGCGCAAGTTCGGCATCAGCGCCGAACAGATCCGCCGCCAAACGCGCCGGATGCTGAAGGAAAGCCCCGTCTCGACAACCGAGACGCCGCAGCCGCAACAGCCACGCCGGCAGCAGCAACAACAGGCCAAGAAAGAGAAGAGCAAGACGCCGCTCGTCGACCAGCTGGCAACCGATCTGACCGCTCTGGCCCAGGAATACGCCTTGGACCCGGTCATCGGCCGCCAAACCGAGATCGAGCGCGTCATCCAGATTCTGGCCCGGCGCACGAAGAATAACCCCGCCCTCATCGGACAGCCCGGCGTCGGCAAAACAGCCATCGTGGAAGGCCTGGCCCAGCGCATCGTCGATGGCCAGGTACCCGAATCGCTGCAGAACAAGCGCGTCCTCCAGTTGGATGTAGGCAGCCTGGTGGCGGGCACGATGTACCGCGGCCAATTCGAGGAGCGCCTGAAGCGCGTTATCGAGGAACTTAAATCCAGCGACGCCATCCTGTTCATCGACGAAGTCCACATGCTGGTGGGCGCCGGGTCAGCCGGCAGTTCTGTTGATGCGGCCAATATCCTGAAGCCGGCGCTGGCGCGTGGCGAATTGCAGTGCATCGGCGCGACGACGCTCGACGAGTATCGCAAGTACATCGAGAGCGATGCCGCCCTGGAGCGCCGCTTCCAGCCCGTCCGGGTGGACGAGCCGAGCGCCGAAGAGACCGTCGAAATCCTGAAGGGGATCAAGGGCGCCTATGAGCAGCACCATAATCTGCTCATCTCGGATGAAGCCATCGAGGCGGCCGTCTTCCTGTCCACCCGCTACGTTACCGAGCGCTTCCTGCCCGACAAGGCGATCGACCTCATCGACGAAGGCGCTTCCCGCGTGCGCATGTACCGGGTGCAGCAGCCGACCGACGTGCGCGAGGCATACGAAGCGTTGCGCGATTTGCGCACGCAGCGCACCGAGGCTGTGGAAGCCGGGCGCTATGAGGACGCGACGCGCATCCGCGAGCAGGAAGAAGACATCCAGGAGCAACTGAACGAGTTGCGGGCCGGGCAGATCAACGGCGACGATTCGCCGGTGCTGACGGCCGAAGACGTAGCCGAGGTGCTGTCCATGTGGACCGGCATCCCCGTCTACCAGCTGACCGAAGAAGAGAGCGCCCGCCTGCTGCGCATGGAAGAGGAGATGGAGAAGGCCATCGTCGGCCAGAAGGACGCCATCGTGGCGATTTCCAAGGCCGTGCGACGCGCCCGCGCCGGGTTGAAGAATCCCCGCCGGCCGATCGGCTCGTTCATGTTCCTCGGCCCCACCGGCGTGGGCAAGACGGAGTTGACCAAGGCGCTGGCCACCTTCCTGTTCGGCAGCGAAGATGCGCTGGTGCAACTCGATATGTCGGAGTTCATGGAGCGCCACAACGTCGCCCGCCTGGTGGGTTCGCCGCCCGGCTACGTCGGCTATGAAGACGCCGGGCAGCTGACCGAAGCCGTCCGCCGCCGCCCTTACTCCATCGTCGTCTTCGACGAGATCGAGAAGGCCCACCCCGAAGCGTTCAACCTGCTGCTGCAGATCATGGAAGAGGGTCATCTCTCCGACGCCAAGGGTCAGAAGGTCAACTTCCGCAACGCGATCATCATCCTCACGTCCAACGTCGGCGCGGACATGATCAAGAAAGGGGGTGGCCTGGGCTTCAACTTCAAGCAGGACGCGTCGGTTCTCGTGGAAGAGAACTACCGCGACATGCAGAAGAAGCTCATGGAGCAGCTCAAGCGCAGCTTCCGGCCCGAGTTCCTCAACCGGCTCGACAGCGTCATCGTCTTCCGCCAGTTGCAGCCGGAGGACATCCGGCAGATCGTCGACATCCAGATCGGCGACGTCAACGAGCGCATGGACGAACACTTCCTGATGCTGGAAGCCACAGACGCAGCCAAGGACTGGCTGGCGATCCACGGCTATGACGCCGAATACGGCGCGCGCCCCCTGCGTCGCCTCATCCAGCAGACGGTGGAGGACAAGCTCTCCGACGCCGTGCTGGCCGGGGACTTCCAGGAAGGCGAGACGGTCATCATTGACGTGGAGAACGACGAGATCGTGCTGCGGCATCCGACGCCGACTGAAGAGGCGGGAGAGGAGTTATTGCCGACGATCTAGACCCTGGATTGAAGAGTTGAGATTGGAGCGGGGCCGGAAGTGATTTCGGCCCCGCTTTTTATTTTATAGAGGAAGTAGGCGCAGACGCGGCTGAAGCGGCCGGCTACAAACGAAGGAAGCCAAAGGAATCGGGTCAGGAAATCCCTTCTTCCCGCACCAATCGCGTCGCCGCCACCGCCATCCCCAGCATCATCCAGAAGATCGTCACCGCGTGGTGGAAATCCATATTGAACAGGTAATGGTCGAACACGCCGGCGACGAGCGCGCCGATTAGCGCGGCGTGGAGGCCCAGCCAGACGGCATCGCGGCGTTCGTCAATTCGCGCCGCCTTGCGATTTCTGAAGGCATAGGCGAACACGGAACCGATGACGCCGAAGAAGGCCGACAACCCAAAGAGGCCCATTCGACCGGCGATGGTGAAGTAGACGCTGGCCACGGCCGTGTAGAGGTCGATATCCGGCGATCCGGCAAAACCCACGCCAAACAGCGGATACCGGGCGATGAGGCGCAAGGAGTCCT
This sequence comes from Promineifilum sp. (SeqCode), assembly GCA_035446145.1. GTDB lineage: Bacteria > Chloroflexota > Anaerolineae > Promineifilales > Promineifilaceae > Promineifilum. The sequence goes on along the minus strand of DAOMSB010000017.1, from coordinate 22,877 downwards.
TGTATTCGCCAAAGCGCATCTGGGTGGCCAGGTCGTCCCCCTGGAAGCCCTCAAGGAAGCGGGCGATATAGGCCTGCGTGACGGGCAGGAACAGCAGCAGCAGCGCGGCGACGAGCATGTAGGGGATCAGGCGACGGTAGCGCGCGAGAGCCACAAACCCCAGCCCGGCGGCCAATCCCAGCATCGCTCCACGGGAAAAGGTCAGGATGAGAGCCAGGAAGACCAGCCCGGTGATGCCCCAAATGATCCAGCGGCGAAAGATTGGCTTGCGAGTCACGACCTGCGGCCCAACCAGCGCGCCAATCATCAACAGCAAGCCGCCCAGAGAGTTGGGGTCGACCGAGGTGCCGATCGCCCGCTCGGATAGCTCAGGGTTTTCCTCGATGTAGCGAATCACCCAGCCGCCCGGGTACCCCACGCGACCCAGCGCGGTGAGGGCGCTGTTGGCCGTGGCGTCGGGCAGCAGCCAGAGGCCGATGGCGATGACGGCCGCCGCCGCGCCCATCAACAGCAGAAACTTCACCAGCCGTTCGAGGCGAACCCACGTGCGGCAGTAGTCGATGACGACGATGACGAACCCCAGACTCAGCAACAACTCGGCGAACTTGCGCAGCAGTGTGGGCGTCAGCGGGCCATTGGCCAGGCCGAAGATGAAGGCGAAGACGGCCACGATGATGAACAGGATCAGCGGCAGGGCGACCGGCGCGGTGATGAGCCGCCGTTGCCGGCCGGTGACGATGCCTAGCAGCCAGACCCCGATTGCCGCGGCCAGGGCGAAATCCAGGAACGTCGGCGTCAGACCGATGTCCACCGGCAGCGTGGCAAACGGCAAAATGGCGACGACGGCGATCACTGCGAAGAAGCCGAGTTCGATGTTGCGCAGCACCAGCCATGTCGCCAGGCCACCGATGACCACGGCCGCGCCGGCGATCGGCCCGCCGAACGCCAGAATGATGCCGGCCAGCACGGCCGTTGCGCCGATCAGCAGGCCAAGCGACAGAGCGGAGTCAGCTGGGCCAAGCTGACGGCCGACGACCGATCGCCGACCGCCGGAAGTAGTCAGGGGGCGTTCTTTCTCTCCTTCTCCCCTTCTCCCCCGCTCCCCTGCTATTGGCTCATGGCCGGTCGTCATGGCGTATCCACCCTCACCGTCGTCAGCACCAGAAAGTCATCAGTCAGGCGGCCGTCGGGCGTCACCTGCTGCAAGCGGTCAAAGCCACCGTCGGGCGTCATCGTGTAGAGGCCCAGGATGAGCGGAAAGGCGCCAGGCGGAGCGGCCGGATCGACCGTCAGTGGATAGCGCAGTTCAACGACCTTGCCCGTCGTCCATTGACTTGTCGGCTGTGGTGGGGCGATGTCGGCCGCGGCATAACGCGTCGTGTCGGGGCCGACGATTTGGGCGAAGAAGGTGTAGTCGTCGGGCAAGGGGGCAGACGGCCGCCAGTAGGCCACCAGTTCCAGAGACTCTCCGGCAGCCACGCGTCGCGGTTCGACCGAGAAACCCACCAGCTCAAGCCCATGCTCGAAGAACAGCGAGACGGGATTGGGATACGCCCCTTCGGCCGGCAAGAGCGGGATGATACCCAGCGAAACGGTTTCCTCGCCCGTGGCCGTCGCCAATCGCTCGCCCGTGCGGAAGTCATACAAGCCGACCACCAGCTCCAGATCAGCGGGGGCGACGGCCGTGGTGGGTATGGTTAATACATACTCATCGACGATCTGCTGACCAGGCACAATGAAGCTGGTCGGCAGCAGCCCACGGCCGAGGTACATGTCGCGCTGGGCGATGGGATGGCCCAGCACGGGATCGTTGAGATGGACGAAGACGCTCCAGTCGCGCTCCGTGGCTTGCAGACTTTCCCACTCCAGCCGGACGCGTATCTCGGAGCCGGGCCTGAGTTCTCCCTCATGTTCGATTGTGTAGCTGTTGAGACGCACGACGCCGCCGAACTCCGCATCAAGACGCTCGGCCAGCGGCCCACTCACAGTCGGTGGCTGATAGGCAGGCCGAATCCACAACCAGGGCGCGGCCGCGGCCACTAGCAGCATGAAAGCGGCGACTCCCCCAATCAGCCACGGACGCAGCGAAATTCGGCCGCGCGTGAGCTTGTTCGCCAAATCCGCGCTCCCCGCCAGCCCCAACGCCATCAACGTGGACAGCGACGAAATCGCCGTAAAGACCAATCGTCCTTGCGACGACCACGTCGTCGTGGCCCATTGAATCAAACCATAAACGATCGCCGCCGAAAAGACCAGATTGACGATGAGGCCAAAATTACGCTCGATGGGGCGAAGCAGCCGCGCCGGCCACGGCTCCCGCGCGGCGCGAAATCCGCGCCATTCAGTCGACAACAGCCGGATAAAGAAGAAGACGAAGCCCGCCACACTGACGATCAGGATGGCGTTGAGCGTCGCATAGATCCACATCGGCATCGACACATTGACGCCGCCGAAGAGGCCCCAGAACGACATCATAAAGCCGCGCCGCTCACCCCATAGCTGGATGAGGGAAGCGGCATGACCTCGCTCGCCCAGGACAGCAATGAAGGCGCTCCAGCCAAGCCAATCGCCATACAGGACGATATTGCGGTAGTACCACCAGCCCGCAATGATCAGGGCGGGCACAATTGCGAAGACAGCCGCCGACAATAGCCCACGAACGACCGGCCAAATGACGGCCGAGAGGTTGCCGCGCGAGTCCCGGCTACCGGCAACCAGTTGCTGCCATGCCGCCACGATGGCCGTGCCGAAAATCATCGGGAATAGCCCCAAGGTACCCTCTTTGGTCAGCGCGGCCGACCCGACAACGATACCGATACTCACCCATTCCCACCAGCGCACCGGGTGGTAGCTTTCCTTCCGTTGTGTGACGATGCGGATCATCAGTAACAAGGCCAGCGAAGTCAGCGGCAAGGCCAGGTTGTCGTTGTTCACCGCGCCGCTGATGAACAGGAACATAGGCAGGAAAGCGTTGATCGCCGCCGCGCCGAGGGCGATCTCCGGACGCCCAGGCGCAGTCTCGTCGGCGATGCGCCAAGTCAGGTAAACCGTCGCCGCGCCAAGCAAAACCGAAAACAGGCGTACGACACGCAAAGCCAGCAATGAACCCGACCACGGATCGGCCGCGGGATCATGGACGACCAGGTTCGTATTGCCGTCCGGCGTGAGAACACCGGTATCGACGTGAGGGTTCTGTCTCCGAACCGTCTCCATATCCGACTGGTCGATGGGGAAAGTCAGGAGCGCGCCAAGATAGTAGTACAACGGAGGCTGGCTGGCTTCCTGATTCCACGGCCCGGCCAGTGCCGGATCGAACACCTGCACCGGCAGCGGGTTGCCATCGGCAAGGTGGCGTATCATCGGGTAATGCCACAACTCATCCGACGCCTCAAACGGCGGGGTAAGCAGGGCATAGGTAAATCCCAGGATGAGATAGAGAGCGAGAATGAGCGACAGGAGACGTCGCTCGGCGCGTGGGTGCGAAAGCATTGAGGGAATTGTACCAGCGGGTCATCGTTCTGTCATAACCGGCTTGACCATGGATACCCTACGATTATACGATTAAATGGCGAAGCATAACGGCAGGTCGTATAATGAGCTTCATGAAGGGTAGTATTTCCATTCGCCCAATCATGGTGGCCGACGAGCTATTCTTATGGGAAGCGCTCTACTTGGCTATCTACACGCCCCCGGGAAAATTACCACCACCTCGCGAGATCGTCCACAGCCCGGAGCTTAGCCGCTACGTTGCCGGATGGGGACAAGCGGGTGACATCGGTTTCATCGCCGAAGAAAATGGGCAACCGATTGGCACAATCTGGCTGCGGCTCTTTGATGGTGGACGGCGAGGTTACGGCTATGTAGGCGACGATATCCCTGAGCTAAGTATGGCCGTCTTACCCGAAAATCGTGCGCGGGGGATTGGGAGCGGGCTGCTGGCCCACCTATTGGATGTAGCCGCCTGTCGCTTCCAGGCCGTCTCTCTCAGTGTCTCGAGGAATAACCCGGCCCGTCGGCTCTACGAACGCTACGGATTCAAGAAGGTTGGCGAGAGCGCCGATTCGTTGATAATGCTACGTCATTTCAGCGAACCGCCAACCCACGAACCCAGAACCTCGGAATAAAGACTGACTGTCTGGCCTGCGATCACGTCCCAGCGATAGGAGCGAGCCAAGGCCCTTGCCTCGTGGCCCAGCGATTCGCGCAACGATGGATCGGCCGTCAAAGTCACTATCGCCCCACACAGCGCATCGACGTCGCCCACCGGCACAAGCCACATATTCTCGCCATGCCTGAACTCCGGCGAAATCTCTGCCGGCACGGTGGTGATCAGCGGCCGACCGTGGGCCAGTACCGCCATGAGCGTCCCCCGACGGAGGGACACCCCGTCGCGATAGGGCATGGCCATCAGATCGGCCGCGGTGAGATACGTTGACACCCGCTCCGGGGAGAGGAACCCCGTCCAATGCACCCGGTTCGCGAGGCCAGCCTGCGTAATGCGATCGCGCATCCCCCCCAGAAAGGTCTGATTATTGTCGGGATCGCTGGCCCCCGTCTGCCCGCCGATAAACACCAGGTGAAAACGTTCATCCAGGCGAGCCAGGGCATCAATGAGCGTATCCGCACCCTTGGTCTCGTTCAGGAAGCCGAAATAGCCCAGAAGCACATCGTCTCCCCGCAAGCCCAACTGGAGGCGGGCCTCCTCAATCTCGATGTGATTGGGTTCGTGGGTGGCAATATTGCTGCCGATGGGAATATCCCGCACCAATCTGTCACTCCACGCCGTCAATTGGCGAAAGTCGGCCGGATTGGTGGCAATACAGCCTGCGGAACGGCGCGCCAGCCCACGAACGGCCGCCTCGCGCAATCTCCCGGCTTTGGGAAACAGATAGGGCACGCGCAAATCGTGGAAGGTCGTGACCGTGGGCACGATGCCCTTGAGTCGCCAGGGCAGATATGAGATAGCCGCGCTGTTCATATTGAAGGCGGCCGCCTGATATTGCAGGTTGACAAGCTCAATATCATGGCGAATAACCAGATCGGCGACGGCCGAGATCGACGGCCAACGCCAGCGGCCGATCCGTGGATGGAGATAACCGAAGTCAAGCAGGATCGGTTCGCGAAGCCTGGCGAGCGTGCGCGGCGCATCTTTCGGTCGGGCCTTAATCGAGGTGATGACGTGGACCTCATGGCCCAACACCTTCAGGGCACGGCCCAATTGCTCCGTAAATGCCCCCACCCCGCCCTCCATCGGCGGGAATTCCCCGGTCACCAATCCAACGCGCATAAGTCAATATCCCGCCGGGCGCAACCCGGATTTTAATACTTCAGAGTAGGCGCGAATCCGCTGGCGGCGGAGGTCCGGCTTGCTGCCAAGCAACCCCTTAAACCCTTCCAACGCCATCTGCCAGGCATAACCCGCCAACAGGAACACGCGCAGAACAGCAGCCGGAAAGCGCCCGTGATACTTGCGGAAATAGCGCAACTTGGCCCGGTTGAAGTTGATATGCCGCGCCGTGGCCGCCTGTTCGCTGCTCTTGCCGACGTGGTGGATCACCTGCGCGGCAGGATGATAAACCACACGGCGGCCGGATTCCTTGATGCGGCGGCACCAGTCCAGTTCTTCGGAGTACATAAAGTACCCCTCATCCATGCCGCCAATCGCCTCCCAGGTCGAGCGCGGCACCATGATGCAAGCGCCGGTCAGCCAATCCACATCGGCCGTGGTGTCATCGGGCAGGTCAAGTGCATAGTAGCGACGCAGAACTCCAGGAGCCAGTCCTTCCAGCCACGTGCTCTCGAAGAAGCCCGTCGCGGCCGTGGGAAAGCGCCGACGCGATGACTGGACGCTGCCGTCGGGGTTGAGCAGCTGCGGGCCAACCGCGCCCACATCAGGGTTGGCCTGGAGGTAGGACACCAGCACCTTGAGCGCGTCACCCAGCACCACCGTATCGGGATTAAGCAACAGCAGATAATCGCCCCTGGCTTCTCGCAGGCCGATATTGTTCCCGCGCGGGAAGCCCACATTTTCAGTGCAGGCGATGAGGTGTACCGAGGGGAACTCCGACCGGATCATCGCGGCGCTGTCATCACTGGAAGCGCTGTCGATGACGATGATCTCCAGCAACAAGCCATCCCTTCCGGCTTCAATGGATTGCAGGCATTCTCGCAACAAGTCGCGGACGTTCCAGTTGACGATGATGACTGAGAGCATGGTGGGGGAGTGGAGGAGTGGGGGAGTGGGACAGTAGATCAGTAGGTCAGTGGGTCAGTGGATCAGTGGGTCAGTAGATCAGTGAGTCAGTGGGTTAGTGGGCGATTCCGAAGAGACGGAGGGCGTTTGCGGTTGTGGCGGTTGCGATCTCGGGCAGGGAAAGGCCGCGCACCTCCGCGAGACGCTCGGCCACGAGGCGAACATAAGCCGGTTCGTTGCGCTTGCCGCGATAGGGTTCCGGGGTTAAATAGGGCGCGTCCGTCTCGATGAGTATGCGATCCAGGGGCGCGCGAGCGGCAATGGCGCGCAGGTCATCAGCCTTTTTGTAAGTCAATGGGCCGGTGAAGCCCAGATAGAAGCCCATCTCCAGCGCCGCCTCGGCCGTCGCCCAATCCCCCGAGAAGGAGTGAAGCACGCCCGGTCGATCACTGCCGTTCAGGGGCGACGCAGCCAGCGTCGAGATCGTATCCGCGCTCGCCTCGCGGTTATGGATGATGACCGGCAGGGATAACTCTGCGGCCAGCTCCAATTGGCGGGCCAGAGCCGTGTGTTGCGTCTCTTTTGGGGTCTTGTCCCAATAGTAATCAAGACCAATCTCGCCGATGGCCACAACCTTCGGATGTTTGGCCGCCTCGCGAACCCGGTCGACCCATTCGTCACGCCAGCCCGCGGCCGAGTTGGGATGGATCCCCGCAGCGGCGAAGACTCCGGTGAATTTCTCAGCCAATGACAGCACGCGCGGCAGGTTATCCATTTCTATTGCCGGGACAAGGATGCGCTCCACACCTGCCATATGGGCACGCCCCACCACCTCTTCTACCTTGTCGATAGGTGCGACGAAATCCAGGTGACAATGCGTGTCCATGAGGACAACGGGGGAATCAGACATCATCCATCTTTGCCCAGGATGCGAGCCATGAACTCATCAGGCACTTGCACCGTGACGATCTCCCCCCGCGCACAGACTTCGCCGTGGGCGATCAGATCGATGTTGATGATCACCTTGCGCCCCTTGATCTCTTTCACCCGCGCGCGCAGCTCCAGCGGAAGATCGATCGGCGTCGGCTTCAGGTAATCCACATGAAGCGAGGCCGTCAGGAAGCGGAGCGGCGGCTCGGTGTCCATCGCTCGTCCTTGCTCGCGATACATCGCCGCGGCGGCCGTGCCGGTGCCGTGGCAGTCGATGAGCGAGGCGATGAGGCCACCGTACACATAGCCGGGAACGGCCGTGTGATAATCTCGCGGCTGGTAATGGCAAACCGCCTCGTCGCCCTCCCAATAGCTCTTGATTTGCAAGCCATGCTCGTTGAGACGGCCGCAGCCGTAACAATAGCTGACTTCGTCGGGGTAATAATCCTGAAATGCTTTTTCCATGTTTACTTCAAACCGGCGATACGTAACCCGTCCTGCAGGATATCCTGCACCTTGTCGCCATGAGTTGTCTCGGTGTAGACGCGAATAATCGGCTCGGTGCCGCTGAAGCGAATGAGCAGCCAACCGCCATCTTCCATGAAGAACTGGAAGCCGTCGAGCGTCGATTTCTCAGTCACCTTCAGTCCAGCAATCGTCTTTGGCTGCGCTGCCAGGACGCGTTGCCGCACCTCGTCGCGCCGCGACGTTTCGAACGCGGTGTCGATGCGGTCATAATAGTGCGGGCCGACCTTCGCAAACAGCCAATCGATCAGTTGCGAAGGCTTCTTGCCGGTCTTGACCATCAGGTCAAGCAAGAACAGGCCGCCCAGGATACCGTCGCGGTCAGGGGCGTGACCGCGGAAAGCATAACCACCGCTCTCCTCGCCGCCGATCATCGCACCGACCTCGGTCATCTTCGGCGCAATATACTTGAACCCAACGCCGGTCTCATAGACGGGCACGTTGTAGATTTCGCCCAGCTTGTTGAGCATCTTGGTCGTGGAGATAGTTTTCACGATGGGGCCACGCTCGCCGCGAATCTCCAGGAAGTAGTAACCCAGCAGGCCAAAGACGCGCAGCTGGTCGATGAATTGTCCGTTCTCGTCCCCCAATCCGACGCGGTCGGCGTCACCGTCGGTGATAATCGCCACATCGGCATCCAGCAGCGGCACATAGCTCAGGCCGTCATCGACGTTGGGCGGGATCGGCTCCGGGCGCGACATCTTGGGGAAGATGGGGTTGCGTTCGTTGTGAACCTCGTGGACGCGCGTCGCTCCGCCGGCCAGCAAGCGTGGAAACCATCCCGCGCCGTTGCCCCACATACAGTCAACCAGGACATCAAACCCGGCCGCCTTGATCGGCTCGATATCGACCAGACGATTCAGCAAGGCGATGTACTCCGGCGCCGGATCGAACTTGACCACTGTGCCGTCGCTCATGGCATCGTCGAGCTTCATTCGTTTCACCCCGTCGATATCGGGGATCGCCGACTCAATGCGCTTCAGGTCGTCAGGCGGCACAGCCCCGCCGGTTTCATCACGCACCTTAAACCCGCAATCATGGGGCGGGTTGTGGCTGGCGGTGATGTTGATGGCGCCGGCGGCATTCCTGACCGGCACTGCGTAGGATATCGCCGGGGTCGGCGTATTACTTTGAGTCAGCCACACCTTAATGCCATTGGCGGCCAGCACCTCGGCCGACGCAGCAGCGAAGAACTCCGCCTGAAAACGTTGGTCGTGGCCAATCACCACGCCGCGCTCGGCGATACCTTGCCGGTGCAAGAACGTGGCGAAGCCCTGGGCGCAGCGACGCACGTTGTCGAATGTATAATCCTCGGCGATCCGGCCGCGCCAGCCGTCTGTGCCGAATATAATTTTGGTCATCAGGCCTCCATTTCAGTGGTCAGTGGGATAGCAAGATCAGTAGATCAGTAATCAATGTTCAGTAATCAGTGGTCATTCGACAGCAACTAGACGGCGGCTTCTCCATTGCGGATCAGTTCCATGTCGGCGTCGACCATCATTCGGACCAGCTCGGCAAATGTCACCTTTGGCTCCCAGCCCAAATCGCGTCCCGCCTTGCCGGGGTCACCGACCAACAGGTCAACCTCGGCCGGCCGCATAAAGCGTTCGTCCTGCACCACAAACTCTCGCCAATCCATATCCAGATGGCCGAAAGCGACACCCAGGAACTGCTCAACCGAATGGGTATCGCCGGTAGAGATGACGTAGTCCTGGGGATCGTCGCGCTGGAGCATCAGCCACATGGCCCGAACGTAGTCCCCGGCAAAGCCCCAATCGCGGCGAGCGTCCAGATTGCCCAGACGCAACTCATCGGCCAGGCCCAGTTTGATGCGGGCTGCCTGATGGGTGATTTTGCGGGTCACGAATTCAAGACCGCGACGAGGGGACTCATGATTGAACAGAATACCCGACGTCGCGTGCATGTTATAGCTCTCGCGATAGTTGATCGTGATCCAGTGACCATAGACCTTGGCCACACCGTAGGGGCTGCGCGGGTAGAAAGGGGTCGTTTCGCGCTGCGGAACCTCGACCACCTTGCCGAACATCTCGCTCGAGCTGGCCTGATACATGCGAATTTTGGGGTTGACGATGCGAATGGCATCCAGCACCCGCGTGACACCCAGGCCGGTCACGTCGCCGGTGAATACCGGCTGATTCCATGAGGTCTGGACAAAAGATTGGGCGGCCAGGTTGTAGACTTCGTCGGGCTGGTATTCTTCCAGGATGCGAATAAGCGATATCTGATCGCTCAGATCGCCGGGCACCAGCTCCAGTTTGTCCTGAATGTGGGCAATGCGATGGAAGTTGAGCGTGCTCGTGCGGCGCACCATCCCGACAACGCGGTATCCCCGCTCCAGCAGGAACTCGGCCAGGTAGGAACCGTCCTGTCCGGTTACGCCCGTAATTAATGCTGTGGGCATTCGATTTCTCTCTCTTTCGATCTCGGCAATTTGCCGGCTTGTGTAGTATATCCCAACCTATCGGCTGGGTAAATTACAGGTCAGTGACTATGCGCACTAATGGTGTCATCGTCCGACAATCAGCGAGATATCGTCCAATTTGCGTCAACGGCCGCGCGGACTGAACGCGGGAACCGATCACGCCGAACACCATTCGCGCATGGCTGCCAGCCGCTTGCGGCCGATACCTGGCACACGCGCCAGGTCATCCACCCTGTCGAACGGCCGCGCGGCGATGATCGCTGCCGCCAGCGCCGGGCCAATGCCCGGCAGTTCCAGCAGCTCATCGGCCGTAGCCGTATTGATGTCAATTCGTCGGATGGCGGGTCTGGCCCGTCCGCCGAAGGCGAGGCGGTACGGTTCAGGACGCTCTTTGCGTAACTCATCCAGCAATGCGGGCACCAGACCACGGCGATGGCAATAATCGACGAGCACCATCGCCTTGCGATTGACGCTCATGCCTGTCGCAAAATGCTGCTGGGCCTCATAGAAATGATCGAAGCAAAATTGATCCAATTCCTCATCGGAGAAATGGGCCACAAGAAATTGACGAATGGTGCCGAGAGAAGCAGTCATCGAGGTTCGGCCCACCTCAGCCGTTGGGTGCTATTGTCTGAAGAATTCCGCGATGGCGGCCGCGACAAGCGCCGGGGCATCGGGTGACAAATCGGGATACATGGGCAAGGACACCAGCCGCTCGGCTGCGCGCTCGGTCACCGGCAGGCTGCCCAAGCCATAGCCGAGGCGCTCATAAGCAGGCTGGCGATGAACCGGCACGGGATAATGCACGGCCGTGCCGATCCCGCGGCCTTGCAGGAAAGCGCGCAACGCATCCCGTCGCTCGGTCTGAATGACGTACAGATGATAGACGTGATGGTCTTCAGGTCGAGGCACAGGGCGCACGACCGGCAGACCGGCCAGATGGGCATCATACGCTGCGGCCAGACGACGACGGGCTTCGTTCTCTTCGTCCAGGTGCCGCAGGCGGACACGCAAGATGGCCGCCTGCAGCTCATCGAGGCGACTGTTATAGCCGGGCACGTCGCTGATATAGCGCTCCTTCCAGCCGTATTGGCGCAACAGGCGCAACCTTTCAGCCACGTCGGCCCGAGAAGTCGCTACCGCGCCACCGTCGCCCATTGCGCCAAGGTTCTTGGTTGGGTAGAAGCTGAACGCGGCTGCGTCGCCCATCGTGCCCACCATCCGATCGCCATAGCGCGCGCCGTGGGCCTGGGCGCAATCCTCGACGACGACCAGACCATGCTCGCGAGCGATGACCAATATATCATCCATTCGGGCCGGGCAACCATAAAGATGGACGGGAACAACGGCCTTGGTGCGAGGGGTGATGGCCGCACGGAATCCCTGTGGGTCCATTGTCAGGGTCTCCGACTCTATGTCCACCAGACGCGGGATCGCGCCGCATAATTCAATGGCGGCGACCGTGGCGACGGCCGTATGGCTGACCGTGATCACTTCGTCCCCCGGCCCCACTCCGCACGCGCGTAGAGCCAGCAACACCGCGTCAGTGCCGGAGGCTACGCTCACAACCGATTCTCGCGACAAATACGCCGCGAACTCTTCCTCGAAAGCGCGCACCTGCTCCCCAAGGATATACCAGCCTCCTTCAAGTACGTCAGCCACGGCCGCATCAATCTCCGTTCGCAGTCGATGATATGCTGTCCTCAAATCGACAAACGGTATATTTTCAAGGGTGGTCATTGCGGTTAAAGATAATACTCAAGGTTGGCACGAAAATAATCCATCGTTCGAGTCAGGCCATCGCGCAGCCCAACCATCGGCCGCCAGCCCAATTTGCTGCGGATCTTGCGATAGTCTCCGTAGAAGTCACCGATATCGATGCGCTTGCGATCATCCGGGAACGGTTTGAGGACGAAATCCCCCCCGCCGTTGACTTCGATCATCAATCGCGCCAGATTGATCAAGTTGATGGGTTCATCGCCGCCGAGGTTATAAATCTGCCCGTCAGCCACATCGTGGGCCGCAACCATCAGCATCGCCTCGATCACATCGTCGACGTAGTTGAAGTCGCGCACCTGTAACCCGTCGCCAAAGATGTTGAGTGTTTGGCCCTCCAGCAATTGGCGAATCCACCAGCCGATGAACGTCTGGCGCGCATCGCGAATGCGCATGCGCGGGCCGAATGTATTGGTCAGCCGCAGCGACACCGTGCGCAAGCCATAGACATTGTGGTAGACGATATGGTACCACTCGCCGGCCAGCTTGTTGATGCCGTTGACGTCGGTCGGTTGCAGAGGATGACGCTCGTCAACGGGTAAATAGGCCGGGCGGCCGTAGATCTGCCGCGTGCTGGCGAAGATGATTTTAGCTGTCGGGTTGCCATGGCGACAGGCCTCCAGCAAGGAAAGCTGGCTGCGCGCGTTGATCTCCAGGTCGGTATAGGGGTCGGCCATGCTGTCAGTGTGGCTCACCTGCCCGGCCAGATTGAAGATGAGGTCCTGCCCCTGCACCAGATAGCGCAACCCATGCTCATCGCGCATATCGGCGATGTTGATCCGCAAACGGTCTTCTATGCCATGGACATTATAGAAGTTGCCGCCATACTCCGGGATCAGGGAATCCAGGATCAGCACTTCCGCCCCCAGATCGAGCAGACGATGGGCGAGGTTTGATCCGATAAACCCCAGGCCACCCGTGATCAGAACGTGCTTGCCGCTGAAGTAAGCGAGGTGGTCAGTTGGAACGGTCGGCATAAGATTGGTTATAGGAAGAATTGGGCGCGTCGGCCGCCGGCCGGGGGCCTTCCTTGCGCCACACAAGGCGATACCATAGCTTGGTCAGGTCGCGAGCTACCTGCGCCAGCCGGCGAAAGCGAAAGAACTGGGATTTGCCATAGGCGCGATGGAAATGATGAACCGGCGTCTCCTTCAGACGGAAACCGGCATCCTGCACTTTTTTCATCAACTCGACGCAAATCACGCCGCTATCGCTGGTCAGCTCAATCTGCTCGAACACTTCCTTGCGCATCAGCCGGAAATCACAATCAACATCCTTCAGCTTGAGGCCAAAGGCCAGCTTGATCGTGTACTGGTAAATACGGCCGATGATGATGCGATGGAGTGGATCCTGGCGCTCGATCTTCCAGCCGTTGATGAAATCCACCTCATCGTCGACTAGCGCGGCCAAATCCTTTAGTTCCCGAGGATCATACTGTGCATCACCGTCGGTGTAGAAGATCCAGTCCTTTGTCGCGCTATAGAAGCCGGTGCGCAGCGCGCCGCCATAGCCCCGATTCTGCGGGTGGTGGATGATGCGTACTTCGTCGGGGTAAATGCGGGCCAACTCGTCAAGGACCATGGCGGTATGATCCTGACTACCGTCATTGACAACGATGACCTCATAATCGTCAGTCAGCTCACGCAAGGTCAGCAATACGGTGATGACCATGCTGCTAATGGTGCCGGCATCATTATAGGCTGGGAAAAAAGCAGAGATGCTGTAGGGATTGCTCATAAATATCACGGCATGGGCAGGCATCGATCACCTGCTTATGCATCATGATTTTATCGCTTTACCGACCTTTCGCCCAATGGCGCGCGTCACCACGATTACCCACATGACCATCGATCTTGTCCGGCTTTCCCGCTGCTCCTGGCCAAACAGGGCAATACCATAACACCGGCTGCGATTTTTAGTTGGGTCGGCCGCGATGGTGAGTTAGAATTGCCCACACCACACACTACTCGGTCGCTTTCTCGCCGATTTACGTAATCTGAGGCGCAAATGGTCACCCGTTATCTCTCAAAGTCGGACTTCAAAGTAGCTCGCACCTGCCCGACAAAATTATATTATCGAAAAAAAAGATATCCCACGCTGAAAGCTGGTGATGAATATTTGTCGATGCTGGCCGATCAAGGCTACCTGATTGAAGCACTGGCGCGAGTATTATACCCCGATGGCCGCTGGATCGGGTTCAATAACGACGTAGAAGCGGCCGCCTGGGACACGATGTCGGCCCTCGCCAACAATTGCACCCTTTTTGAAGCGACCCTCATCAATGATGGGTTGTTGGCCCGCGTTGATATCCTGATCAAGCGCGGCAATGTTTTCGAGATCATCGAGATTAAGTCGCGCGCCTTCGACCGCCAAAAGAATGACGAACGAGTTCAGCAAGGGCTCCCCAACCTGTTTCGTGCCCCAAGATCGGCCGACGGTATCCAGAGCGAATGGCGGCCCTATCTTGAGGATGTCGCGTTTCAAACAAACGTCCTGCAGCAGATATTCCCTGACGCGACCGTCATCCCTTATCTCCTGATGCCGGACAGCAGCCGGCCGTGCCAGATCGATGGCTTGCACCGGCAATTCGTCTTGCGATCACACAGCACGAGTAATGATGGCGACGACATCCCCTACTCCAATTACACCGGAGAGCCGCAACTCATCCGTCGCAACCCATTGGTGTGCCGGGTCAACGTTCAGGAAGAAGTAGGCATATTGCTACCAGGAGTCAGGCAACAGATAAAGATATATCTGGACAGCCTCCGGCCGGCACTCACGCGGATTACAACACCCATCTCAACTCATTGCCGTAGCTGCGAGTTTCACGTCGCCGAGGGACCATTAAGGGGCTTTCATGAGTGCTGGGGGAAGATGGCCGATGTTACCCCTCACATTCTCGACCTTTACCATGTGAGCCAGGCCGGCGGCAAAACAGCCGACAAGCTCATATCTGAGGGCAAGGCGAGCCTCTTCGATGTGCCGATCAAGTCTCTGTCGCGTCGTGACGGCAGCGTGGGCGAGCACGCGCGGCGGCAACGATTGCAAATCGAATGCACTCGGGACAATCGTGAATGGTTCAGCGACGAGCTTGGAGCAGTGCTTGATACCCTGATTTACCCTCTTCGATTTATTGACTTTGAGACGTGTGCCCCGACTATTCCCCACTATCATGGGATGCGGCCTTATGAAACGATTGCCTTTCAATGGAGTTGCCACACCATCAACGCCCCCAACGCCATACCGCAACACTACGAATGGCTACAATCAATAGACACCTTTCCCAATGAGTTGTTCGCTACCACGCTTCGCAATAACCTGGGCGACGAAGGCTCGGTACTTATCTGGTCGAATCATGAGATCACGATCTTGCGTAAAATTCAGCAGCAATTGGCCGAACGAGAGGCTGCGGGGTCGGATGTGGGCGCTTGGATCGGCCGCCTGTTGGAAAGCGATCGCATTGTCGATCTCAATCAGGTCGCGCAGAAACATTATCTGCATCCAAGAGCGGGTGGGCGCACTTCCCTGAAAGTCATCACGGATGCAGTTTGGCAGTCCAACCCCGCTATCCGCCGCCGGCTGCCGCAATACGCGGCCGAAACGGAAAGCGAGCCTACCAGCCCTTACCATGTGTTGCCGCCACTCTCAATCGGCGGTCGCCAAATTGCGGTCGCGGAAGGAACGGGAGCTATCATGGCCTACTACAGTATGATGGAACGGGCGTCGGCCAACGCCACCCTGGAAGCAGCCCAATGGCGTGACTTGTTGCTGCAGTATTGCGAACTGGACACCATAGCCATGGTGATGGTTTGGTGGCATTGGCGCAAATTAACCGGGAAGATGAGCCAATAACACTGAAACGGTGACCTCGCTATGTGGGTCCCCGTTCAGGTGAAACCGATAGTCCAGGCGGCCGTCGTGTCGGCCGTTAAAGCCGAGATAACATGCATGTCGGGGCATGGCTTGGGCGACCGCCTCAGCCACCAGACCAAACTCCTGGTCGCGCACAAACACCACATCGATCGCGTGGGTCTGGGGCGCATCGAGATGACTCAATAAAGAATTCAGGTTTCGCAAGAGCGCCGTCTGCCCCATCCAGGTTCGACAACTGACGGCCACATGGTTCTCACCGTTTTGAACAACTGCCAGATCGGCCGGATTCCTTTCCGACAGGGCCACGCTGCTCGATAGGGGCGCCAGGCCGGATTCGAGGGCCAGCTTCAGATGGTCGCGCAGCTCAGTATCGCTCTTGCGCGCGTAAATGGCCGGCAAGCGCGAAAATTGGGCAGTCACATCCGCGATAATCTGTAACATGCGCCGAGCAGCAGCCGTGTCTGACCAGGAAGGACCTGCGGAGGGGCGACCATTAGCCCGCGTGGTCACCGAACTGGCCGCATCCTTCCCCTTGCCGCGGCCTGTATACTCATGGATCCAATGACCGAACAGGGCGCTATCCACCCACAGGTTGTCGCCCGTGGCGGCCAGGATGCCGTAGTTTTTCAATCGTTGTACGGCGTGATCAATCTCTTGCTCGCCATATGCCAGACGGGATACAGGCTTTTCAGCAGCGACAGCAACGGCTACGTCTCGCTCCACATCGCTAAAATTGCTCCACCATTGTTCAAAATAAGGCCACATTTCCGAAACCAGCCGTTGACTGATGGCCGAATGATCAGGCTTTTTTCCCTGAGCCTTATAGGTCAGCCAGATAGCAGCCACCGCCTGGACGAAGAACGGCAAGGTGCCGGCCTGATAACGCACGAAGGCTACATCTTCATCGTCGGCGGAAATGCCCACACGCCGAGCGGGAGCTTTCACCAGATCGTCCAACTCCGCGGGGCTTAGACCGGACAAGTAGATGGGAGTCGGGTAGAAGATATTGTAGAAGGGAGATGTGGGCGGTAAACCAACGAATTTACCCAGGCGATAGTTGTCCCAATATGAGGCGGTCACATAAGCCAACTCGAAGTCCCAGATACCGGCCAGCGCGCGCAACTCGGTCATGAAGTCCGCGCCGAAGTCGGCCGCGCGCAATTGATCGAACTCATCCATCAAGAAAACCACGCGCCGCTCGCCGAACTCGTAGAGGAGCGACTCTACGTCATAAACGTCGTTACCTGATTGCGAACGAGCTGCGCCAGACGGCACACGAGGCAAATTGCTCATCAGCTTCCGGTACACGCGATCGTAGAATTCAGCCGGGGTCTTGCAGGCGGACACATCAACATAGACCATCACATACCGTTGCGGATCAGGCAGATAGGCCGCCATGATCTCGGGATGGGTTATGTACTGGAAGAACGAGGTCTTGCCCGCTCGCCGCAAACCCAGGACACTGACGCATTGCATCTGCGTGCCGGCCAACGTCTCAAAGAATTGCTGCGTTTGGCTCTGGCGGCCGAAGAAATCCGTCGGCAATCGGACGGGCGGCCCAACGACATAGGGCATTCTCATAGCTTGATCTCCTCCACCCTGGTAGCGGCCACCGCGTCAAGGCCATGGCCCGTGCCGTTACCATATCCTTCCCTTTCCATCCGAGCGATAACGCTTTCGACGTCTTCAGCTCTGATCGCACTTCGCAAGTGATTGCGATTGGCCTGGCTCACCAGCCGGTGGCAGATTGACTGGATGAGAAACGGGTGGCCGGCCGTGGCTTGCCAAATGAGTTCGACGGCCGTATCCTCAACCTCAAGTACACCCTCAACGGGTCGGCGAACAAGCTCCTCCGTTTGCCGGGAATCCAGCGGGCCAATCTCGAACCGAGCTGTTAAATCAGCGATTGGACCCCAAAACGGCTCAAGGAGCGCAGTAGAGCCGCACAGAAGAAAGGCGATCCTGGTCCGATGTTGGATTTGCGAACGAATGAAGGGCAGGATTTGCGAATCCAGAACACCGCTCTCGATCCCATCCCGAATCTGTTCAAATTCATCTATGGCCAGCAGGATGAGGCTATCGTCTGGTAAGATACGCTCCAGATAGTCGAGAGAGCGATCGAAGGTAGCATATGCCGTTTCGTCGGATATCTCGCCATGAGAGGCAACGTCATCGTGATTAGCGACCTCCACACGCCGACAAATATCGCGGGCCAGGCGGCGCAACCATTCATCAGTCGGCCGACCGGCATATCGTTGCAGGTCAATGTACACCGGGATCAGATGACGCGGCCGATCCTCTCGCAAGGGGCGTCCTCGCTCCCCTTCAACCAACTGGTACAGTGTCGAGGTCTTGCCGATCCGTCTCCGGCCGTAGAGCATCAACGCATTTGGCTGGCCCATGCCGGCGAGGTTCTCATCGAACCAGTCGAATATCTCCTCGCGACCCACGTACAGCGCGGTGGACATGCCGGTTAGCGGGCGGCCGACCACATAGGGGTTGGTGAGCAATGTGCTGTTTTCGGGCAGCGAAACATCCATAAGACTCCGGTATTACCACATTCCGAGCGACAACCCGGCAGCACGCAAGCAGCGGCGCCGCCATGCCTTCCGGGCAAAGTTGCTCCCAATACAGATCAAATTATTGGTACTACCGATAAATCACAAAGGCTTCCGCGCCGAGCGGCGGCGACCCATGATGCCATCTGTTGCAAAATAGCTCATTGGTCAGGGGCCATTATAGGTAATTCATACAGGGGCGACAACAACGATAACTAAAAATTTTCGCCGGCGAGCAGAGACGCGTAAAGACCCGCCAGTTGGCGGGCAGTGGCAAGCCAACTGAACTGAGCGCTCCGTGCCAACCCAGCCATACGTAACTCATCGCGAGCATGTTCATCCTCCAACAATCGAAGTATTGTCGTCGTCCAGGCTTTCTCATCGTGGGGAGACAAAAGGATCGCGCTCGTCTCTGTGGCCACTTCCGGCAGGCTGGACGCATTGGATGAGATAACCGGCGTCCCGCACGCCATGGCTTCCAGCAATGGCAATCCGAACCCCTCATACAGACTGGGGAACACCAGCAAATCGGCCGCGGAGTACACAGCCGGCAGATCGGCGTCATCCACGAACCCGGCCAGTTTCACCCTGTCTCCAAGTCCCAGGCGCTCGATCTCGGCCGGCAAGCCTTCATCCAGCCACCCCCTGCCTCCGACGATGACGAGCAAATGCGGGTGACGTTCAGCCACCGGCTGAAAGGCGCGAACGAGCATCTCGTAATTTTTGCGCGGCTGAACCGTGCCGACGGCCAGAACATAGGGCCTGTCCAAACCGTAGCGACGACGTACTGCACTCAGCGTTGCACCGTCGACGGGCCTGAACCGCTCATTGACGCCGCTATAGAGCACTGTGATCCGCTCGGCGGCCACACCCCAGAGCGATTGCAGATCACGCGATGTGGAGAGCGAATCGGCCAGAATATGCCCGGCTCGCCCCACAGACCAGGGAACGACCCGATTCAGATAAGCGACGAGCTTCGCGGGGAATGTCTCCGGGTAATGGACGAAAGACAGATCGTGAACCGTCAGGATCGTCGGGATTCGGCCGCTGACGGGCGGCAAGACAAAATCAGGCGAATGAAAGAGGTCGATCGATCCCGTGAAGGTTTGCACCGGGACGGGTAATCGTGCCCGATACCAAAGCCGATAGAGCCAATGTTCATCGACCGGGGCGGGATAATGTCGAACATGCGGCGCGACAGGCAGCGAATCGGGAATCGGCGGCTTGGTCGGTGGGCGAGCGGAGAAGAGTTTATAGGTGAGTTGCGGGGCTTCTATGGTCAGAGCGTGGATAAGCTCTCGCGTATATCGGCCGATTCCCCCACCCTGCGTGAGGGCGGCCGTCACGTCAAAGCCAATGACCGCCCCCTTCCGATCAGCCATTATTCTATGTCGTTATAGGTCCAATGCCGGTTGGCAAAGAAATTCCAGAACAGAACCACCAACACGGCCACCGCCAGCGACAGGTTATCCGCCAGCCGGGTGGTATAGGCGGCCAGCGCGCCGATATTATTGACGAGCGACCGGAACACCGGCGTCATAAAGAAAACAATAGGAATACGAATCAGGACGCCGACCAGACTCACGATAAAGAACATCGTGAACTGGCGGCGGCGAGAGCGGGAACGGGAATCGGGGTAAGTCCAATATCGGTTCCAGAGGAAATTGCTCAATACGGCGGCCACAAAGGAAACGGCCGAAGCAATTGTTGGCCCCAGATGGGTGATCAAATAGTTGCTGAACCCAAACTGGGTGAGCAGATTATAGAATCCCGTACCCGGCATCACCAGCGCATTGGCGGGATCTAGCAACAAATTAAAAATGCCGAAGTCGACGACAAAGCCGATGCCGCCCACAACAAGAAATTTTATGAACCGTTCGGTTTCCCGAGGGTTGAACCCAAACCGGCTGGATACGCCGGCGACATATGTAATCATCCTGGACATCCCTAATCAATCGTCAACCTTGAGAGGTTCGTCGATTCGGCCGCGATTAGACCCAGCTTCAAAGCCGGGCCAAGCGAACAATTGTAGCAGGCCAATCATCACGCCCAAATGAACGTAGATGTTATTCACGTAAAGTTTATCCACCAGATGATGCACTGCCAATGCCGTCCAGGCCGCTAAAAGACCGACGATAATCCCACGTTCGGGCCACGCGGCCCGCTGCGCATACCGAACCGACTGCCCCACAAGCACCAGCCAAAATAGTACATAGGCGAGCACCCCCGGCAGGCCGACCTCGGCCAGCAGATTCAGGTAATAATTATGGGCATGACCCAGGGCGTCGGGGAAGTTGATAAGATCGTAATCGCCATAGGCTGCGCCGTAATTTCCAAAACCGACCCCGGTCCATAGATCATCGCGAGCCATATCGGCCGCTGCCTGCCAATGGGCCAGGCGTTCAATGACCGAGTAGTTCGCGTCATTGATATCAACGCCGCGCACGTCGCCCAGCGTAAACTCTTCACGGAAGCCGCTCAATCGATCAATGATAGCCTGTGATGGGCCGAACCCGGTAGCCACGCCCAGGCTTAGCCCACCTATGGTCAGGGCCAAAGCGGTTATCATCACCATCAGGCCCAGCGCAATTCGTCGCGTGCTGAACAATGCCAGGACCGCAGCACCGGCCAGAAAACCAAGCCATGCGCCCCGACTCCACGAAAGGATGACCGCCAGCGAACCGGCGACCGAGGCAAGAAGTGCCAGCCCCAACCACAGCCCACGAGGTGTCAGATGATCAGCCATCTGTTCCCCCTGTCGTCGCGACCACCAGGCAACCAGCAAACCCAACAATAAGCCCAGCGCCGGGAAAGCGATGAGGTTCATATAGCCCCCAAAGGGGTTGGGCTGCTCAAAGGTGCCATAGGCGCGATAGAAACGGCCGAGTACCAGAAAATGCTCCGGGCCATTGCCCCGCAGCCCAAATTGCCAGATGCCAATCAACGCCTGCAGGAGACCGACAAGCAGCAGCATCGCCAGTATCAATCGCATCACCGCCGCATAGCCGGACGGCCGTCGCTCAGGATCGCTCGCCATATCCAGGATAAGCCAGACGATCAGACCGATCTCCAGCCACTTGAGTAGCTCAACAAGCCCCAAAGACACCGAATAGGCATCGAGCAGCGACAGCGCAGCAATCAGGATGAACAGCAACCAGGGGATATTGAAGCCCGTACGCGGAATGAGCAATCTGCGTCGGGCTAATCCCGTCCCGATCCAGGCTGCAAACGTCAACATCAGCGCCACCTGCCCACTGTCGAATAATGATGGGCCAAGGACAATCGCTTCCAGCGCGCCGAATGGCCCCAGCAGGAGCGCCAGACCCAAGCCAAACAGAGGGTTAATGAGCGCGAGAATGAACATCGCGCCAATACCTACTAATCCAGCCGCAATCGGCAGGGGAAGCCGTGAGATCAAGACAGCGACTACTCCGGCAAGGAGGTAGATTACCCCTTGCGCGCCTACGAGGTCGCCGGCGAAACGAGTCGGAAGCTGTCTAATCAAAGTCGTTGCCGAAAGAAATCGATTGTCCTGGCCAGCCCTTCTTCGACCGGCACGCGCGGCTCCCAACCGAGGATCGTCCGCGCTCGGGTGATGTCCGGCCGGCGCACCTGGGGATCATCCACGATGCGGTCATCGGTCGGCTCAATGCAGATGATCTCCGACCGGCTGCCGGCCAGCCTTACGGTCATCTCAGCCAATGCCATGACCGTCATTTCCATATCGGGATTGCCGATATTGACAGGCATCGCTTCATCAGAGAGCAAGAGGCGATATATCCCCTCGATCAGGTCGCTATAAAACTGATACGCGCGGGTCTGTGTGCCACTGCCATAGACGGTGATAGGTTGGTCGGTCAGTGCCTGGTAAATAAAGTTCGGCACAGCGCGGCCGTCATTCAGGCGCATGCGTGGCCCATAGGTGTTGAAGATGCGAACGATGCGCGTCTCCAATCCATGATAGCGATGATAAGCCATGGTGATGGCCTCGGCAAAGCGCTTGGCCTCATCATAGACGCCACGCGGGCCAATGGGATTGACGTGTCCCCAATAGCTCTCCGGCTGCGGGTTCACCTGTGGATCGCCATAAACTTCTGACGTGGAGGCCAGCAGGAAACGCGCACCCTTGTTTTTGGCTAATCCCAGCGTGTTATGCGTCCCCAGGGAGCCGACCTTCAACGTAGGGATCGGGTGCTCCAGATAATCGTTTGGGCTGGCCGGAGAGGCGAAATGCAGCACGGCATCCAGTGGACCATCCACATAGATATATTGGCTGACATTATGCTTGATGAAGCTGAAACGGTCATGCCCATAAAGGTGGGCGATATTTTCCATATTGCCGGTGATCAGGTTATCCATACCGACTACAGTATGTCCTTCGGCAATAAAACGGTCGCACAGATGCGAGCCGAGAAAGCCGGCCGCGCCGGTGATTAATACGCGCATATGAACTCCAGAACCTAAGCGGGGCGCGCGGGAATGGGTTTCGACCGGCAGATCAATTACGGTCATCGCGCGTCACTGATTCAATCCCTGATTTTACTGCCTGTGGAGTGTACGGTCGAATCATCGTCCGTGC